>NZ_JBHXPF010000051.1:0-52542 GCF_042718715.1 Streptomyces sp. NPDC058576 | reverse complement strand
GGCACACGGTTGTGTGCCGGCCCCCCTCGGCGCTCTCACCCGTTCACGAGCGGGTGCTCACGGCAGGGTGGGGGGCTCGGCGGCCCGCTCCCCCTCGGTGACGTCGGCGAACGAGAGGTCGAGGGCACACTCCGCCGGGATCTCGGCGGCAGAGGTGGCGCACTTCTCGGGTCCCGCCACGCTCTGCCCGTTCAACTCGGGGCCGTCCGCTTGGCGCTCGCCCGTTTCGATCTTCCCCTCCTGGCCGCCTGCGGGGGCCGGCGCGGTGGCGGGGGCGGCTGGCCGGTCGGCGTCCGTGGCATCCGGCGAGGACGAACAGGCCGCTGCGCCGACCGTGGCGCACAGGACGAGTGCGGCCGAGGCCGCGACGGTACGAAGTCGCATGACAGTCCCCCCTACGCGGATGCCCGGAGATCCGGATCATCAGTCGATCCACGGTGCCACAGAGGGTGGTTGGGAGGGCGGAGAACAGGTGAAGAAGGCGCACAGAGTGGCTCGTCAGAACACGGGCAACCCCGGTGCCGGGTAGGCGTCCATGAGGTCCTTCACCTCTTCCCGCACCTTCGTGATCGCGGTCTCGTCGCCCGTGCGCGCCGCTTCGACGGCCGTGTCGATCCAGGCGGCGACCGTGCCCATCGCGGAGGCGGGGACGCCCCGGGAGGTGAGTGCCGGGGTGCCGATCCGGATGCCGGAGGGGTCGAACGGCTTACGGGGGTCGTAGGGGACGGTGTTGTAGTTGACGACGATGCCGGCCCGGTCGAGGGCCTTGGCCGCGGTCTTGCCGGGGACGTCCTTGTTCGTGAGGTCGATCAGCAGGAGGTGGTTGTCGGTGCCGCCGGAGACCAGGTCGAAGCCGCGGGCGGCCAACTCCTCGCCCAGCGCGCGGGCGTTGGCCACGACCTGGTGGGCGTAGGAGCAGAAGCCGGCGGTGGCGGCTTCGCCGAGGGCGACGGCGATGGCGGCCGTGGTCTGGTTGTGCGGGCCGCCCTGGAGGCCGGGGAAGACCGCGCGGTCGATGGCGCGGGCGTGTTCGGCGGTGGAGAGCAGCATCGCGCCGCGCGGGCCGCGCAGGGTCTTGTGGGTGGTGGTGGAGACGACGTCCGCGTGACCGGCGGGCGAGGGGTGCGCGCCGCCCGCGATCAGGCCGGCGATGTGCGCGATGTCCGCGACCAGGACCGCGCCCGTCTCGCGGGCGATCTCCGCGAAGCCCGCGAAGTCGATCGTGCGGGGGACGGCCGTGCCGCCGCAGAAGATGAGCTTGGGCCGTTCGGCCAGGGCCAGGTCGCGGACCTCGTCCAGGTCGATCCGGCCGGTGTCGCGGCGGACGCCGTACCGGACGCCGCGGAACCAGCGGCCGGTGGCCGAGACGTCCCAGCCGTGCGTGAGGTGACCGCCCATCGGGAGGGACATGCCGAGGACGGTGTCGCCGGGCTGGAGGAAGGCCAGGTACGCGGCGAGGTTGGCCGGGGAGCCGGAGTACGGCTGGACGTTGGCGTGGTCCATCCCGAAGAGGGCCTGGGCGCGGCGGACCGCCAGCGTCTCGACCTGGTCGATGATCTGCTGGCCCTCGTAGTACCGCTTGCCGGGGTAGCCCTCGGAGTACTTGTTCTGGAGCACGGTGCCCGAGGCTTCGAGCACGGCGGCGGAGACATAGTTCTCACTGGGGATCAGGCGCAGGGTGTCGGCCTGGAGCCGCTCCTCCGCGCCGATCAGGACGGCCAGTTCCGGGTCGGACGCGGTGAGGGCCGGATGGCGTGGCGCGGCGGCGGGGGTGGCTGTGCCGGTGGCGGTGATGGTCCGGGCGGTCATGGAAGAAGTCCTTCCGGGTCGGCCGCTGTACGCGGCGTGGACCCGGATGCCCAGGCGGACGGCTCTCCGGAGATGACGCCCCGGGCGCACCCGGGGTGTGCCGCTTCCTCGTGGTCGGTTCCACGGAGCGCCCCTGCCGGGGCACGCGCCAGTCGCGGCGTTCGGCAGTTTAGGGGGTGAGGCGGGGCGGCGGTGGCCCGACGCACGAAGAGGCCGCCGCGAACGTGCGTGATCGGTGACAGAACGGGGCAGATTCCCGGTGACTTTTCGGCTCGGCGGTGGGGGGACCGTATGGAGTCCGGTGATCGGTATGCGGCTGCGGGGCAGGGAGGAGCCGGCGGGGCAGGGTTCGGCGGGGACGTGCCGCCGCCTCCGGACGGGCCGCCCGCGTTCGGGTCGTCCGGGTTCGGGTCGTCCGGGTTCGGGTCGTCCGGGTTCGGGTCGTCCGGGTTGGGGCCACCGCCCTCCCGTCCACCGACCGTCGGGCCGCCGCCGCCCGGTGCTCCGTTACGGGCGGTCGCCGTCGCGTTGCTCAATCTGACCGGGCTCGGGCTCGGTTACGCCCTGTTGGGGCGCTGGGCTCGGGCCGCCGTGTGCTGGGCGGCCGCGGCGGTGCTGCTGTGGGTGGCGTTGCCGGCCGATCCGGACGGGGTGCCCGGGGGCGTGCTCGTCGGGTATCTGCTCGTTCTGGTGCTCGCCGCCGTCGACGGGGGCCGGATCGCCCGGCGTTCGGTGCTGGGCGGGGCGTGGCGGCCCGGTCTGGCGGTGGGGCTGGGCGTGGTGCTGCTGGCCGTGCCGGCGGGCGGGGCGGTGGTGTACGGCTCCGCGCGGGACGAGGCGCGGGAGCAGATGCTGCTGGAGAGGCTGGAGGCCGGGGACGAGCGGGTCGCCACCGCCTCGCAGCAGCCGTTCGGTGCGGCGAAGGGCGAGTACGGGAAGGCCCTCGACGTCTATCGCACGCTCGGCGAGGACCACCCCGACTCGCGGGCCGCGAAGCTCGTCCCGGATCGCCTGAAGGCGTACTACGACGCGGTCTCCGCCCCGTACGCGAGAAAGCGGCACTGCGAGGCCGTCGCGCCGTTGACCCATCTGCGGACGCTGCCGGACTCGGTGGACGGAAAGCTGCTGGGTGACCTGGCCGCCTGGCCCGACGAGCCGCTCGCCGAGTCGCTGTACGCGTGCGGTGTCTCGCGCCTCGGCGGGTCGGGCGGCGGCAGTGGGGACGGCGGCAGCGGTGATGGCAGTACGGAGCTGGGCGAGCTGTTGCGTACGTTCCCCGATTCCGTCTCCGCGCGGCAGGTCGGGCCGGCGATCGGCGAGCGGATCACGACCCAGGTCGCGGCGTTGAAGGGGGCCGAGCCGTGTGCGGCCACCCAGGTGCTGCGCGGCCTCGGCGCCACTGCCTCGCAGCTTCCCTCCGAGGGAGTGAAGGCGCTGAGCGCCGATGCCGACCAAGGCGTCGTGGACGGGGTGTACGCCTGTGGAGTCGACCAGTTCAAGGACGAGAAGTTCGGCGACGCGCGCACCACGCTGACCGACTTCGCGCGGACGTACCAGAGCGACGGGCGGGTGCGGCAGGCGCGGAACATCGCGATAGCCGCGGAGATAGCCGACGACCGGCCGGCCGCGGGCAAGCGGCTGCCGCCGTCGAAGCGGCCCGGCGGGGCCCGGATGGAGCTGGTCATCAGCAATGACGCGCCGAACACGGTCGAGGTGCTCTACACCGGCCCGGTCACCGGCACCGTCAGCCTGAAGGCTTGCGCCGGGTGCGAACGGTACAGCGCCTCAGAAGGGCCGCGACGGGCCTGCAAGGCGAGCGGCAGGAGCTACCCGAAGGCGCGGCTCCAGCTTCCCGCCGGGGAGTACCACTTCCTCTACAAACACGGCACGGGCGCGACCGCCGGCGTGGACAGCTACTCCTCGGGGTCGAAGGTCCAGCCGGGCTACACGTACACCAGCTGCACCTACGTCATCGAGCGGGATCCGTTCGGGCTGGACCTGCCGCTCCTGCCGGATCCGGTCGAGCCGGTGTTCAGCCCTGGGGGCGGGGGTTCTTCCCGATGACGCTGCCGTCCGGTTCGGCGGTGAGGAAGGCGCCGCCGTGGGCGTCGGAGACCTGGTCGCGTAGTTCCGGGGGGCGGATCGCCTCGCCTCCCGGATGCGGATCGTCCTGCCTCCCGGCTCCGCCCGTCCCGCCGTCAGGCCGAGGCGCGTTTGCGGGAGGACGCCGTCTTCTTCGCCGAGGTGCCGCCGCTCGACGACGTCCGCTTCTTCGCAGCGGTCTTCGACGCGGTCTTCTTCGCGGTCGTCCGGCCCCCGCCGCTCCCCCCGCTACCGGCGGACTTCTTCGCCGTCGACGTGGACTTCTTCGCGCCGGTGGACTTGGGCGCGGACTTCTTGGTCGTGGAGCTGCCGGAGCGGGTGACCGTCTTGCCGGTCGGCGTGCGGTGCGTCGTCTTCTTCGTGGTCTGCGCGGACGACTTCCCCGACGTCTTCCCGGCGGACTTTCCGGACGTCTTCTCGATGGGGTGGACGTCGGCGATGTCGCCCTCGTCCTCCGTCCCGGCTCCCCCCTCGCCCCGGGACTTCCTGGCCGCCCGCACGCTGTTCTCCAGGGCCGCGACCAGGTCGATGACCTTGCCGCCGCCGGCGTCCTCGGACTCGGCCGGGCGCGCGCTCTCACCGGAGGCCTTGGCGGCGATGAGTTCCTCCACCGCCTCCCGGTAGTCGTCGCGCAGGCTGTCCATGTCGACCTCGCCGAGCGTGTCCATCAGGGCGTCCGCCAGGTCGAGTTCGGCGTCCCGGACCGTGACGTCGCCGTCCGGGGCGACACCCTCGGGGGCGCGGATCTCGTCCGGCCACAACAGGGCGTGCATGGCGATCACGTCGTCCACCACGCGGAGCATGCCGAGCCGTTCGCGGCCACGCAGGGCGTACTTGGCGACGGCGACCTTGTTGCTGCGCCTGAGGGCCTCGCGGAGCAGGGTGTAGGGCTTGGCGGCCGGGACGCCGTTGGCGGAGAGGTAGTACGCCGCGTCCATCTGGAGCGGGTCGATCTGGTCCGCGGGTACGAAGGCGACGATCTCGATCGTCTTCGCCGTGGGCAGCGGGAGCTGGGCGAGGTCCTCGTCGGTGATCGGGATCATGGTGCCGTCGGCGTCCTCGTAGGCCTTGCCGATGTCACCGCCGGCGACCTCCTCCTCGTCCAGTTCGCAGACCTTGCGGTACCGGATCCGGCCACCGTCGGCGAGGTGGATCTGCCGGAAGTGGATCGAGTGGTTCTCGGTGGCGTTGACCAGCTTGATCGGGATGCTGACCAGCCCGAAGGAGATCGCGCCGTTCCAGATGGACCTCACCGTTCACCCCTGCCGATCGTGATGGACTCTCGACCATGAAGGACTCTTGGGCGCTTAGAAACGCTTTGGCATGATTTCGTGTGACTCTTATCGTATGACGCCGATCACCGAGGTGGAGGGGCGACGGGTCTCGCTCAGCAATCTCGACAAGGTCCTGTATCCGGCCACCGGAACGACCAAGGGCGAGGTGCTGCACTACTACGCGGCCACCGCGGGCGGTGTGATCCTGCCTCATCTGCGCGACCGGCCCGTGTCCTTCCTGCGGTATCCGGACGGGCCGGGCGGCCAGCTCTTCTTCACCAAGAATCCGCCGCCCGGTACGCCCGCCTGGGTGGGGACCACCCCGGTCCCCCGGAGCGAGGACCCGGGCGCCCGGCAGGTGGTCGTGGGCGATCTGGCCTCGCTGATGTGGGCGGCGAACCTGGTGGTGGAGTTCCACACCCCGCAGTGGCGTGACGACGCGCCGGAGATCGCCGACCGGATGGTCTTCGACCTGGACCCCGGCTCCCCCGCGACCGTCGTGCAGTGCTGCGCGGTGGCGCTCTGGCTGCGGGAGCGGCTGGCGGCGGACGGGCTGCTCGCGTACGGGAAGACGTCCGGGTCCAAGGGGCTGCACCTGCTGGTTCCGCTGGAGCCGACCCCGTCCGGCGAGGTGTCCGCGTACGCGAAGCGGCTCGCCGTGGAGGCGGAAGAGGCCCTCCCTGGGCTCGCCCTGCACCGGATGAAGCGCGCTCTGCGGCCGGGCAAGGTGTTCGTCGACTTCAGCCAGAACGCCGCGTCGAAGACGACCGCCACGCCCTACACCCTGCGCGCCAGGCCCGAGCCCACCGTCTCGGCCCCGGTCACCTGGGACGAGATCGCGGGGTGCCGGGAGGCCGGCGCCCTGGTGTTCCGCGCCGAGGACATGGCCGCCCGGCTGGACCGGCTCGGCGACCTCCTCGCGCCGCTGAACGACCCGGAACAGGCACGTCCGCTGCCCGCGTGACACCCCCGGGAGACGTCCTGAGCCCCCCGGAGCCTCCGGGAGACCCGCCGGGACGTTCCCGGAGGCGGCACCGTTCACCGGGATCTCCCACGGACCTCACGGCCGAAACGTCTTGATGGGGTCATGACCTGGTTACGGGCCGAGGAAAGGCCACAAGTGGCGGGTGGATTGTCGGACCGGTGGTGCACACTCTGCGCAGGCGCTTTCTACGGGGCGCGCCGGGAGGGGTGTGACGGACAGGGCGCGGCACGGGGCGCTCCGGTCCGGGCGCTGTCGTGGTCGTGGGGAGGGGATGGCGTGTTCTCGGGGATCGACGAGGTCGACTGGGCCTCGATGGAGCATGCCTACGGGCCTGCCGACGATGTGCCGGAGCTGCTGCGGGGGCTGGCGTCCGACGATCCGGCGGAGCGGGAGGCCGCGCTCGACGGCATGTACGGCGCGGTGCACCACCAGGGCGATGTGTACGCGTGCACGCTCGCGTGCATCCCGTTCCTGTTCGAGCTGATCGTGGCCCCGGGGGTGCAGGACCGGGGCAGTGTCGTCGAACTGCTCACCAGCATCGGCGGCTTCGACCTCGACGAGGACGACGAGGCGGAGATCGACGAGGACGAGATCGAGGGCGCCGCGAACTACGCGATGGCGGCGGCGGCGGTCACCGCGGGCGCGGGGGTGTTCTTCGAGCTGATCGCCGACGAGGACCCCGGGGTGCGGCTCGCGGCCCCGCTGGCGCTCGCCACGCTGCACCGGCACCCCGTGCGGGTGCTCGCGCTGCTGCGGGAGCGGCTTCCGGTGGAGCCCGACGAGGAGGTACGGCTCGCCCTCGTGGAGGCGGCCGGGCGGGTCGCGCTGCGGCACCGGCCGCTGGCGGGACGGGTCGCGGAGTGGCTGGGCCGGCTGGCGTCCCGGGCGCACTCCCCGAGGCTGCGGCTCGCGGCCCTGGCCCAGCTGGCGCGCTGTTCGCCCGACGGGCTGCCCGACGACGTGGTGCCGGTGGTCTCGGGGCTGCTGCGCGAGATGCGTACGGCGCCGGAGGAGTGCGCCGCCCCGGAAGGCGACGCCGCACGGGAAGGAGCCGATCCGGGCCCCGGCCGGACCCCCGACGCGGAGTCGTTCGAAGCGGAGGCGTTCGAAGCGGAGGCGTTCGAAGCGGAGGCGGTGGACGCGCAACCGGTCGACTCGGAGCCGGTGGACGCCGAGCCCGTCGACGCGGAGCACGTGACCGCGGCGGAGACCTGTCGGGGCGAGCACGTCGCGACGCCGACGCTCGTGGGGCAGCTGCGGTCGCTCTCCGCCCAGGAGAACGCCGGACGCGGCGCTCCCTGGGCCGCTGATCTGCTGCGCACCCTGCACGTCGGCCTGGACGACCGGGTCGGCGACCGCACAGCGCTGCTCGCCGACCAGTTGCGCAGCCCCGACCGTCGGCAGCGCATCGACGCTGTACGGATGAGCGGCGGGCTGATACGGGCCTGGCGCGGCCCGTACGAGGAGTTGGTGGCGCTCGTCGGCGAGCAGCTCTCCGACCCCGAGCCCCGGCTGGCCGAGGCCGCGTCCCATGTGCTGGAGGAGCTGTTCGGCCTCGCCGCGCCCGCCGCGGACGCCCTGGCCGCCCGGCTGGCCGCCGACCCCGGGAGCTGGGTGAAGACCTGGGCCAGCGGTCCGCCCGGGCTCGGCTCGACCGTGAAGGCCCTGGCGCGGCTCGGCGACGCCCGTGCGGTGCCCGCGCTCGCGGCGGCCCTGGAGCTGCCGCAGGTGGCGCACGACGTGGGGTTCGCGGTGGGCCACCTGGGGGCGGTGGCCCGGCCGCTCGCCGGGGCGCTGCGGCGCAGGCTCGCGGAAGTGGTTCTGGACGAGGGCGCCTACGACCGGGCGAGCCCGCTGCTGGCCGGGCTGACCGGGCTGCGCGCGGGCGAGGCCGCCCCCGAGGTGCTGCGGGTGCTGCGCGGGGCGCCGGAGTACCGGGGCGAGTGGCTGCGTACGGCGGCGCTGCGGGCGCTGGGGTCGTTCGGGCCCGCCGCGCGGGAGGCCGTCCCGGAGCTGCGGGCGCTGATCCGCCGCCCGGGGACGGCCTCCGCGACGGAGGCGGCCGAGGCGCTGTGGGCGGTCTCCGGGGACGCGGAGGCGGTGTTGCCGGTGCTGATCGAGGGCCTCCAGTCGGACCAGGTGCACGACCGGCGGGCGGCGGCGGTGGCGCTGGGGGCCCTGGGGCCGCGTGCCGCGGTGGTCGCGCCAAGGCTGCGCGGGCTGCTGGCACACGAGGAGCTGTGGCTGCGGGTGGATGCGGCGATCGCGCTGTGGGAGGTGTCCGGCCGGTCGCGGGAGACCACCGACGCTCTGCTCACCGCCTGGGAGCAGAGCCGCCATGTCCGGGTCCGGGTGGCAGAATGCCTGGCACGGATGGGGCCGGTCCCGGAGGGGTCGGCCGCGGCACACGTCCTGCGGAGCGAACTCGCCTCCGTACGCCGTCACAACGCGATGGACGGCGGGTACGGCAGTCATGACATCCACGAGGACGAAAAGCTCCTGGCGCTGTGCCGACAGGCACTCCGGGGGACGGGGAAAGGGACCACGACATGATCATTTTCGGTACCAAGGGCTACCTCTACCAGCTGGCCGTCCTGACGATGGTGTGCGGCTGGTGCGGCAATCCGGCGGCGCACACCCTGCGCAAGCGGGTCACGAAGTTCACGCTGTTCTTCGTGCCGCTGTTCCCGTTCTCGACGAAGTACGCCACGCAGTGCACGTTCTGCGGCGGGGAGCGGCAGATACCCAAGGAGGAGGCGGACCAGCTGCTCGCCCAGGCCGCGGCCGGGCAGGACGGCAACGCCTACGGTCAGGCCCCGCAGCAGCCCGGCGTCACGCCGCCCGGGCAGAACCCGTACCAGCGCTGACCCGTACCGGCGCTGACCCTGCGGCGAACGTAGAGCCACGCACCGTTACACGATGGTGCGAACCGGGCATTGCGCGCGGACGTCCGATTAGGGTGTGAGATCGCTGTCGTCGGAAGAGGAGGCGAGCCGTGCGCCCGCACCGCGCCCCGGCGGCGACCCGCACCGCCGTGTCCGCCGTCGCCGCGCTCGCCCTGCTGTCCGGCTGCGGCGCGGCCGGCGGGCTGAAGAGCGCGGGGGACGCGCCGTCGGCCGTCGAGCCCAAGAGCCTCTGGCCGGATCTGCCGCCGGCCTCCGCCGCCCCGTACGACTACGGCGAGGGCGAGACCGCCCGCATCCCGGGGATCCGGGTGACCGGCGGTGATGTGCGGCGGCTGGACCCGGTGGCCGTGGCTCAGGCCGGTCTGAAGGCGAAGACGGACCGGGACAGCGGCCTGGACGAGCTGCCGGACGGCACGGTCCGGCAGATCCAGGCGTGCCGGACCGCCCCGGACGACTGCCCGGTCCTCCCGCCGTACTACCGCGATCTGACCGGCGACGGCAGAGACGAGCTGGTGCTCGGCATCCGGATGCCCGACCGGCAGCTCGCCGTGCGCGTCTACATGCCGGACGGGGGCGGGCTGACCCGGATCATGTCCACCTACGACGCCGTGATCAGCGTGGAGCTGGCGGGCCGGGACCTGATCATGCGGGCGCCCTCGGTGATCCCGGGGTACGAGTACCGCACCGCGTGGTCCTGGGACGAGCGGCAGCGCGCGATGCTGGCCACCCGTGACGAGATCCTGCGGACGCCCGAGCACCGGAAGGCGCCGGGGGCGACGCGCCCGCCGACGCCCTCCGCCTCCTCCCGTACGCCTTCGGAATCCACCGCGGGGGCGCGATGAGACGTCGGCGCCGGTTCCGCTCGCCCTCCTGGACGGCGAGCCTGACCTGGAAGTCGGCGGTCCTCCTGACCGCCATGTGCTGCACCCTGGCCGCCCTCCTCGGCCTCCTGGTGCACACCGCGGTCACCCGGCAGACGGTCGAGCACGCCCGCGAGAAGGCGCTGAGCCGGCTGGAGGTCGTCACCGACGCGTACGAGGCCGGGGAGCCGCTGCCCCGGGGCTCCGGCATCGACCCGCCGGGCCTGCCCGCCTCGCTGCGCGCCCTGGCCGCCGACGGCGAGCGGGGCACCCTCGTCGCGGACGGACCGCACCCGCCGGGCGACCCGGACGGGCAGGGCGGCCCCGCCATGTGGGCGGCGGGCCCGGCGGACGGGCGGGCGCTGGCCACCTGGACGGACTACAGCCACAGCGCCCGCACCATCGGCGGGCTGGACCGGGCGATCATCGGCTCCTCGCTGCTGGCCATCGCCGCCACCCTGCTCGTCGGGCTGTTCGCCGTCGGCCGGGTGACCCGCAGGCTCCACCAGAGCGCCCGGGTGGCCCGCCGGATCAGCGCGGGCGACCTCGACGCCCGGGTGGCGGACCCACGGACCGCGCGTCCGGTCCGCGCCCAGGACGAGGTGGCGATCGTGGCGGGCGCGCTCGACACGATGGCCTCGACCCTCCAGCGCAAGCTCCAGACCGAGCAGCGGTTCACCGCCGACGTGGCGCACGAGCTGCGCACCCCGCTGACCGGTCTGTCGGCCGCCGCCGAACTGCTGCCGCCGGGCCGCCCGGCGGAGCTGGTGCGCGACCGGGTGAAGGCAATGCGGGCGCTGACGGAGGACCTGCTGGAGATCTCCCGCCTCGACGCCCGTACCGAGCAGGTCGACCTCGCCGTGCACGACCTCGCGCCGGTGGCGGAGCGGGTCGTGCGGGCGTCGGGCACCGACACCGAGGTACGGGTGAGCGGCGCGGCGCGGGTGGAGACCGACCGGCGGCGCCTGGAGCGGGTGATCGGCAACCTGGTGGCCAACGCCCATCGGCACGGGGGTCCTCCGGTGGTGCTGAGCGTGGACGGCCCGGTGGTCTCCGTGACGGACCACGGCCCCGGGTTTCCGGCGTATCTGCTGGACGGCGGGCCGCAGCGGTTCCGCACGGACGGCGCGGGCAAGGGGCACGGTCTCGGGCTGACCATCGCCCTCGGCCAGGCCCAGGTCATCGGCGCCCGGCTGGACTTCGACAATCCGCCGGACGGCGGCGCGCTCGCCCGGTTGACCCTGCCGGAGTACGTGAGGCTCGGTGACGGCGACGGTGACGGGAATCCCGGTGGTGACGGGGGTCCGGAGGGCCCGGACGACCCGGACGGCTCAACGAGGAGCGCCCCTCACGCATCGTGACGCGTTGCAGACCGTGAGTGGCGAATTTAGCGTGACGATCACGAGCCCAGCTCGTGTCCCCCACGGTCCCTTTCCTCATCGCATGGAGGCAGCATGTCCCCCCTGTCCCGCTCCTCGCGGCTCCGCCGGCTCGGTCTCTGCGTCGCCACCGGCACGCTCGCGGCGCTCACGGCCGCCGCTCCCGCCGCGCTGGCGGCCGACCCCCAGCCCGTCGGCCAGCGTACGGAGGCCACCGCTCCGGACCCGATGTCCGACGAGCTCTCCGCCTCGGCGCTGCAGCGCGAGCACGAGGCGCAGCAGAAGGAGGCCCGCCAGGAGGCGCAGGCCCAGGGCCAGGCGCGGCCCCAGGCGGCCAAGCGGACCTACAAGGGACGGGTCATCGCCAAGCCGTACCTGCTGCTCCGTGACAAGCCGACCCGCAGCAGCCGCGTCGTCGGCTCGGTCAAGTACGGCTCGTACGTCAACATCTTCTGCAAGACGCAGGGCGACAAGGTAGACGGCAACAACCGCTGGTACCTGCTGACCGACGGCACCTGGGCCTGGGGCTCGGCCCGCTACATCGAGAACATCGGCTCCGCGCCGAAGTGGTGCTGACCTCGCGTCACCCGTACCCCGCCCATCCGCCCGCCCGCGAAGCCCGGCCGTGTCGCCGCGCGCTTCGCGGGCGGGCGCGTGCGCGGAGGGGGCTCCGACGTGGGCGGGGACCCGGCGCGAGACGGGGGCCTGACATGAGCAAAGGTGTGACATAAGGGAAATACCGTCCACCTCTTGCTACGTTGCGGGGCATGACCGCAACGACGGCGGACGCTCCCCCGCCCGAGCTCCGCCTGCCCAAGCGGCGCGGGGTGGAGCTCGCCCTCCTCGTCGGGGCCGTCCTGATCTCTGTCTTCGGCTATGCGGCGGTCGGCCTCGCCCACGACAGCGCCGTGCCCCCCGATGTCGCCGGGTACGGCGCCGGGCTCGGGGCGCTCGCGCTGCTCGCCCATGTGGCGGTCCGCTTCCGGGCCCCGTACGCCGATCCGCTGCTGCTGCCGATCGCCGTCCTGCTCAACGGTCTTGGCCTGGTGCTGATCTACCGGCTCGATCTGGAGACCCCCAGGGACCAGGCCGCACCCACCCAGCTCGTCTGGTCGACGCTCGGCGTCGCGCTGTTCACCGCCGTGGTGGTGCTGCTGCGGGACCACCGGGTGCTCCAGCGGTACGCGTATCTCTCGGTGGCCGCGGCGCTCGTGCTCATGACCGTGCCGATCTTCTTCCCGGCGGTGAACGGGGCGAAGATCTGGATCCGGATCGGCGGACTCTCCTTCCAGCCCGGGGAGTTCGCCAAGATCCTGCTCGCCGTGTTCTTCGCCGCCTATCTGGCCGGCAACCGCAACGCGCTCGCGTACACCGGCCGCACGGCGTGGAAGCTGCAACTGCCCTCCGGCCGGGTGCTCGGGCCGATCGTGGCGATCTGGCTGCTGAGCGTCGGGGTGCTGGTACTGGAGCGTGACCTCGGCACCTCGCTGCTGTTCTTCGGGCTCTTCGTGATCATGCTGTACGTGGCGACGGGCCGGACCGGCTGGATCGCGGTCGGCCTGCTCCTGGCCGCCGTCGGGGCCTTCGTCGTGGGCTCCTTCGAACCGCACGTCCACAGCCGGGTGCAGGACTGGCTGGACCCGTTCGCCTCGATCGACGCGGGGCAGGGCCCGGGCCAGCTCGCCCAGTCGCTGTTCGCGTTCGCCGCGGGCGGGATGCTGGGTACCGGGCTCGGCGCCGGCCAGTCCATCCTCATCGGCTTCGCCGCCAAGTCCGACTTCATCCTGGCGACCGCGGGCGAGGAGCTGGGACTGAGCGGGCTGACCGCGATCTTCCTGCTCTACGCGCTGCTCGTGGCGCGCGGCTACCGGGCCGGGCTCGCCCTGCGCGACCCGTTCGGGCAGCTGCTCGCCATCGGTCTCGCCTCGATCCTGGCGCTCCAGGTGTTCGTGATCGCGGGCGGGGTCATGGGGCTGATCCCCCTGACCGGGATGGCGATGCCGTTCCTGGCGCAGGGCGGCTCGTCCGTCGTCACCAACTGGATCATCGTGGCGCTGCTGATCCGGGTCAGCGACGTCGCGCGCAGACCTCACCCGGAGCAGGTGGAGACCGGGGTCATCGCGGCGGCCGGGGAGGAGGACCGGTGATCCGCTACATCCGGCGGGCCGCCGCCTTCTGTCTGCTGCTGCTCGTGGCGCTGCTGGTCAACGCGGCCCGCGTCCAGCTCTTCGAGGCCGACGAGCTGGACGACAACCCGGCCAACCGCCGCAGCTCCATCGCCCGTTACGACCAGCCGCGCGGCAACATCCTGGTCGGCGACCGGCCCGTGACCGGCAACAAGGAGACCGGCGAGCAGCTCAGCTTCGAGCGCACCTATCTGCACGGCCCGCTGTACGCGCCGGTGACCGGATACGCCTCGCAGACGTACGGCACCACGCTGATCGAGAACGCCGAGGACGCCGTGCTGTCCGGTACGGACTCGCTGCTGGCGCCGGTGCCCTTCTGGAACGAGTTCACGCGGGGGCGGCAGCCGGGCGGCGATGTCGTCACCACGATCAAGGCGTCGATGCAGCAGGCCGCCTACGAGGGGCTGCGCGGGCGGCGGGGCGCGGTGGCGGCCCTGGATCCGTCGACGGGCGCGATCCTGGCCCTGGTCTCCACCCCGTCGTACGACCCCGAGCGGCTGTCCGGGACCGGCTCCGCGGTGACCGACGCGTGGACCCGGCTGAACGCGGCCAAGAGCCTGCCGATGCTCAACCGGGCCATCCGGCAGACCTATCCGCCGGGCTCCACCTTCAAGATCGTGACGGCGGCCGCGGCCCTGGACGCCCGCGAGGTGACGGACGCCGACGCGGCCACGGACACCCCGTCGCCCTACGTCCTGCCGGGGACGCGGACGACGCTGCCGAACGAGGCGAGGGGCTGCGAGGAGGCGTCTCTGGCGGACGCGATCCGGGTCTCCTGCAACACCGTGATGGCCCATCTCGGGGTGGAGGTCGGCCTGGACGGGATGGTGGAGACGGCGGAGAAGTTCGGCTTCAACGACACCGGGCTGCGCATCCCGTCCGGGGTGGCGCGGAGCAACTTCGACACGGACATGAGCGAGGACCAGCTGGCCCTGTCCTCGATCGGGCAGTTCAACACGACGGCGACCCCGCTCCAGATGGCGATGGTCGCCTCGGCGGTGGCCAACGGCGGGGATCTGCGCCGTCCGCATCTGGTGGACCGGGTGACCACGAACGACGGGGACACCGTCCGGCAGCAGGGGTCGGAGTCGTACGAGCGGCCGATGAACCCGGCGACGGCCGTGCAACTCCAGCGGATGATGGTCGAGGTGGTGGAGAACGGCACCGGGTCGAACGCGGCGATCGACGGGGTGACGGTCGGCGGCAAGACGGGCACCGCCCAGCACGGCGTCGACAACTCCGGTCTGCCGTACGCCTGGTTCATCTCCTGGGCCCAGGCCCCCGACTCCGGCCGTCCCGCCGTCGCGGTGGCGGTGGTGGTGGAGGACGCCGCCGCCGACCGGGCCGACATCAGCGGAGGCGGCAGCGCGGCCCCGATCGCCCGGGCCGTGATGGAGGAGGCGTTGGAGGAGTGACCCGCCCGGCGTCGGGCGGTGCGGGCAGACTGGGGCCATGACGCGTACGACCTCCGCCGTGGCCAGGGCCTGTGTGACCCTTCGCGTCGTCGTCCGCAGGGCGGCCGCGCGGCGTCAGGTGCGTGCTCTCGGCGTGCCGGCCCCGGGCCGTCGTACCGGACGTACGTGGCTCTGGGGTCGCTGCGGCGAGAGTGCGTGCACGGCGTGGTGAGGCGGACGGGAAGGGTCGGCCAGGCCCTGCGGCGGATCGAGGAGCTGGACCCGGCACTGCACGCGTTCGTCGAGGTCTGGCCGGGCGAGTCGCTCGCCCGGGAGCGGGAGGCCGTGGCGCGGCGACTCCCGCTGGGCGGGCTGCCGTTCGCGGTGAAGGGCCCCTCCGGCATCCGGTCGTACGCGGCTCGCCGGCTGATCGCGGCGGGCGGGGTCCCGGTCGGCGCGACGTCGGTGCCCGGGCCCGGCACCTACTGGCAGACCTGGGGGCAGGGGGCGCACGGCCGTACGGTCAACCCGTGGCGGGCGGACCGTACGCCGGGCGGATCGTCGGCCGGGGCGGCGGTCGCGGTGGCGGCGGGGATGGTGGAGCTGGCGACGGGCAGCGACGGGGCCGGGTCCGTGCGCATCCCGGCCGCCTGGTGCGGGGTGTTCGGGCTGAAGACGACGAGGGGGCTGCTGCCCTCCCCCGACCGGTCCGGGCTGGCCTCCGCCGGTGTGCTGGCGCGGTCGGCGGCCGGGGCGGAGCGGTATCTCCGCCATGTCCTGGACGGGTACGAGCCGCCCGCCGCCCCTGCCCTTCCGCTGCCCGCCGTCTACAGCGAGGACCTCGGCTTCGCCGACGTCGACCCGGAGGTTGCGGGCATCGTCCGGGCGGCCGTGGACCGGCTCGTCGCGGCGGGAACCGTACGCCTGCTGGACGCCGACTGCGCTCTGCTCGACCCGGTGCGGGCCTGGCAGGCGGTACGGGGCGGGACGCCCGGGGACCCGGAGGCAGTGGCGGTCCGGCGGGCGAACGACGGCCGGCTCGATGACCTCTTCGCCGCCGCGCCCCTGTTGCTGAGCCCGGTCACGCCGAACCGGCCGCACGGCCACGAGGGTCCGGGCGACCTCTACTCCACCGCCCTGACCTGGGCGTTCAACCTCAGCGGCCATCCGGCGGCCAGCCTGCCCGCCGGATTCACCGGAGACGGCTGTCCGGTGGGGCTCCACCTGGTGGCGCGGCGCGGGGCGGACGTCTCGCTGCTCGGAATGGCCCGCGCGGTGGAGAACACCCTGCCTACCGTGCGGTCATGACCTTCATGGAGACGAAAAACGGCAGCGGGAACCACGAGTTGGCCCAGGTGAACATCTCCCGGCTCAGCTTCCCGCTGGATTCACCGCAGTTGAAGGACTTCGTCGACGGGCTGGACCCGGTGAACGCGGTCGCCGACCGGGCCGAGGGGTTCGTCTGGCGGCTGCGCTCGGACTCCGGGAACGCCACGGACGTCCCGGTCTTCGGGGACGACTGGATGATCATCAACATGTCCGTGTGGCGGGACGCGGAAGCGCTCACCGCCTTCATGTACGCCGGGCGGCACCGGGAGCTGATGCGCCGGCGCCGCGAGTGGTTCGAGCAGATCCGGGAGGCGATGACCGCCCTGTGGTGGGTGCCCGCGGGGGAACGCCCGACGGTCGCGGACGCCGAGGAGCGCCTGCTCCACTTGCGCGAACACGGCCCGACCGAGCGGGCGTTCACCCTGCGCACCCGTTTTCCGGCGCCGGCCGGGGTGCTCTGATCCACGCCGGGCGGACGGCCTGGGCCGGTGACGGGCCCGGCCCCGGCCCGGTCGCACCCGGACCGCGACGGGTCAGCCGGCCGGCCGCCGGATCTCCTCGCGGATCTCCTCGCGGATCTCGGCGGTCTCGGCCGCCGCCGCCTCCAGGTCGATCGCCGTGGCGTCCTCGACGGCCGTCTCGGGACGGATGATCCCCACGGACGCCCCCGTGTTGTCGTCGCCCCAGGCGCACATCGGGATGTTCGCCCTGACGCCGTTCTGGTTCGACTGGAGCACCTGGCACTTCAGCGTGATGTCGTGACCGGCGGGGGTGAACTCCTTCGGGGGGACGGCGACGGTCGCGCCCTGCCCTTCGGCCCCGCCCTCCATCATCTTGCCGCTCATCGCCTCCGGCTCGGTGAACCGCCCGTACATCCCGGAGATCACCAGGGCTCCGCCCTCGGCCGAGCCGTACTGGCCGACGACGGCCTTCGCGTCCCGGACGGAGGGGTCGTACATGTCCTCGATCTTCTTGCCCTCGGACGACGACAGGTCCTGGGCCAGGGTGAACTCGCCGTCCAGCACCTTCTGCCGCAGGACGAGCTGGTACTCGGCCTCCGGGAACGCCGCGTCGGCGGTCCTCCCGACCAGCTGGGAGACCCCGTAGGTGATGCCGCCCGCCGCCAGGACCGCGCCGGCCACGATCCCCACGATCAGCACGGGCCGCTTCCTGCGCGGCGGCTGCGGTCCGTGGGGCGGCCAGCCGGGAGCGCCCCCACCGGGTATGCCGGGCTGCTGCCCCCAGCCGGGTTGCCCCCAACCGCCGCCCTGCTGGGGCGGGGCAGGAGGCTGCTGCGGGTAGCCGTAGGGCTGTTGCGGCTGTCCGTAGGGCTGTTGCGGCGGTGCCCCCGGAGCGGCGGCGGGCGGGCCGTAGGGGCTCTGCGGGGGCGTGGGCGGCGGCGGCGGCCCGTACGGGCCCTGCGGCGGGGTGGTCATGCGCTCACGGTACGACACGTGCGCGAACGGAATTTCGACGCGGCCGGTATGGGTACCGGGCCGCGACGGACCGCCCTCTTCCGGGCCGGACGCCCCGCGCACCTCACCCCAACGGCTCGCGCCTGCACAGCCATTCCTCCGGCGCCCCCGCCACCCCGGTCGCCGCCCCGACCACTCCCCCGTGATGGCGCACGTGGTGTCGACGTCGCCGAGGCCCTCCGCGGTCGCCCAGAGCGCCGCTTCCAGGTCGTCCCGGTGGCGGGCCGCGGTCCACAGCGCGAAGGGCACGGTGTCGTCGGCCCGGATGCGCTGCCCGTTGCCGAGGAGGTCCGCGGCCTTCCACGGTTGCGTGGTGAACGGCGTCCGGGCCGCGCGTCGCACACCGTCGCGCAACGGCCCTTCGGGCGTCCGGCCGGCGACCGCGTCCAGCGTCAGTTCGCCGCGGGCGGAGAGCGCCGCCGCCACCGCGACGGCCACCGCGCCCGCGACACCGTCCGGGTGGGCGTGGGTGACGGCGGCGGAGAGCGCGGCCTGCTCCACGACCCGGTCCAGGTCCTCGTGGAAGCGGGCGCCGAGCGGGGCGACCCGCATGGCCGCGCCGTTGCCGAGGCTGCCGCCGTCGAAGAGTTCGGGGGCCAGGGTGCGCCAGTCGGCCGGGGACACGAGCAGGTGGGGCAGCAGGAGATGCATGCCGTGGCCGTATCCGCGGGCCTGGTCGGCGTCGAAGGCCAGCGCGTAGCAGAGGGCCAGGTGGTCCTGGTCGACGTGGCCGCGCTCGTCCAGGCAGCGGTTCAGGGCGAGCGCGAGGGCCGTGTCGTCGGTCCAGTGCCAGCGAGGCTCCGGCGGGGTGCGGCGGGCCCGGATCTCTCTCACGGCCTGGCGGGGCTCACGGAAGAGGGGGAACCAGCGCTCCCCGAACGCGTCGCCGAGCGCGAGGGCTTCGAGACTGCGACGGGCGGCCGCGTGACCGGCGGCGGTTGCGGGCGGGTGCGTCATCATGCCTGCATCGTGGCTGCCGTGGCCCGGTCCCGTATATCCATTATCGGTCCGCCCTCGGCCGCTCAGGCGGCGTCGGACGCGCCCTCCTCGACCGCCTCCGCGACCTCCGCCACCCGGGCCTCCTCCTCCGCGGCGAAGCGTTCGCGGTCCAGTTCCTCGGCTATCTCCTCGTCCTGCGACATCAGCAGGTCGAGGTTGGAGTCGCCGAGTTCGAGGACGCCCATGTCGACGTACGCCTTCTGGAGCCGCGGGCCCCACAGGCCGATGTCCTTGACGCACGGGACGATCCGGCTGAACAGAAGCTTGCGGAAGAGCTGGAGGAACTCGGAGTGCTCCGAGAGGTCCTTCGCCTCCTGCTTGCCGATGCCGAAGTTCTCCAGGACCTCGACGCCGCTGAGCCGGTCGCGCATCAGGTAGCAGCCCTCGATGACGAACTCCTCGCGCTCGCGCAGTTCGGCGTCGCTGAGCTGCTGGTAGTAGTCGCGCAGCGCCATCCGCCCGAAGGCGACGTGCCGGGCCTCGTCCTGCATCACGTACGCGAGGATCTGCTTGGGCAGGGGCTTGGTCGTGGTGTCGCGGATCATTCCGAAGGCGGCCAGCGCCAGACCTTCTATCAGGACCTGCATGCCGAGGTAGGGCATGTCCCAGCGGGAGTCGCGCAGGGTGTCGCCCAGCAGCCCCTGGAGGTTGTCGTTGACCGGGTAGAGCATGCCGATCTTCTCGTGCAGGAAGCGGCCGTAGATCTCGGCATGCCGGGCCTCGTCCATGGCCTGGGTGGCGGAGTAGAACTTGGCGTCCAGGTCGGGGACGGACTCGACGATGCGCGCCGCGCACACCATCGCACCCTGCTCGCCGTGCAGGAACTGGCTGAACTGCCAGGAGGTGTAGTGCTTGCGCAGCTCGCCCCGGTCCTTCTCCGTCATCTTCGCCCAGTGCGGGGTGCCGTACAGGGTGAGCGCCTCGTCGGGGGTGCCGAGCGGGTCGGTGGGGTCGACCTCCAGGGACCAGTCGATGCGCTTGTTGCCGTCCCACTGCTTGTCCTTGCCCTTCTGGTAGAGGGCGAGAAGGCGTTCGCGGCCGTCGTCGTAGTCCCAGCTGAACCGGGCGGCTCCGGTGGCGGGGACCTGCCAGATCCGTTCGGCCGGCGGGGTGGTGTAGAGGTCATGGGTGGACACGGACGGCTCCTTCGCCTCGACTGGCTCGACGTGATCGACAAGTTCCGTGACTCAGCGGGCAGTTGAGCGCGTACGCCAGCCGCCTCCCCGGCAGGTTCACACGTTGGTAGACATCGGGTCAACAAGTCGCACGGAGTCGCGCGCAAGGGATTGACTGCCTTGCTGACAGGCAGTCTCATAAGGAGCGACCGTCGGTAACTTCCGTGCCCGGCAATCCCTGTGTGAGGTGCTTCCGCCATGACGACCGTCACCGCTCGCGATGCGACCGTGCTCCGCGACGCGCTCGGGCCGCTCCGCGACCGCGAGCAGATCGCCCTGCGGCTGCTCGAATCCTCGGCCAAGCACTCCTTCGACCCCGACACCGAACTCGACTGGGACGCGGCCGTCGAGGAGGGCAGGTGGTTCTGGCCGCCGGAGCTGCTCTCGCTGTACGGAACCCCGATGTGGGACCGCATGTCCGAGGAGCAGCGCCTCGACCTCTCCCGGCACGAGGGGGCCGCGCTGGCCTCGCTCGGCATCTGGTTCGAGATCATCCTGATGCAGCTGCTGGTCCGGCACATCTACGACAAGCCGGTGACCAGCAACCACGTCCGCTACGCGCTCACGGAGATAGCCGACGAGTGCCGGCACTCGATGATGTTCGGCCGCATGATCGACTGGGGCGGCGCCCCGACGTACCCGGTGCCGCGCGTCTACCACAACCTCGCGCGGGTCCTGAAGACCGTCTCCACCACCCCCGGTTCGTTCGCCGCGACCCTGCTCGGCGAGGAGATCCTCGACTGGATGCAGCGCCTGACCTTCCCGGACGACCGCGTGCAGACCCTGGTGCGCGGCGTGACCCGGATCCACGTCATCGAGGAGGCCCGGCACGTCCGGTACGCCCGGGAGGAACTGCGCCGCCAGATGGTGACCGCCCCGCGCTGGGAGCGCGAACTGACCAAGGTCAGCTGCGGCGAGGCGGCCCGGGTCTTCTCCGTCTGCTTCGTCAATCCGCAGGTGTACGAGAACGTCGGCCTGGACCGCCGCGAGGCCGTCGCCCAGGTGAAGGCGAGCGGCCACCGCAGGGAGGTCATGCAGACCGGCTCCCAGCGGCTGACGGACTTCTTCGACGACATCGGCCTGCTCAACGGCGTCGGCCGCCGGCTGTGGCGAAGCTCCGGTCTGCTGGCCTGAGGTGTACCGCGGGTCAGCGCTTAGGCTCAGTGGCATGACCTCCACCGCCGCAGTCCCGCCGCCCCGGGCGACGTACCGCAGGCTCAGCGTCGAGGAGCGGCGCGCCCAGCTGCTGCTCGCCGCGCTCGGCCTCTTCGCCCACCGGGCGCCCGACGAGGTCTCGCTCGACGAGGTCGCGGTGGCGGCCGGGGTGTCCCGGCCCCTCGTCTACCGCTACTTCCCGGGCGGGCGGCAGCAGTTGTACGAGGCCGCGCTCGGCTCGGCGGCCGACGAGCTGACGCTGTGCTTCACCGAACCGCCGGTGGGCCCGCCGACCGAGCGGGTCGCCCGGGTCCTGGACCGCTATCTGCGCTTCGTCGACGAGCACGACACCGGGTTCAGCGCCCTGCTGCGCGGCGGCAGCGTCGTGGAGACCTCCCGTACGACGACGATCGTGGACGGGGTGCGCCGGGCGGCGGCCGACGAGATCCTGCGCCACCTCGGGCGGTTCGGCGGGTCCGGCGAGCGGCCCGCCGGGCCGAGGCTGCGGATGATGGTGCGCAGCTGGATCGCGGCTGTCGAGGCGGCCTCGCTGATCTGGCTGGACGACGGGAAGCAGCCGGCCGCGGCCGAGCTGCGCGGCTGGCTGGTCGACCACCTGATCGCCCTGCTCGCCGCGACCGCCGCCACGGACCCGGAGACCGCGGCGGTGGTGAACGACCTGTTGGCCCTGGAGACCTCCGACGGCCCGGCCGGGCAGCTGGCGGAACGGGTGATTCCGGTCGTCGCCGAGGCGGCACACCTGCTGCCCGCGTCCACTGCGTCAGACTGACCGGGTGAAGAGCGAGAACACCCCTTTCCGCGGCGGCCCCCTGGACGGCCGGATCCTGCCGATCCTGCTGGGCCCGACCGGCCACCCGCCGAAGTGGTACGAGGTCCCGGTGCCCTCCCCCGACGGCGGCCCCGCCGCGGTGTACGCCTACCAGCGGGTCCCGGCCGGCTACACCAAGCGGCTCGGACTCCAGCGCGGCTGGGTGTACGAGTACGCCCCCGGCGGCCGGGAGCACCGCGCGCTCAAGTGGCCCTGGTCCAAGCCGCCGAGCCGGGACTGAGCGGCGGGCGGGCCACGACTGTGCGGCGGAGGGGCCGTCCGCGGGGCCGCAGGCCCTAAGATCGACGGTCAGGCGCCGGGGACGGGCCATCCGGTCGCCGTACAACGGTCACAAGGGGGTGCGCCATGGAGGCGCTGCGTCAGGACGATCCACGCCGCTTCGGCCGCTTCACCGCGCTGGCCCGCTTCGACGAAGGCGCGAGCTCCGTGCGGTACGTGGCCCGGGACGCCGCGTCCGGCGAGGTGGCCCTCATCACCGCCGCACGCCCCGAGCTGGCCGCGGTACCGGTCTTCAGGCGCCGCTTCCAGGCCGAGGCCCGCACCGCCGAACGTCTCGCGGGCGGCTGGGTGGCCCCGCCCCTGGACACCGGCGATCCGGCGGAGACGCCCGCCGACGGGACGGAACCGCTGTGGACGGCGGCGGGTTACGTCCCCGCACTGCCGCTGGCGGAGGCGATCGGCATCGCCGGTCCGCTGCCCGAGCGGGCCCTGCGGATACTGGGCGCGGGCATCGCCGAGATCCTCTCCCGGGTGCACGCCGCCGGCTCCGTGCTCCAGGGACTGGCCCCCAGCACGGTGCTGCTGGCCGCCGACGGCCCCCGCCTCACCGCTTTCGGCCCGCTGGGCGCGGCCGCCTCGGCGGAGGCCCGGCCAGGCGGCCAGCTCTCGGTACGGCTGGGCTATCTGACGCCCGAGCAGATCGAGGGCAAGGAGGTCTCGGCCGCCTCCGACCTCTTCGTCCTGGGGCTGCTCCTGGCGTACGCGGCGACCGGGACGACCCCGTTCACGGAGGGCCCGGCCGAGGAGGCCGCCCGCCGGATCGCCGAGGACGAGCCCGAACTCGACTCCGTACCGCAGGAGTTGCGCGAGCTGGTCGCCAGCTGCCTGGCGAAGGACCCGGCCGAGCGCCCCACGGCCGGCGCGGTCGCCGCCGAACTGGCCCTGGAGGGCGCGGCGGGCCTCGCCCGGGGCGGCTGGCTGCCCGAACCGCTCGCGGCGGCGGTCGCGGACCAGGAGGCGCGGGTCCTGGCGCTGGAGGCGCCGGAGGAGGAAGCCGGGGTGGCCGCTGTCGGGGAGGCCGAGAAAGCGGACACGGCCGGCCGGGCCGACACCCCTTCCGCTCCCGAGGACGCCCGGCCCGAAGACCCCCGCACGGCCCAGGAGCCGGTGAGCGTGCACAAGGCCCCGGAGCCCGAGGACGCCCGGCCGCCGGATGCGCCGGTGTCCCCGGTGGACGCGCCCGCGCCGCCTAAGGAAGCCGCCACGGCCCCGGAAACCGTACAGAGCCCCGCGACCCCGGGACCGCAGGACACCCGGCCGTCGGACCCGCCGGTGTCCCCGGTGGACGCGCCCAAGCCGCCTAAGGAAGCCGCCACGGCCCCGGAAGCCGTACAGAGCCCCGCGACCCCGGGACCGCAGGACACCCGGCCGTCGGACGCGCCGGTGTCTCCGGTGGACGCGCCCGCGCCCCGGGACCCCGCCGGTGCGCCGGTGCCCGCGTCCGCCTCCCCGGGCGACGGGGACATCGGTGAGGGCGAGGACCGGGGCACCACCCGGTTCCTCAACACCGGGCCACGGCCGCCGCGGAACGACCGCCCGACCACCCAGCTCGCGCTTCCCCACCAGCTCACCGCGCCCCAGGCCCCCGGCGCCCTCCCGGCGGGCCACCCCGCGCAGCCCGCCCTGCCCGCCGCACCCGTCGCCCCGCGGCAGCCGGGCCACACGTACGGCGGACCCGCCCCGTATCCCGCCGCCGCCCTCCCGGCCGGGCCCGCGGGTCCGGGCGGCCCCGGCGGCGGCCCGATGGTGTCGTTGCCGCTGCCGCCCGCACCGGCCCCGGCGCCCGACCCCGGCGCGAGCCGCCGGACCCTGCTGACCATCGCGGCGGCCGCCGTCGGCGGGCTGATCGTGGGCGGCGGTTCGGTCGCCGCGCTCGGCTCCGGGGACACCGCGGCGGCGACGGACGACAAGCCCGCGCCCAAGCCCCGCCGTACGATCCCGGGGCAGGCCCCCGAGCCGCGCTGGATCTACGCGCACCCGGCATCCGAGTCGGCCCCGCTCACCACTGCCGTCTGGCAGGACAAGCTGCTCGTGGTGACCAGCGAGAGCCAGGCCAGCGCCGTGGACCTGCGCACCGGCAAGCGGGTGTGGCAGCGCGCGGACGCCGCGGAGGGGCAGGCCGCGCTGGCGGCGGGCGCCGATCTGGTCTTCGTGGCGAGCCCGACGGAGTTCCTGTGGCTGTCGCCGAAGAACGGCAAGGTCGCGCACCGCGTGCGCTACACCGACGCCTTCGAGGACCTGCCGGATCTCACCGTCGGGCGGCTGGCCGGCAGTTCCGGGCCGGTCATCTGGTTCACCGGGTCGCACACGGTCACCGTGAAGGCTCCGAAGCCGAAGAAGGGCAAGAAGAGGGGCAAGGACAAGAAGGTCGTCGAGGCCTACTTCTTCGCGTACGACATCGTGCAGCGCAAGGAGCTGTGGCGGACCTCCGTGCCGGCGGGCCGCGACCCCGGCACCCCCGCCTACCGGGTGGTCGCGGAGCGCTCCGCCGACGTCCTCGTACGACAGGACGCGGTCAGCCTGACGGCGGCCGAGGTCAAGAAGGCGAAGGGGAAGGGGTCGGTCCGCTCGTTCGACCAGAAGACCGGCAAGCTGCTGTGGACCAAGCAGTACGGCGCGGCCTCCCCCCAAGCGGCCACCGCGGGCGACGAGGACGGGACGCTGTACGCGGCGGTCGGCACGGATCTCCAGGCCTTCGAGGCGGACACGTCCAAGCCGCTGTGGCGCGTCGAGGGCGGCGACGACTCGGTGTTCGGCACCCCCCTGGTCGCCGGACCCCTGATCCACACCACCGAACGCAACCGGCTGATCGGCGCGGTGGAGCGGGAGAGCGGCCGGCTCGTGTGGCGGCGCTCCACGGAGGTGCCGGGCATCGGGAACGCCCCGTCGCTCACCCTGAGCGGCAGCGAGAAGACCCTGATCGCGGCCGACGCCGTCCAGGTCACGGCGTTCTCGGCGGCCGACGGCGAGCGACTGTGGAAGTTCCAGGACATCGGGTCGGCCGGTCCGAAGGGGGCGACGGTCAGCGCGTGGTACCGGGTGCTCGCCGTCGGGGAGACCGCCGTCGTCCAGCGGGGCAGGACCTTCTACGCCTTCCCGGTGGCCTGAGCCCCGGGCCCTTCGCCACGAGCACCACGGCCACCGCCGTCCGGGGGGATCTCAGGACGGCGCGCCTTTCGGTGCTTGCATCACCTGACGACGAGTGACCGGATGAAGGGGATTCGCTCACTTTTGGACGAGCCTGCTGCCGGGCTGCGTCTCCGTAACGGAGGTGATGTCGTGTCAGGCAGGCTCCTGCGCGCGGTCTGCACGACCGCGCTGGCCGCGGCGCTCACGGTCTCCCCCGCCACCGCGTCGGCCGAGCCGGGCCCCGTACCGTCCGAGGATTCCGCACCCCGCGCGGAGGAGACGGCCGACACGGACGCGACGGAGGAGGCCGACGGGACGGACGCGGCGGAAGCGGAGGAAGCCGACGGGACGGACGCGGCGGAAGCGGAGGAAGCCGACGGGACGGACGCGGCGGAGGTCGACGCCGAGACCGCCCTCGCCGCCCCCGAGGCGCCCAAGAGCGTCGTCGCCCTGCTGCGTGAGCTGCAGACCCGCTACCGGGCGGCGGAGGAGGCGAGCGAGACCTACAACGCCACCGCCGAGAAGCTGAAGCAGCGCACCGCGCAGGTGAAGAAGGTGAACGCGGGCCTGGCGAAGGCGCGGGCCGCACTGGAGGTCAGCCGCGGGGACGCCGGGCGGCTGGCCAGGGAGCAGTACCGGGGGCGCACCGAGTTCTCCGCGTATCTCCGGCTGCTGCTGGCCCACGACCCCCAGCGGGCCCTGGACCAGAGCCATGTCGCGGGGCGGCTGGCCGCGAACCGCGCGGCGACGGTGGACCGGCTCACCGATACCGCCCGGCGGGCCGACACGCTCGCCGCCGCCTCCCGCAAGGCCCTGGACCAGCAGAAGAAGCTGGTCGCGCGGCAGAAGAAGCAGCGCGATGCCGTGAACGGCAGGCTGAAGGAGGTCGAAGGGCTGCTGGCCACGCTCTCCGAGGAGCAGATCGCCCAGCTCGCCGGTCTCGAACAGCAGGGTGTGGAGAAGGCTCAGCGCGAGCTGGTGGCCTCCGGGGCGCTCAGCTCCGCCCGGCCGCCCACCCGGCAGGGCGGCGACGCCGTGGCGTACGCGGTCCGGCAGATCGGCAAGCCGTACGTGTGGGGGGCCGAGGGTCCCGATACCTTCGACTGCTCCGGGCTCACGTCCCAGGCCTGGTCGGCGGCGGGGCGGGGAATCCCGCGCACCTCGCAGGAGCAGTGGAAGGAGCTCCCGAAGGTACCGGTGTCGGCCCTGCGCCCCGGGGACCTGGTGATCTACTTCCCGAAGGCGACCCATGTGGCGCTGTACATCGGCGACGGCCTGGTGGTGCAGGCGCCCCGCCCCGGCACGAAGGTCAAGGTCTCACCGCTGGCGTCGAACCCGCTGCTGGGAGCCGTACGCCCCGACCCGGGCGGCGCGCCGCTGTCCGCGTACACGCGCCCGGAGCTGCCCGAGGGCGCCCGCGACGGCGCGGACACCGGCTACAGCGCGGACACCGCGCCGGACAGCCCGTAGCAACGGCCGCGCAAAGACCCCGGCGGCCGGACCGGCGGTGCGGGTCCGGCCGCCGAGGCGGTGATCGGGAGGCTCAGGCCCCGGCGACCGAGGCCAGGTAGGCGTTCGTCTTCTCGGGCTCGTAGAAGAAGTTCTCGAAGTCCGCGGGGTCGTTGAACCCGTTGGCGAAGCGGTCCGCGACCGGCTGGAGCTGACCGGCGGCGCCGATCAGGTTCAGCACGTGCTCCGGCGGGGCGCCGAGCATCGCGTTGGTCCACTTCGTGACGTGCTGCGCGGTCTCCCAGTAACGGTCGAACGTGGACTGCATCCACGCCGCGTCGAACTCCTTCTCCCCGTGCTCGATGATCGAGTCCAGGTACGCGTTCGCGCACTTGGAGGCCGAGTTGGAGCCCTGGCCGGTGATCGGGTCGTTGGCCACGACGACGTCCGCGACGCCGAGTACCAGGCCGCCGCCGGGCAGCCGGCCGATCGGCTTGCGGACCGTGGGGGCGTAACGGCCGGCGAGGGTGCCGTTGGCGTCGGTCAGCTCGACCTTGGTGGCGCGGGCGTACTCCCACGGCGTGAACCTCTCCATCAGCTCCAGCGTCTTCGCCAGGTGCTCGGAGGGGTCCTTGATGCCCTGGAAGGCGTCCAGCGGACCGCCCGGGACGCCCTCCCAGAAGAGGATGTCGGCGCGGCCGGAGGTGGTGAGCGTCGGCATCACGAACAGCTCGCCGACGCCCGGCACCAGGTTGCAGCGGACCGCGTCGAACTCCGGGTGCTCCGGGCGCGGGCCCATCCCGTGGACGTACGCCACGGCCAGCGCTCGCTGCGGGGCGTCGAACGGCGAACGGGCCGCGTCCCGGCCGAACATGGACACCAGCTCGCCCTTGCCGGCCGAGACCATCACCAGGTCGTAGGTGCGGGAGAAGTAGTCCAGGTCGGAGACGGCCGCGCCGTGGATGACGAGCTGCCCGCCGCGCTGGGCGAAGGTCTCCATCCAGCCGGCCATCTTCACGCGCTGGTCGACGGACTGGGCGAAGCCGTCCAGCTTGCCGACCCAGTCGATGGCGCGGGAGGAGTCGGGGGCGGCGACCGAGACGCCGAGGCCCTCGATCCTCGGTGCCTGGGACTCCCAGAAGTTCAGCTGGTAGTCCCGCTCGTGCTGGAGCGCCGTGTGGAACATGCACTGCGTCGACATGACCCGGCCGGTGCGGATCTCGTCGGCGGTGCGGTTGGACATCAGGGTGACTTCGTAGCCTCTGGACTGCAGCCCCAGGGCGAGCTGGAGCCCGGACTGGCCGGCTCCGACTATGAGTATCTTCCGCATCGCGGCTCTCCGTTGTCTCTGAAATTCGAGGAGGTCTAGGACACCGGGCCCTAGGCGGGGGTGACGTCGAGAGCGTGGCCCACCAGGGCGAGCAGCGACTCGACGACCGTGATCCTGTTACGCGCGTCCATGATCACTATCGGTACCTGCGGGGGTACGGTCAGGGCCTCCCTGACGTCCTTCGCCTCGTAACCCGGCGTCCCCTCGAAGTGGTTGACCGCCACGATGTACGGCAGGCCGCAGCTCTCGAAGTAGTCGAGCGCGGGGAAGCAGTCCTCAAGACGCCGCGTGTCGGCGAGGACGACCGCGCCGATCGCCCCACGCACCAGGTCGTCCCACATGAACCAGAAGCGCTGCTGGCCCGGGGTGCCGAAGACGTACAGGACGAGGTCGTCCTCCAGCGTGAGCCGGCCGAAGTCCATCGCCACGGTGGTGGTGGTCTTGTCGGGCGTCGCGGAGAGGTCGTCGGTCTCCTCGCTGGCCTGGGTCATCAGCGCTTCGGTCTGCAGCGGCGTGATCTCGGAGACCGAGCCGACGAACGTCGTCTTGCCGACGCCGAATCCGCCCGCCACCACGATCTTGGTGGCGGTGGGCGCGCGGGTGTGGTCGAGCTGCCAGGCCTGGAGAGACTCCTCGGCCTGGTCCGAGGGCCGTGACGCCGGGCCCCGGGGCCCCTGCTGGCGCGGGGCGAAGAGCGGCGCCTCAGAGACGGCGGAGTCCATTGAGCACCCTTTCGAGCAGTGCGCGGTCGGGCTGACCGGTTCCGTGACCGGTTCCGTACACGCGGATCTTTCCTTGGTCGGCCAGGTCGCTGAGGAGCACCCGGACGACTCCGAGCGGCATCTTCAGCAGGGCCGAGATCTCCGCGACCGTACGCATCCGGCGGCAGAGTTCGACGATGGCCTGGAGCTCCGGCATGACCCGCGAGGCGAGGTTGCCGTTGGTGAGCTCGCGGCGCTCCTCGGGTGCTTCGAGGGCCGCGACGAACGTCTCGACCAGCAGGACGTGCCCGAACCGGGTGCGGCCGCCGGTGAGGGAGTACGGGCGGACCCGGGCGGGGCGCTTGTCGGCCCCGCGGACGGGGAGCCGGGGGGCGGGTTCTGCGGCGGCGGTGGTCACTGGGCGCTCTCCAACGATGTGCGCAGCTCGCTGCGGAGTTCGGGGGTGAGTACGTGTCCGGCCCGGCCGACGAAGAGGGCCATGTGGTAGGCGACGACGCTCATGTCGCAGTCCGGGGTGGCGTGGACGCCCAGGAGGGAGCCGTCGCTGATCGACATGACGAAGACGCTGCCCTCGTCCATGGCGACCATCGTCTGTTTGACGCCGCCGCCGTCCATCAGCTTCGCGGCTCCGACGGTCAGCGAACCGATGCCGGAGACGATCGTGGCCAGGTCGGCGCTGGACCCCTTGGGCCCGTCCGACATCCCGGCGGCCTGTGCGGCCGCCTTCGCGGTCAGATGGCCGGGGTCGGAGGAGAGCAGCATCAGGCCGTCGGACGAGACGACGGTGACCGAGTGGACCCCTGGCACCTCCTCCACGAGATTGCTCAGCAACCAGTGAAGGTTCCGGGCCTCGGTACTCAGCCCGAATGTGCTGGGCGCAGTCAACTGCGTGCCTCCTCGACTGTGTCCCCCGTCTCTTCGTTCCGGCCGTCCGCCCGGCCGCCGGTCTCGGCGTCCCGTGCGGTCCTTGCGTTCCGTGTGTCCTGTGCGGTGCCTGTGGTGGGTGCGGTGGTGGTCTCGTGCCCGGCGCGGTCGGTGGGTACGCCTCCGGGGGCGGCGACGGCGATACCGCCGGTCCCGGCGATCTCCGCCTCGACGTCGCGCCGGCCTTCCTTCGCCGCCTGGTGGAAGCTGCCGAGCCGGCGGCGCAGGGCGTCCCGGTCGAGGCTGCCGGTGCGCCCGGGGGCGGGGGTCGTGTCGGGCCGGGCCCCCTTGGGGGTGCGCTTCGGCAGCCCCTTGTCGGTGATCCGCCCGGCCTCGGGGCGGCGGGGACCGGGAACGGTGTCGGCGGGGGCGTCAGCCCCTTCGGCGCGGGGCGCGGGGCGGAACGCGGGCCCGTCCGGGTCCTGGTCGCCGGGGCCGGTCTCGGCCGGGCGCTCGTGGCGGTCGGGGCCGATGGCGTACGGGTCCGCTGTCGCCGGGGCGGCCGGGCCCGGCAGGGTCTCCGGGACAGCCGGGGCGACCGGGTCGGCCGGGGGCTTCGGCAGTCGGACCTGCAGCGTGATCTCGGAGTCCGGCCCGGCGTCCGGCCCGGCGTCCGGCCCGGCGTCCGGCCCGGCGTCCGGCCCGGCGTCCGGCCCGGCGTCGGGTCCGGTTGCGGCGGCGGCCTCGGCTTCGGGCTCGGCTTCCGTGACAGGCTGCTGGGCTGCCTGCTCCGGCTCCGGCTTCTGCTCCCGCTCCTGCTTCTGCTCCTGCGGCGTTACGGCGGTGGCTTCCGGGGTCTCGTCGTCGACTCCGGCGTCCTCGCCCGTGGCGTTCTCACGGATCGTCCGCTCGGCGGCGGCGATCATCGGGTCGACTGCGGGCAGAGCCTCGGTCACCGGCTCGGTCACCGGCTCCCGGGCGTTCTCCGCGTCGCGGTCCGACGGGTCCGACGCGGCCTCGGCGAGCGGCTCGGCGGCCGGGTCGGCCGCCGGCGCCTCGGGCTCCGGGGCCGGCGTCGCCTCGGCTCCGGCGGGCGCACCCGGCTCGGGCAGCGCGGCGGGCAGCGGTGAACGGCTCGGCAGGGCGTTGGAGTTGGCCTCCGCCACCGAGCCCGGCAGGTTGAGCGTGGGCGCGTCACCGGGCAGCTGCACGGCGGGCGGCGACGCGGCGGGCAAGGTCTTGGGCAGCAGGGCCTGCGGCAGGACGACGACGGCCGTCACACCACTCCCCTTCTGCTCGCGCAGCTGGACCCGCACTCCGTGCCGGGCGGCCAGCAGCGACGTAACCTGGAGACCGAGTCCGGCCCCGGTCATGTCGACGTGCCGTTCTCCCGGCTCGAACGAGGCCGGGTCGGCCAGCCTGGCATTCAGCTCGCCCATCCGGACCGTCGACATGCCGATGCCCTCGTCCGACACGGAGAGCATCACCTCGCCGCTCTCCAGCAGCCAGCCGGACAGCTCGACATGGGAGTCGGGCGGCGAGAAGGAGGTCGCGTTCTCCAGGAGTTCGGCCAGGAGGTGGGACAGGTCGTCGGCGGCGAACCCGGCGATCTGGGCGTGCGGCGGCAGGGACTGGATGGTCACCCGCTCGTACCGCTCGATCTCGCTGACGGCCGCGCGCGCCACGTCGACCAGCGGGATCGGCCCGGGGTGGCCGTGACCGTGCTCGGCGCCGGCGAGGACGAGCATGTTCTCGCTGTGGCGGCGCATGACCGTGGCCATGTGGTCCAGCTTGAACAGCGTGCCCAGGCGCTCCGGGTCCTGCTCGCGCTCCTCCAGGCCCTCGATGACGCCGAGCTGCCGCTCGACCAGTCCGAGGGTGCGCAGGGAGAGGTTGACGAAGGTGTGGTTGACCGTGTTCCTCAGCTGCTCCAGCTGGGTGGCCAGCTCGGCGGCCTGCTTCTGGAGTTCGGCCCGCTGGGCGACGAGGGTCTCCCGGCCCGTGATGAGCTTGGACCGCTCGCCGGTGAGGCTCTCGACGCGTCCGCCGAGGTCCTGGTGCAGGGTGGTGAGCCTGCCGTGCAGGGTGTTCATCGACCGTACGACCTGGGCGAACTCGTCGTTGCGGCCGGTGTAGCGGACCGGTTCGGCGCTCTCGGGGTCCTCGGCGAGGCGGGCGGCGCCGATGCGCAGGACGGCGAGCGGCTGGGTGAGGGTGCGGGCGACGGCGGTGGAGACGCCGACGGCGAGCAGGAAGCAGCCGCCGAGCAGCGCGATGCTCAGTTCGAGGGCAGTGACGTCGTCGTCGCGCAGGCCTTCCAGGTGCCGGACCTGGCCCGTCGTCAGAGCGGACTCGACGCTGCGCATCCGGTCGACGCGGGCGGAGAGCGCGGCCTCCAGCTTCTCGGGGCTGACCCCACGCTCCGCGTCCGAGAGCTCGGGGCGGTCGGTGAGGCGGGTGAGGTACTTCTCCGCGTTGTTGACCTCGGATCCGGTGACGGTGGCGGAGAGCTTGTCGCGGGCCTCGGGGTCCGCCGCCTGGTCGAAGTCGGCGAGCGCGGCCAGTTCCCGGACGCGGGCCTGCTGGGCGGCGGCGCTCAGCGCGTCGCGTTCGCGGTCGGCCCGGGCGACGCCCTCGTCCTGGGTCTGCACGGGCAGCCCGGTGAAGGGGTCGGTCTGCGGGGTCGTGGGCTCGGGGCTCGGCACGGCGAGCGCGGCGAGGAGGAGCCCGCGGGTGGCGGAGGCCTGTTCGGACGCGCCGCCGAGGGTGAGCGGGGCCCGGGTCGCGTCGGCGGCGCGCGGCGGGGTCTTCTCCGCCAGTTCGGCGGCGATGCCGTGCAGCTTGGCGATGAGGTCGGAGTACGCCTGGTGCGCCTCCAGGGCCGAGCCCTTGCCGGTCAGCGCGGAGCGGCGCAGTGAGGGAACCGTCGAGAGGTCGCGGCGCAGGGCCGCGGGGGCCGCCTCGTGGATCTCGTCGATCTGCTGGTCGACGCGGGTGCTGCGGGCGGCGCGGTTCTTCGCGCCGTCGTCGCCGTCGGCCTGCTCGTTCCGGCCGTCGGCGATGTACGCGGTGACGGAGTCACGCTCGTCGGCTAGGGAGTGCCCGAGGGTGACCGCCTGCTGGTTCAGCTCGGCGAGGGTGACCAGCCGCTGGGACTCGTTCAGATCGCTGGAGGCCCCGAGCACGGCGGGGGCGCCCGCCGCCACGACGATGACGCCGACGACCGCGACCCCGGCGACCAGTCGGCTGCGCACCCGCACGGTCCGCTTGTCCGCACCGGGCGCCGGAGGCGTCGCCCCGGAACCGTCGCGCGTCGTGCCCTTGCTCCGCGGCCGCTTCTTCTGCACCGGTGCTCGCAATCTTGACTCGTCCACCCTTGAAGCAGAGGTGACGCACGGTCACATGGAAGGGCGCCCCGCTCCTGGTACGGCTTCTGACCATTCCAGCGCTTTTGAGAGGGGGGCGCGCATCAACCGCTCCGCCACTCGAAGGAGTGAACATCACTCTGGAGTTGGCGAACAAGTCTCCCCAGGCGCACCTCTGACCATGCGTGGACCACCGGGTGGAACTTCCGCTCCGCCTTTGGCAGGATGCCCGCCCGCACGTGGTTCGGAGCCGGTCCTTCCGCCTGGCTCGCCCGCGTTGACCTGCTGGTGAGGGCCCTGTCCGGTCGCGTGCGGGGCTGGTGAAGGGCTCGTGCAGACTGGCGGCATGCGCATCGAACTCGCCACCGCGCCCGGCAGCCCCGAACGCCCCAACGAGGACTGGGCCTCCGGGACCCTTCCCGCGTCCGGCCAGGGCGGTGCGCTGGTCCTGCTCGACGGCGTCACGCCGCCGCGGGGGGACGACGGTTGTGTGCACTCGGTCCCGTGGTTCACCGCACGGCTGGGCGGCGCGCTGGTGGAACTGTCCGGTTCCCGCCCCGACCTGACCCTGACGGAGATCCTGGCCGCGGCCATCTCCCGTACAGCCGACGCCCATCGGGTCACCTGTGACCTTTCTCACGTGCGTACGCCTCAGGCGACGGTGGCCCTGGCGCGTTGGAGCGAACACCGGATCGAGTACCTGGTGCTGTCCGACTCGGTCCTGTTGCTGGAGTCCCGCGACAGCGCGGTCCGGGCGGTCCTCGACGACCGGCTGAACCGGCTCCCGCCGGGCTCGCTCGCCTCGAACGAGATCGCCGATGCCACGGTGCGCAACAAGGAGGGCGGCTTCTTCACGGCCGCCGCCGACCCGTCGGTGGCCTCGCGGGCGGTGACGGGCAGCATCCCGGCGGCCGGCGTACGGGCCTTCGCCGCGCTCACGGACGGCGCGGCTCGCTGGACGGAGGTGTTCGGCGAGGGCGACTGGGCGGGCGCGCTGGGGCTGCTGCGGAAGGCGGGGCCGCAGGGGCTGATCGACCGGGTGCGGGAGCTGGAGCTCGCCGACGCGGAGGCGGGGCGCGTACGACTGGGGCGCGGCAAGACGCACGACGACGCCACGGCGCTCCTGGTGGAGCTGGACTGACCGGGGAAGGCTGACCCGGATTCGGCGCCGGGTCAGCTCTCGGCGCGGGCGTTCAGCTGGTGCAGGAGCCGGGCCAGCTCGGCGACCTCGGCCCGGTCCCAGTCGGCCAGCTTGCGCACGTAGCGCCCGCGGCGGGCGTCCCGGACGCTGCGGAAGCGGGCCAGACCGTCGTCGGTGAGGTGGACGAGCCAGGCGCGCCCGTCGGCCGGGTCGGGTTCGCGGGCCACCAGTCCGAGGTTCTCCAGGGAGTGCAGCTGGCGGCTCATGGTGGCCTTGCCGACGCCGAAGTAGGCGGCCAGCTCGGTGGCCCGCTGCCGGCCCGCCGCCTCCAGGCGGACGAGCAGGCCGTAGGCGGCGGGCTCCAGTTCCGGGTGGACCTCCCGGGCCATCTCGCCCGAGCTGGCGCGCGCCCGGCGCAGGAACACGGCCAGCTCACGCTCCAGCGCCAGAAACTCGTGGTCGACGCCCTGTGCGTCCGGGGTGCCCGGCTCCGGCTCGCTGTCGTTCCCGCGCACGTCAGTACCCCTCGTACGGTTTCCTGCCGATGAAAGCTTCCTCCGCGACCGGTCGACGCCGCAGCTCGGCCAGTATTTCGCAGGAGTGGGCCGACGGCGGCAGCCCGGCCCCGGATCCCGGGCTTCCCGGCGCCTCGAACCCCACTATGCACTCGATGTATACGCACTATGTATAGTCATCGGCGTACCGCACGCCTGTGCGGATTTCCCGCACAGAGGAGTGATGTGTCGTGCCCGGAAAGATGCCGTTGTCGAGACGGGGGTTGGCCACGGCGCTGGTGACGGCGCTCACACTGACGCTGGGCGGCTGCTCGATGGACACGACCGCCCCCGGCTCGGCACGCGGGGAGGCGGCGTCCGACGCCAAGGGCGCGTTCGGGCCCGCGGACTGCCGCAAGGCCAAGTGCATCGCCCTGACCTTCGACGCGGGCCCGGGCGAGGACACACCGAGGCTGCTCGACATCCTCAAGGAGAAGAAGGTGCACGCCACCTTCTTCCTGCTCGGCAAGCACCACGTCGTCAAGCACCCCGAGGTGGTGCAGCGCATCGAGGACGAGGGCCACGAGGTCGCCAACCACACCTGGACGCACGAGATCCTGACCGACCGGAAGCCGGACGAGATACGCGCCGAGCTGGAGAAGACGCAGCTGGCCATCGAGAAGATCACCGGCAAGAAGCCCCGGCTGATGCGGCCGCCGCAGGGCCGGACCGACGACACGGTCTCGGAGATAGCCGAGGACCTGGGGCTTTCCCAGGTGCTGTGGAGCGCCACCGCCAAGGACTACTCGACGAACGACTCCGCGCTGATCAAGAAGCGGATCCTGGACCAGGCGAGCAAGGACGGCGTCATCCTGCTGCACGACATCTACAAAGGCACCGTTCCCGCCGTGCCCGGGATCATCGACGCGCTCCAGAAGGACGGCTACACCTTCGTGACCGTCCCCGAGCTGATGGCTCCCGCCGAGCCGCGGCCGGGCACGATCTACCGCCCCTGAGCGCCCCGGCCGGCCATCACGGCATGCGGAACGGCCCGCCCCCGTTGACTCGGGAAGCGGGCCGTCCGTACCGGTCGCGCACCTGTCACCGCGTCCGTCACAGCGTGGTGCTCAGGCCGCGGCCGGGATCTTGTCCCCGGCCCTGCCGCCGGTCCTGGCCGAAGCCGGGCTGAGGGCGATCTCCAGCACCTGGCGGACGTCGGTGACCGGGTGGACGTCCAGCTTCTCCAGCACCTCGGCCGGGACGTCGTCCAGATCGGCCTCGTTGCGCTGGGGGATCACCACGGTGGTGATGCCCGCCCGGTGGGCGGCCAGCAGCTTCTGCTTGAGGCCGCCGATCGGCAGCACCCGTCCGGTCAGCGACACCTCTCCGGTCATCGCCACATCCGTACGGACCAGGCGTCCGGAGAGCAGCGAGGCGAGGGCCGTCGTCAGCGTGATGCCGGCGCTCGGGCCGTCCTTGGGAACCGCGCCCGCCGGGAAGTGGATGTGCACGCCCCGGTCCTTGAGGTCGGCGACCGGAAGCTCCAGCTCCGCGCCGTGCGACCGCAGGAAGCTCAGCGCGATCTGCGCCGACTCCTTCATGACGTCGCCGAGCTGACCGGTCAGGGTCAGTCCGGACGCCCCGGTCTCCGGGTCGGCGAGCGACGCCTCGACGAAGAGGACGTCACCGCCCGCCCCGGTCACCGCGAGCCCGGTGGCCACGCCCGGCACCGCGGTACGGCGCCCGGCCGGGTCCTGGGCGGACTCGGGCACGTGGTGCGGACGCCCGATCAGGCCGCGCAGGTCCGCGTCGGTCACCGTGAACGGCAGCTCGCGGTCGCCCAGTTCGTGCTGGGCCGCGACCTTGCGGAGCAGCCTGGCGACCGACCGCTCCAGATTCCGCACGCCCGCCTCGCGGGTGTACTCGCCAGCCAGCTTGCGCAGCGCCGACTCCTCCAGGGCGACCTCGTCCTTCTCCAGTCCGGCCCGCTCCAGCTGGCGCGGGAGCAGGTGGTCCCGGGCGATGACGACCTTCTCGTCCTCGGTGTAGCCGTCCAGCCTGACCAGCTCCATCCGGTCGAGCAGGGCCTCCGGGATGGCTTCGAGCACGTTGGCGGTGGCCAGGAAGACGACGTCGCTGAGGTCGAGCTCGACCTCCAGGTAGTGGTCGCGGAAGGTGTGGTTCTGCGCCGGGTCGAGGACTTCGAGGAGGGCGGCGGCCGGGTCGCCCCTGAAGTCGGAGCCGACCTTGTCGATTTCGTCGAGCAGGACGACCGGGTTCATCGAACCGGCCTCCTTGATGGCCCGCACGATGCGTCCGGGGAGCGCGCCGACGTACGTACGCCGGTGGCCGCGGATCTCCGCCTCGTCCCGGACGCCGCCGAGCGCGACGCGGACGAACTCGCGGCCCATGGCGTGCGCGACGGACTCGCCGAGCGACGTCTTGCCGACGCCGGGCGGCCCGACGAGGGCGAGGACGGCGCCACCGCGACGGCCGCCGACGACGCCGAGCCCGCGGTCGGCACGGCGCTTGCGCACCGCGAGGTACTCGGTGATGCGTTCCTTCACATCGGCCAGACCGGCGTGCTCGGCGTCCAGGATCTCCCGGGCGCCGCGGATGTCGTAGGCGTCCTCGGTCCGCTCGGTCCAGGGCAGTTCGAGGACGGTGTCCAGCCAGGTACGGATCCAGGAGCCCTCGGGCGACTGGTCGCTGGAGCGCTCCAGCTTCTCGACCTCCTTGAGCGCGGCCTCGCGGACGTGCTCGGGCAGGTCGGCGGCCTCGACGCGGGCCCGGTAGTCGTCGGACGCGTCGTCCGGGTCGCCGTTGAGCTCGGACAGCTCCTTGCGTACGGCGTCGAGCTGGCGGCGCAGCAGGAACTCGCGCTGCTGCTTGTCGACGCCGTCCTGGACGTCCTTGGCGATGGACTCGGCCACGTCCTGCTCGGCGAGGTGCTCGCTCAGCCACTGGATGGCGAGCTTCAGCCGGGCGACCGGGTCCACGGTCTCCAGGAGCTGGACCTTCTGGGCGGTGGTGAGGAACGGCGAGTATCCGGAGTTGTCGGCGAGCGCGGAGAGGTCGTCGATCTGCTGGACCCGGTCCACCACCTGCCAGGCGCCGCGCTTCTTCAGCCAGCTGGTGGCGAGTGCCTTGTACTCCTTGACCAGCTCGGCGGCGGATCCGGGGAGCGGGTCGGGGGCGGCCGTCTCCAGCACGGTCCCCTCGACCCAGAGCGCCCGGCCGGGACCGCTGGTCCCGGCGCCGATCCTGACCCGGTCACGGGCCCGGATGAGAGCGCCCGGATCGCCGTCCGACAGGCGTCCGACCTGCTCGACGGTGCCGAGGACACCGGTCCCCGTGTAGGTGCCGTCGATCCGCGGGACCAGCAGCACCTGGGGCTTGCCGCCGCCGGGGCGGGCGGCGGCCTGCGCGGCCTCGACGGCGGCGCGCACCTCGGTGTCGGACAGGTCCAGCGGCACCACCATGCCGGGCAGGACGACCTCGTCGTCGAGCGGCAGCACGGGCAGGTCGATCGGTGTGAACGCCTCGGACTCGTTAGTCATGATCTCCCCTTCGGCAGGTAAGTTGAGCTATGTGGGCTCAATGCTCGTGAGTCGCCGAATGTTCCCCAGCCGCTGTTCGCTCTGAGCGATCAGGTGGCGCGGCCCCTGCGGACCGGGCGTCGCGCCCCTCCCGCCGGGCGGGCCCCGCACGTAGGGGAGCGCCACGGAGCGGACCGTTGTTCCCTTCCCCCGGAGCGGAAACACACTGGCCTCGATCGCGGGCGGCGGACAGGATGGTCGGACACCGACTGCTACGACCGGAGACCGGAGAGCCACATCATGCTCGCGAAGGCCGCCCCCGAACCGATGGAATCGCTGCCGACCCGCCTGCCCGACACCCCCGTCGTCCTCGACCGCCGCGAGGGCCCGTTCGGTGAGGTCGTGCTGCGGGAGCGCGGGGAGCACTTCGAGATCATCGCCAACGGCTGCTTCCTGATGGACACCTCCGACGGGCGCTCCGAGCGGCTGCTGATCGACGCCGCGCTGACCGCGCTGCCTGCCGGGCGGACCGGCCCCTCGGTGCTCATCGGCGGTCTGGGCGTCGGGTTCTCCCTGGTGCGGGCCGCCAACGAGGGGCGCTGGGGGCGGATCACGGTCGTGGAGCGGGAGCAGGCGATCGTGGACTGGCACCTCGCCGGGCCGCTGGACCGGATCTCCGGGCCGGCGCTGGCCGATCCCCGGACCGGGATCCTGCACGCGGACCTGGTGGCCCACCTCCGTACCACCACGGAGCGTTACGACGCACTGTGCCTGGACATCGACAACGGGCCCGACTGGACCGTCACGGAGGGCAACGGGAGCCTCTACTCCCCCGCCGGTCTGGCGTCCTGCCACGACCGCCTGACCCCGGGCGGAGTCCTCGCCGTCTGGTCCGCGCAGCCGTCGCCCGCCTTCGAACGGGCATTGCGGAATGCCGGGTTCAGCGGGGTTAGGACGGAAGAAGTGGCCGTTGCCCGAGGTGTGCCCGACGTGGTCCATCTCGCACTGCGGGCCCTCTGAACCCCCCTCCCGGTATGCACGGCCCGGCGGTGGCACGGTCCAACCGGCACAAGGCCGACGATCCGGCCGCCCGCCCGGCGGCAACTCGCGCCTTCGGGGCAACACCCTGCGTAGCCGGGAGCACTCCGCTGCCTTTACGCTGCTGACCGGCACACGGGATCACTCACGAAATCCACGAGCGAAGACCGTGCCTCGCGGGGGAATGGCTCCCGCGAGAACGGGCAGGGGCGGGGCGATGGAACAGACACACACCACCCACAACGGCGTCGCGGCCACCCCGGGGGCTCAGCGCCGGGTGCTGGTGGTCGAGGACGACGCCACGATCGTCGACGCCATTTCCGCCCGGCTGCGGGCGGAGGGCTTCCTCGTGCAGACCGCGCTGGACGGCCCCGCGGCCGTAGACGCGGCAGAGGCCTGGCAGCCCGACCTGATGGTGCTCGACATCATGCTCCCGGGCTTCGACGGCCTGGAGGTCTGCCGTCGGGTGCAGGCGGCGCGTCCGGTGCCGGTGCTGATGCTCACCGCACGCGACGACGAGACCGACATGCTGGTCGGGCTCGGGGTCGGCGCCGACGACTACATGACCAAGCCGTTCTCCATGCGGGAGCTGGCCGCCCGGGTGCACGTGCTGCTGCGCCGGGTGGAGCGGGCCGCGCTGGCCGCCGTGACCCCGCGCAGCGGGATACTGCGTCTGGGCGAGCTGGAGATCGACCACGCGCAGCGCCGGGTCCGGGTGCGCGCCGAGGACGTCCATCTCACGCCGACCGAGTTCGACCTGCTGGTCTGCCTCGCCAACACCCCGCGCGCGGTGCTCTCCCGGGAGCAGTTGCTGGCCGAGGTGTGGGACTGGGCGGACGCCTCGGGCACCCGTACGGTCGACAGCCACATCAAGGCGCTGCGCCGGAAGATCGGCGCGGAGCGGATCCGTACCGTGCACGGCGTGGGTTACGCCCTGGAGACTCCGGCGCCATGACCTGGCCAGGGCCCGGGATGCGGCCCTTCTCCATCAAGGCCAAGCTGGGCACGCTCGTCGTGGTCTCGGTGTTCATCACGACCGGGCTGCTGATCGTCGCCCTGCGGACCCGGACGGAGTTCCAGTTCATCACCGTGTTCTCGGTGATCGCCACGCTGCTGATCACCCAGTTCGTGGCGCACGGTCTGACCGCGCCGCTGGACGAGATGAGAGCGGTGGCCCGGTCGATCTCGCACGGCGACTACACCCGCCGGGTGAGCGGCGCCGGGCGGCGGGACGAGCTGGGCGACCTGGCGCAGACGATCAACCGCATGGCGGACGATCTGGAGGCGGAGGACCGGCATCGAAAAGAGCTGGTCGCCAATGTCAGCCATGAGCTGCGCACCCCCATCGCGGCGCTGAGAGCCGTGCTGGAGAACGTGGTGGACGGGGTGTCCGCCGCCGATCCCGAGACGATGCGCACCGCGCTGAAACAGACGGAGCGGCTCGGCCGGCTGGTCGAGACGCTGCTGGACCTGTCGCGCCTGGACAACGGGGTCGTCGCACTCAAGGCCCGCCGTTTCGAGGTGTGGCCGTACCTGTCGGGCGTACTGAAAGAGGCCAATCTCGCCGCCTCCCAGCGACGCCTGTCGTCGGGTTCGGGCAATCACTCCCGTACGGACGTCCACCTGCACCTGGACGTCTCGCCCCCGGAGCTCACCGCGCACGCGGACGCGGAGCGGCTGCACCAGGTGGTCGCCAACCTCATCGACAACGCGGTCAAGCACAGCCCGCCGCACGGCCGGGTGACGGTGCTGGCCCGGCGCGGGGCGTACCCCGAGTCGCTGGAGCTGGAGGTCATGGACGAGGGGCCCGGCATCCCGGAGGCGGAGCGCCACCGGGTGTTCGAGCGCTTCAACCGGGGCCAGGCGCCGTCCCCGCACGGTCCGGGCAGCGACGGCGGTACGGGGCTGGGGCTGGCCATCGCCCGGTGGGCGGTCGATCTGCACGGCGGCCGGATCGGAGTGGCCGAATCCGCTCGGGGTTGCCGGATCCAGGTCACTCTCCCGGGAATCCCCGAGCAGCGCGGTTGACGGCCCGGTTGGCATAGGGTCGAACCGGAAGGGCACGTTCATCAGTGTCCAGCCAGCAAGGGACCTCAAGGGGATGCGGTCGCAGGATCGTCTCCCCGGTCCTGCGTACCCGAAGTGCAGTGGAACCTCGCTTGTTTCCCGCCATTTCCTGCGCCGAAACCCGCCCTTCGATGTGATGTGCACGACGAAGCACCGGCCCGGCCTGCAAGGAACGGTTCGGGGGGCGTAGCCTTGATTTCCGCTGTCCATCACCTTGTGAAGCGGAAGAGGGCGGTTGCCGCCGTGTCGTCTCAGTCCCCCAGTAACTCGAGCATCTCGACCGACCAAGCCAGCCCGGGCACCAACCCGGCCGCGGCTTTCGGCGCCAATGAATGGCTCGTCGACGAGATCTACCAGCAGTACCTCCAGGACCCCAGTTCGGTCGATCGCGCCTGGTGGGACTTCTTCGCCGACTACAAGCCGGGTGCCTCCGGCACGGCGGACAAGCCCGTTCCCGGCGCCGGGGCCTCGGGGGCCCCGGTGACCGAGGCCGCCGCACCGGCCGCGCCCGCTCCGGCTCCGGCGAAGGCGGCGCCCGCCGCCGCTCCGGCCGCCCCCGCGCAGCCGGCCCCGGCCAAGGCCGCCCCCGCTCCGGCGAAGACCGCGCCCGCCGAGGCGAAGCCCGCGGACGAGGCCACCGAGGCCCCGGCCGGCCCGGAGTACGTGACGCTGCGCGGCCCCTCGGCCGCCGTCGCGAAGAACATGAACGCCTCGCTGGAGCTGCCGACGGCCACGTCCGTCCGCGCGGTCCCGGTGAAGCTGCTCTTCGACAACCGCATCGTCATCAACAACCACCTCAAGCGCGCCCGCGGCGGGAAGATCTCCTTCACGCACCTCATCGGGTACGCGATGGTGCAGGCCCTCAAGGCCATGCCGTCGATGAACTACTCCTTCGCCACGAAGGACGGCAAGCCGACCCTGGTCAAGCCGGAGCACGTCAACCTGGGTCTGGCCATCGACCTGGTGAAGCCGAACGGCGACCGCCAGCTGGTCGTCGCGGCCATCAAGAAGGCCGAGACGCTCAACTTCTTCGAGTTCTGGCAGGCGTACGAGGACATCGTCCGGCGCGCCCGCATCGGCAAGCTCGGCATGGACGACTTCTCCGGCGTCACCGCCTCGCTGACCAACCCCGGCGGCATCGGCACCGTCCACTCGGTGCCCCGCCTGATGCCCGGTCAGGGCCTCATCATGGGCGTCGGCGCGATGGACTACCCGGCGGAGTTCCAGGGCACCTCGCAGGACACCCTCAACAAGCTCGGCATCTCGAAGGTCATGACGCTCACGTCGACCTACGACCACCGGGTCATCCAGGGCGCCGCCTCCGGCGAGTTCCTCCGCGTCCTGTCCCAGCTGCTGCTCGGCGAGAACGAGTTCTACGACGAGATCTTCAAGGCGCTGCGCATCCCCTACGAGCCGGTCCGCTGGCTCAAGGACATCGACGCCTCGCACGACGACGACGTCACCAAGGCCGCGCGGGTCTTCGAGCTGATCCACTCCTACCGGGTCCGCGGCCACGTCATGGCCGACACCGACCCGCTGGAGTACCACCAGCGCAAGCACCCCGACCTGGACATCACCGAGCACGGCCTCACCCTGTGGGACCTGGAGCGGGACTTCGCGGTCGGCGGTTTCGCCGGCAAGACGATGATGAAGCTCCGCGACATCCTCGGCGTGCTGCGTGAGTCGTACTGCCGCACCACCGGCATCGAGTTCATGCACATCCAGGACCCGAAGCAGCGCAAGTGGCTCCAGGACCGGGTCGAGCGCCCGCGCCCGAAGCCCGAGCGCGAGGAGCAGCTGCGCATCCTGCGCCGGCTGAACGCGGCCGAGGCGTTCGAGACGTTCCTGCAGACGAAGTACGTCGGCCAGAAGCGGTTCTCGCTGGAGGGCGGCGAGTCCGTCATCCCGCTGCTCGACGCCGTCCTCGACTCCGCCGCCGAGGCCCGCCTCGACGAGGTCGTTATCGGCATGGCCCACCGCGGCCGGCTGAACGTGCTGGCGAACATCGTCGGCAAGTCGTACGCCCAGATCTTCCGCGAGTTCGAGGGCAACCTCGACCCGCGCTCGATGCACGGCTCCGGCGACGTCAAGTACCACCTGGGCGCCGAGGGCACCTTCACCGGTCTGGACGGCGAGCAGATCAAGGTCTCGCTGGCCGCCAACCCCTCGCACCTGGAGGCGGTCGACCCGGTCCTGGAGGGCATCGCCCGCGCCAAGCAGGACATCATCAACAAGGGCGGCACGGACTTCACGGTCCTGCCGGTCGCGCTCCACGGCGACGCGGCCTTCGCGGGCCAGGGCGTCGTCGCCGAGACGCTCAACATGTCGCAGCTGCGCGGCTACCGCACCGGCGGCACCGTGCACGTGGTGATCAACAACCAGGTCGGCTTCACCGCCGCCCCGGAGTCCTCGCGCTCCTCGATGTACGCCACCGACGTGGCGCGCATGATCGAGGCGCCGATCATCCACGTCAACGGCGACGACCCGGAGGCCGTGGTCCGCGTCGCGCGGCTCGCCTTCGAGTTCCGGCAGGCGTTCAACAAGGACGTCGTGATCGACCTCATCTGCTACCGCCGCCGCGGTCACAACGAGGGCGACAACCCGGAGTTCACCAACCCGCAGATGTACACCCTGATCGACAAGAAGCGCTCGGTGCGCAAGCTCTACACCGAGTCCCTCATCGGTCGCGGCGACATCACGCTGGAAGAGGCGGAGCAGGCGCTCCAGGACTTCCAGGGTCAGCTGGAGAAGGTGTTCGCCGAGGTCCGCGAGGCCACGTCGCAGCCGGCCGCCCCGCACGTCCCGGAGCCGCAGGCCGCGTTCCCGGTGGCCGTGGAGACGGCCGTCTCCGCGGAGGTCGTCAAGCGGATCGCCGAGTCGCAGGTCAACATCCCCGAGTCGATCACCGTCCACCCCCGCCTGATGCCGCAGATGCAGCGTCGCGCGGCCTCGGTGGAGAACGCCACGATCGACTGGGGCATGGGCGAGACCCTGGCCATCGGTTCGCTGCTGATGGAGGGCACCCCGGTCCGGCTCGCCGGTCAGGACACCCGCCGCGGCACGTTCGGCCAGCGCCACGCGGTCCTGGTCGACCAGGTCACCGGCGAGGACTACACCCCGCTGCTGTACCTGGCCGACGACCAGGCCCGGTACAACGTCTACGACTCGCTGCTCTCGGAGTACGCGGCGATGGGCTTCGAGTACGGCTACTCGCTGGCCCGTCCGGAGTCGCTGGTCATCTGGGAGGCCCAGTTCGGTGACTTCGTCAACGGCGCGCAGACCGTCGTGGACGAGTTCATCTCCTCGGCCGAGCAGAAGTGGGGCCAGACCTCCGGCGTCACGCTGCTGCTGCCGCACGGCTACGAGGGCCAGGGCCCGGACCACAGCTCCGCCCGCCCGGAGCGCTTCCTCCAGATGTGCGCGCAGGACAACATGACGGTCGCGATGCCGACCCTGCCGTCGAACTACTTCCACCTGCTGCGCTGGCAGGTGCACAACCCGCACCACAAGCCGCTCATCGTCTTCACCCCGAAGTCGATGCTGCGTCTGAAGGCGGCGGCCTCGTCCATCGAGGAGTTCACCACCGGCGGCTTCCGCCCGGTGATCGGCGACGCGTCGGTCAAGGCAGAGGACGTCCGCAAGGTCGTCTTCGTCTCCGGCAAGCTGTACTACGACCTGGACGCCGAGCGGGTCAAGCGCGGCGACACGGAGACGGCGATCATCCGGCTGGAGCGGCTGTACCCGCTGCCGGGTGCGGAGATCCAGGCCGAGATCGCGAAGTACCCGAACGCCGAGAAGTACCTCTGGGCGCAGGAGGAGCCGGCGAACCAGGGTGCGTGGCCGTTCATCGCGCTCAACCTGATCGACCACCTGGACCTCGCGGTCGGCTCGGACGTGCCGCACGGCGAGCGCCTGCGCCGCATCTCGCGGCCGCACGGCTCGTCCCCGGCGGTCGGCTCGGCCAAGCGTCACCAGGCGGAGCAGACGCAGCTGGTCAACGAGGTCTTCGAGGCCTAGGACCGGTAGCTCCACCAGCTGTTCGTACGTCACCGGGACCCGGTTCCGCGCTTGTCGCGGGGCCGGGTCCCCGGCGTATCCGGCGTTTCCGAGGGCGTACGGGCCCCGATATCCTGGCCGCATGTACTTCACGGACCGTGGCATCGAGGAACTGGAGAAGCGGCGCGGCGAGGAGGAGGTCACCTTCGAGTGGCTCGCCGAGCAGCTGCGGACGTTCGTCGATCTGAACCCCGATTTCGAGGTGCCCGTGGAGCGCCTCGCGACCTGGCTGGCCCGGCTGGACGACGAGGACGACGAGGACGCGTAACTCCCGGTCCCAGGGTTGCTAGGAGGCGTCCGCGCCGGCCCTGGCCCGCTCGTACGCGAATCCCAGTGCGCCCTGTGCGAGGAGCATCGCGCCGGCCGCCGCCCAGCCGCCGCTGCGGCGTCGCGCGCCCCACAGCAGGAGCGGGAGTCCGGCCGCGAGCTGGACGGCGGCGACGGCCCGGGCGCGGGGGCCGCGTACCCACGGGCCGACCCGGCTGCTCTCGACCGCGTCCAGTTCGACCCGTACGGCATCGCGCCAGCCGGACCACTCGACGCGCTCCACCTCGCGCTGCACGGCCGCGACGCTGCGCAGCCGGTCGGCGCTCTCGCCCGGTGAGAGCCCGGCGGGCAGCGTCAGTCCGGTGCGGGTGAGGACGGCGAGCAGGCCGCGCAGCCGGGCCTCGGCGTTCGCCTCCGGATCGGGGCGGGTCAGCTCCTCCAGTGCCTGCACGTCCAGCACCGGGTCGAGGCCGAGCCGGGCGGCGAAGGTGCGCGTCGCCTCGTCCTCGCCCACCGGGGTGCCGTCGGTCAGCCACACGTAGCCCACGGGCCGGCGGAACCCGGCGGCGAGGGTGTATCCGGCCCGGTCGGCGTCCCACCACAGGGCGAGCACCGGCCAGGTGGAGCCGACGGCGAGCGCGGTGGCCCAGCCGCCGAGGACCCGGTCGACCGGCTCGGCGTCCTGCTCGGCGCCCCCGGTCCGCCAGGGCTTCCCCTCCGGGACGAGCACGCTCCACTCCTCGCCCGCGCGGACCAGCAGCATCTGCTCGCGCAGCAGGTGGGCGAGCGGCCGTACGGTCTCGGGGTCGGCCCGGCACAGCAGGAGGGCCCCGGTGGATGTCGCGTTCATGGCTCACACGCTAGGGCAATTTGCACACGTTTGATCGCTTTGCGGGCAGGAGGCTGACCACCGCGGGGGCCCGGCGGCCCTTGACTTCACCCATCCGCGATATATCGTGTTCTGAACGAGACGCGATATGTTGCGTTGCCACGCCTTCCGGGAGGTCACATCCATGCCTGTGTCGACATGGACCATCGATGAGCCGCGGAAGCTCTCCTTCGACGATCCGGTGGCGGCGCTCCAGGTGCGCATCGTCGACGGCACGGTCAACGTGGTCGGGACCGATGAGCCGGACGCCCGGCTGGAGATCTCCGCGATCGAGGGCCCGCCGCTGATCGTGACCCAGGAGGACGGCCGGCTCACCGTGGCCTACGAGGACCTGCCCTGGCAGGACTTCCTGCGCTGGTTCGACCCCAAGGGCCGCCGTCGCAGCGCCGTCGTCTCGCTCGTCGTGCCCGCCGCCTCCTCGGTCGAGGTCGGCGTGATCGGCGCCGGGGCCGTCGTCTCCGGCATCAGCGGCCGCACCGAGGTCCGCGGGATCACCGGGGACTCCACGCTCGTCGGGCTGACCGGCGCGGTGCGCGGGGAGTCCGTGTCGGGCAGCCTGGAGGCCCAGAGCGTCACGGGGGACCTGCGCTTCCAGTCCGTGGCCGGGGATCTGACGGTGATCGACGGGGCGGGGGCCTCGGTCCGGGCCGAGTCGGTCAGCGGTGACATGGTGCTGGACGTCGACCCGTCCGGGAGGCCCACGGACATCCGGCTGACCACGGTGTCCGGCGAGATCGCGATCCGGCTGCCGCACCCGGCGGACGCGAAGGTCGAGGCGAACACCGCGAGCGGGGCCGTCTCCAACGCCTTCGAGGACCTGCGGGTCGGCGGGCAGTGGGGCGCGAAGAAGATCACCGGCACGCTGGGCGCCGGAACGGGGACCCTGCGGGCGACGACCGTCTCCGGTTCGATCGCCCTCCTGCGCAGGCCGCCCGCCGAGGACGACGCGTACGCCGCCGAGCCGACCGGAAAGGTTCTCTGACATGCCCCCCGTATTCGCCCACGGCCGCCTGCGCCTCTATCTCCTCAAGCTCCTGGACGAGGCTCCCCGCCACGGCTACGAGGTCATCCGCCTGCTGGAGGAGCGCTTCCAGGGCCTGTACGCCCCGTCCGCCGGCACGGTCTACCCGCGGCTGGCCAAACTGGAGGCCGAGGGCCTGGTCACCCATGCCACCGAGGGCGGCCGCAAGGTGTACTCGATCACCGACGCCGGACGCGAGGAGCTGGCGGGCCGCAGCGCCGAACTGGCCGACCTGGAGCTGGAGATCCGCGACTCGGTCTCCGAGCTGGCCGCCGAGATACGCGACGACGTGCGGGGCGCGGCGGGCCGGCTCCGCAGCGACATGCGGGCGGCGGCGTCGGAGTCCCGGCACGGCACGGCGACGGGGGCCGAGAGCCGCACGGGCCGGAGCAAGGGCGCCCCGTCCTCCCCCTTCGGCGACTTCGGGGACTTCGGCAATCTGGGCGACCTCGGCGACAGCGAGGCGTGGCGCACGGCCAAGGAGGAGCTGCGCCGGGCCAAGCAGGAGTGGAAGGAGCAGGCCCGCCGGGCGAAGGACGAGTCCCGGCGCGCCCGCGAGGACGCGCAGCAGGCCCGCCGCCAGGCCAAGGAGGCCCAGGACAAGGCGCGCGAGCAGATGCAGACCGCCGCCCGGCAGGTGCAGGAGCACTTCGCCCGGGGCGACTGGCCCTCCGGGGTACGGGAAGGCCTCGCGGAGATCACCGGCCAGCTCGGCGGCTTCGCCCGGTCCGGTGCCTGGCCCCCGTTCGGCAAGCCCGAGCCGGAGGCCGCCCCGCCCGTCCAGGACCCGGATCCCGGTGCGGACTGGGGGCAGGACGTGCCGCCGACGGGCGACCCGGCGCGCGATCTGGACCGGCTGCTGGACCGTTTCCGCGACGGCATCCGGGACGCGGCCCGCGACCACGGGGTGACGGAGACCCGGCTCGGGGAGGCCCGCCGCCACCTGGGCGCGGCGACGGCGCGGATCGAGGCGCTGCTGACGACGGAGGACGAGGACGGCGAGAAGGCCTGAGGGTGGGTGGGGTGGTGCGGGAGCACCACCCCACCACTCACCCGGCCTGGGCGTGCCCCTGGCCCCCGTCGGCGTCACGGCCGTACAGCGCGCGCTGTACGGCCGCGTAGGTCGCTCCGTGCTCGGCGAGGACGTCGGCGACGACCCCCGGCTTCGCCGTGAGGGCCAGGAGCAGGTGCTCCTCGCCGATGGACCGGTCGCCGCGCCCCAGGGCGACCCGTAGCGAGTTCTCCAGGACCGTCTTCGCACCCGAGGTGAAGGGGCGGTGCCCGGACCACCACCACCGGCGGTTGCCGCGGCCGCGGTCCAGGGCCCCCTCGCCGTGGGCCCCTTCGACCCGGGACACGATCGCGCCGATGTCGATCCCGATGCCGGCGAGCGCGTCGGTGTCGGCCCTGGTCAGGCCGCCGCGCCGGCGGGCCTCGGCGAAGGCGGCGTCCAGCGAGGCGCGGCGGTCCTGGAGGCCGAGGGCGGCGACGGCGAACGCGGCCCGGCCGCCGTCCTGTTCCAGCAGCGCGAGCAGCAGGTGTTCCTCGGTGACCGCGTCGGCCCCGGCCCGCTCGGCGTGGGCCACCGCGCCCTTCACGGTGGCGCGGGCCCCTCGGGTGAATCGCTCGAACATCAACGCCTCCCGTACTTCTTGTGCACGGCCTGCCGGCTGACGCCCAGCTCGGCGGCGATCTCCTGCCACGACCAGCCCTGAACACGGGCGCTTCTGACTTGTACGGCTTCGAGCTGCTCCAGCAGCCGCCGCAGCGCGGCCACCGCCCGCAGCCCGACGCGCGGGTCGCGGTCACCGGCGCGTGCGGCCAGATCCGTTGCTTCGGTCATGATGTCAACTTACATTGACATGACCCTTCCGTCAATCAAAGTTGACGTCGTCGTCGGCCAGGCGCGCGTGCCGCTCGACGTCGTACCGGACGTCGCCGTACCGCAGCTTGGCCCGCTCGATGCCCTCGGGCGCGAATCCCGACCGGGTCGCGACCCGGCAGGAGGCCTGGTTGTCGGTGCGGTGGCCCAGCTCCAGCCGGTACAGCCCGAGCTCGTCGAAGGCCCAGCGCGCGAGCGCCCGCACGCCGGCCGGAGCGACGCCCCGGCCGCGCGCCTTTGGCGTGGTCCAGTAGGAGACCCAGCCGCTGTCATGGGTCCGGTTGACGACGTTGACGGCCACGCAGCCGAGCGCCTCCCCCTCCTCCCCCACGACGGCCCAGGAGTAGCCGGTGCGCGCCCCCCGCTCCCGCGCGCGGTCCGCGATCCAGGCCAGCGCCCCGGACCGGTCGCCCACGGGCCGGTCCGTCTGGCGGTCCATCTCGGCCGGGGCGAAGGCGCGCAGCACCGCCGGGGCGTCGTCGGGCAGCCACGGGCGCAGCAGAAACCCCTCAGGGGTGGTCAGTTCGTCCATGCGGGCCAGCTTCCCGCACGGTCACCACCACCTCGGCCCCGGGCCACGCCAGCACGACGGGCCACCCCCCGCGCGACGGCTTGCCGAGGACGCGCGCCGGGCCGGTGACGGTGACCCGCCAGCCCCGGGCGGAGGGCGGCAGGGACAGCTCGGTGACGCCGGGGCGGGCGAAGGCCCGGTAGGCGAGGCGGTAGGTGCGGGTGTCCGCGTCGTACGTGTCGGAGCGGACGGCGCCCGCGACGGCCGGGGCGTACGGGGTCGCCGTCAGCTCCTTGTTCGTACGGAAGCGGCCCCGCTCGTCGACGGCGCAGTAGCCCCCGCCGTAGCACCAGACGTACCCCGCCCAGCCGGAGCCGTAGCGGTTCAGCGAGTCGACGGCGTCGCGGTAGAAGCGGCCCATGGCGGGGAGGGCGTTGTTCAGCGGCCCCCACTCGCCGACCACGACCGGCATCCGGTACCGGGCCGGATAGGCGGTGACGGCGGCCTCGTACGCCTCGATCCAGCCCGCCTCCGGGTCGTAGTCCGCGCCCGCCTCCATGGCGGTGTTGTAGAAGTGCGGGGCGTACACGGTCCGCCGGTCCTCGATGCGGCCGAGCCCCGTGGGCACCCCCTCGCCGACGATGGGGGTGGGCTCGACGAAGAGCCAGGTGTCGCGGTCCTTGGCCCGGACGGCGCGGGCGAGCCGGTTGTACATCGGGGTGAGGTGCTGGGCCTCGATCCGGCGGGCGGCGGTCGGCAGGTCCTCGCCCTCGCGCAGCTCCCCCATCGGCTCGTTGATCAGGTCGTAGCCGATGACGGCCGGGTGGTGGCCGAAGCGTGCGGCGAGGACCTGCCACATGGCGGCCTGGGCGCGCTGGAGGTCGGGGTCCTCGTAGAGGTGGGTGAAGGCCCGCTGGACGGCGGGCTGGAAGTACTCGGAGAACCAGTCGTCGGGGTTGGGGGTGAACGGGAGCCCATCGGTCCTGGTGGCCCATTCCGGGATGCCCCGGTGCCCGAACGCGGGACCGAAGACGTCCTGGTGGGCGTCGATGAGGACATGGACGCGGTGTTCGCGCGCCCAGTCCAGGATGCGTTCGACGCGCCGGAGGTAGCGCTCGCTGTACCGGCCGCGCGTGGGCTCCAGATCGTCCCAGAAGACCAGCAGCCGGGCGAAGTTGAAGCCGTTCGCGCGCAGATCGCGGAAGTGCCGTTCGGTGATGGCGGTGAGGGCGTCCTCGCCGCGGTTCGCCTTGTCCTCGACGTTCCAGCCGCGCAGGGTGAGAGTGCGGCCCCGGTCGTCGGTCAGGGACGGGATGGAACGTTCGTACGTCGACGGGTCGGCGGCCTGGACGGACGCGGGGTGCGCCGAGGCGGCGGGAGCGAGGGCCCCCGCCGCGAGCACGGACGCGACGACAACTGCCATGAGTGCTCTGCCCATTCGCATGAGCGGCATCCCATCAGCAAAGCTGACACTTGTTCAAGTATGCGTTACCGACGAGTTCTTGGTGGATCTAGGAGGTCGGTGTGAGCACGATCTTCCCGAAGAGATCGCCCGACTCCAGCCGCCGGAACCCCTCCCGGGCGCGGTCCAGCGGCAGCACCTCGTCGATGACCGGCCGCACGCCGGTGGTGGCGCAGAACGCGAGCAGGTCCTCCAACTCGTCCTTGGACCCCATGGTGGAGCCGACGACCTTCAGCTCCAGGAAGAAGATCCGGGTCAGCTCGGCGTGCGTCGGCCGGTCGCCGCTGGTGGCCCCGGAGATGACGAGGGTGCCACCGGGGCGGAGCGACTTCACGGAGTGGGACCAGGTGGCGGCCCCCACGGTCTCGATGACGGCGTCCACCCGCTGCGGCAGCCGGGCGCCGGGCTCGTACGCCTCCAGCGCGCCGAGTTCGACCGCCCGCTCACGCTTGGCCTTGTCCCGGCTGGTGGCGAAGACCCGCAGCCCGGCGGCCTTCCCGAGCACGATCGCGGCGGTGGCGACCCCGCCGCCGGCGCCCTGGACGAGCACCGAGTCACCGGGCCGCACCCCGGCGTTGGTGAACAGCATCCGGTACGCGGTGAGCCAGGCGGTCGGCAAGCAGGCGGCCTCCTCGAAGCTGAGCTCCTTCGGCTTGGGCAGCACGTTCCAGGTGGGGACGGAGACCTGTTCGGCGAAGGTGCCCTGGTAGCGCTCGGTGAGGATGGAGCGCGGCTCCTTCGGGCCGACGCCGTGCCCGGACTGCCCGATGACGGAGTGCAGGACGACCTCGTTGCCGTCCTCGTCGACGCCGGCCGCGTCGCAGCCGAGGATCATCGGCAGCCGGTCCTGCGAGAGGCCGACGCCCCGGAGGGACCAGAGGTCGTGGTGGTTGAGGGAGGCGGCCCGGACGGTGACGGTGCTCCACCCGGGACGCGCCTCGGGGGCCGGGCGATCGCCCAGCTCCAGGCCGTCGAGGGGCTGGTCGGGGTCGATGCGGGCTGCGTAGGCGGCGAACATGGGTCGACGATAGGCGGGGCGGGGGGACCCGCGTAACCGCCTACGCGTGTGACGCACGCCAACCGGGGTGCGCCCGCAGCCTGCGCCTGCGGCGGCCCATCAAGCCCTTCCAGGGGAAACCAAGCCCCTCCGGCGATTGA
>NZ_JBHXPF010000050.1:0-56315 GCF_042718715.1 Streptomyces sp. NPDC058576 | reverse complement strand
GGGGGGGGGTGTTTTCCTGCTCCCCCGTGGGGGGTCGGGGGGGGGGGGCGGGGTCCGGGGGCCCCGGGGGCGGGCCCCTACGGGGGGGGGGGGCCCCACCGTTCTTCGGGCGCGCCCCCGCTGCCGTACCCCGGCGGGGAACTACTTGACGTTGCCCATGAGAGCGCGGATCTTGCGTCCCGCCACCATGAACGCGATGCCCGCGGCGACCGCCACGACCGCCTGCAACGTGTAGTACGCGGCGTCGCCCAGCGGCGCGTTGAGCTTCGTGGTCCAGCCGTTCAGGGCGTTGCCCGTCGACGTGGCCAGGAACCACAGACCCATGATCTGGCCCACGAACATCTTCGGCGCCAGCTTCGTGGACAGCGACAGGCCGACCGGGGAGAGGCACATCTCACCCATGGTCTGCGCCAGGTAGACGGCGAGCAGCCAGAAGACGGTGACCTTGCCGGTGTCGCTGTTGGCCGCGGCCGCGCCGGCCAGGCCCATGATGCCGAAGGAGCCACCGATGAGGAGCATCGCCAGGGCGAACTTCATCGGGGTGCTGGGCTCACGGTTGCGCGTGGCCAGCTTGACCCAGAGCGCGGCGAAGATCGGCGCCAGGATGATGACCATGGCCGGGTTGACCGACTGCAGCCAGGAGGCCGGGAACTCCCAGCCGCCGATGAAGCGGTCCGTCTTGTTGTCCGCGAAGATCGTCAGCAGCGAGCCGGACTGGTCGTAGATCATCCAGAAGAGCACGGCGGTGATGAAGAACCACACGTACGCCTTGATCTTCGGCCGGTCCTCCTTGGTCAGCGCCGGGTCCCGGAAGATCGTGATGAAGTAGACGACCGGCACGACGACGCCCATCACGGCCAGGACGTTGACGATGTGCTCGATGTCGTACGTGCCCAGCGCCAGGTCGATCAGCAGCGCGGCGACCGCGATGCCGGTCCACAGGCCCACCTTGCGCAGCGTGCTGCGGCGCTCCTCGGGGGAGATGGGCTTGGCGGGCAGCTTGCCGATGTCGCCGAGGTGCTTGGAGCCCAGCGCGTACTGGATGACCGCGAGGGTCATACCGACACCGGCGACACCGAAGCCGAGGTGCCAGTTGACGTGCTCGCCGAGGTAGCCGACCAGCAGCGGGGCGGCGAGGCCACCGATGTTGATCGCCATGTAGAAGAGGGTGAAACCGGCGTCACGGCGGGCGCTGGACTGGCCCTCGTAGAGCGCGCCCACCATCGCCGAGATGTTCGGCTTCAGCAGGCCCGTACCGGCCGCGATCAGCGCGAGACCGATGAAGAACGCGATGTCGCTCGGCAGGGCCAGGGTGAAGTGGCCCAGCGCGATGACGATGCCGCCGACCAGAACGGCCTTGCGGGCGCCCCAGAGGCGGTCGGCGACCCAGCCGCCGGGCATCGCGGCCATGTAGACGACGGCGTTGTAGACACCGTAGATGGAGGCGGCGAGCGCCTCCCGGCCCTCAAGGGGGCCGTCGAGCACCGCGGCCACCAGGTACAGGGTGAGGATGGCGCGCATCCCGTACCAGGAGAAGCGTTCCCACATCTCCGTCATGAAGAGGGTGGCCATACCGCGGGGGTGGCCGAAGAAGGTCTTCTCGCCGGAACTGGGCGAGTCCTTCGTCAGGCTGGACGCCATGGTCGATCCTTGCTGGTCGGGACGCGCCGCCTCGTGAGCGGTACGCGCCCGGTGGGGGGCAGCCGGCACCGGCGCGGCGTACCCCGTCCCCACGCCTGAAGGGGACGTGCTCCGTGCGGCCGGGCTCCTGGCAGGGGCTCGGCGGCGGAGCGGGGAAGAACCGCGTCGGGATCCACACCCGTCGCGCGTCCTCGCGCTCCGGGCCCGGCTCACAGGTCATTCACTCAGAACGGGCCGGCGGGAACCGACCCCGCACACAAAAGGGACCCTTGGCGCTCATGGCTGCCCAAAGGTCCTTGAGTAGTGCAACAGGCGTCGGGACACCATACGACACGACACAGCAGGATATGAAAGGACTTGAGACATGGATCACAGGTCCTGGTGGAACCACACTCCCCTATTCAAAGGTCTCCATCCTGTTTGTGGCGCTGACCCGCAGGTGACGTCGCGGGCCTCACTTCGGGCCCCCCGTCCGGACTACCATCAGTCCATGACCCGTGTACTGCTCGCCGAGGACGACGCATCCATCTCGGAGCCACTGGCCCGCGCACTGCGTCGGGAGGGCTACGAGGTCGAGGTCCGCCAGGACGGTCCGACCGCGCTCGACGCCGGACTCCAGGGCGGCATCGACCTGGTCGTCCTCGACCTGGGGCTGCCCGGGATGGACGGTCTCGAAGTCGCCCGCAGGCTCCGGGCCGGCGGTCACACCATCCCGATCCTGGTGCTGACGGCCCGCGCCGACGAGGTCGACACGGTCGTCGGCCTGGACGCGGGCGCCGACGACTACGTCACCAAGCCGTTCCGCCTCGCCGAGCTGCTCGCCCGGGTCCGCGCCCTGCTGCGCCGCGGGGCCTCCGAGCCCGTCCCGCAGCCCGCCACCCACGGGGTCAGGATCGACGTCGAGTCGCACCGGGCCTGGATGGGCGAGGAGGAACTCCAGCTCACCGCCAAGGAGTTCGACCTGCTGCGGGTGCTGGTCCGGGACGCCGGCCGGGTCGTCACCCGCGACCAGCTGATGCGCGAGGTCTGGGACACCACCTGGTGGTCCTCCACCAAGACCCTCGACATGCACATCTCCTGGCTGCGCAAGAAGCTCGGCGACGACGCCGCCAATCCGCGCTACATCGCCACCGTCCGGGGCGTCGGCTTCCGGTTCGAGAAGAGCTGACGTACGAAGCTCCCATGCATCCTGAGAACCGTCCCGACGGCCCCATGAGGCGGCGGGCATGCGCCGTCGGCTGATCAACTCCACGCTCGCCGTGGTGCTCGTCGTCATCGCCGTCTTCGGCGTCTCGCTGGTGATCGTGGAGACGCGCACCATCAGCGCCAGCGCCCAGGAGAGCGTCGAGTCCGAGGCGCTGCGGCTGATCAGCGTGGTCGAGAGCCGGCTGCTGGGCGACGAGCGGATCAACCCCGGGGTGCTGAGCGAGCAGATCGACCCCAAGCGGTACGCGCTGATCGAGATCCCTGGCCGCGAGCCCATCGCGGTCGGCGAGCGCCCCGAGGGCAGCGTCCTGCGCGCCACCGAGACCGGGGAGCAGGGCGAGAAGGTCACCGTCGAGGAGTCCCGCTCGGCCGTCACCCGCGAGGTCGGGCGCACGCTCCTGATCATCGGTGCGGTGGCGCTGCTGGCGATCGTCTCGGCCGTGCTCCTCGCCGTACGCCAGGCCAACCGGCTGGCCTCCCCGCTCACCGACCTCGCCGAGACCGCCGAACGCCTCGGCTCCGGGGACCCCCGCCCGCGCCACAAGAGGTACGGGGTGCCCGAGCTGGACCGGGTCGCCGACGTCCTGGACTCCTCGGCCGAGCGGATCGCCCGGATGCTGACCGCCGAACGCCGCCTCGCCGCGGACGCCTCGCACCAGCTCCGTACGCCGCTCACCGCGCTCTCCATGCGGATCGAGGAGATCTCGGTCACCGACGACCCCGAGACGGTCAAGGAGGAGGCGAACATCGCCCTCACCCAGGTCGAGCGCCTCACCGACGTCGTCGAGCGGCTCCTGACCAACTCCCGCGACCCGCGCACCGGCTCCGCCGTCGTCTTCGACCTCGACGAGATCGTCAAACAGCAGATCGAGGAGTGGCGCCCGGCCTACCGCAGTGCCGGCCGCGCGCTGGTCTGCTCCGGAAAGCACGGGCTGCGGGCCGTCGGCACCCCGGGAGCGGTCGCCCAGGTCCTGGCGGCACTGATCGAGAACTCCCTCATGCACGGCGGCGGCACGGTCGCCCTGCGCACCCGGGTCACCGGCAACCAGGTGGTCGTCGAGGTCACCGACGAGGGCCCCGGCGTCCCCGCCGAACTGGGGGCGCGGATCTTCGAGCGGACCATCAGCGGCCGCAACTCCACCGGCATCGGCCTGGCCGTCGCCCGCGACCTCGCGGAGGCGGACGGCGGTCGGCTGGAACTGCTCCAGCAGCACCCGGCGGTCTTCGCGCTCTTCCTCAGCCGGGTCCCGGTCGACCGCAGGGCCCCTGAGCGCCCGGTGCGCTGAGCACCGAGAGGACGAAGCCCTCAGTTCCGTACGGGACCGGGCTCTACGGTCTCCGTCGACCGCCGCTGCTCCAGAAACCGCTCCGCAGGGCGTGCGGCCTCCTCGGCGGGAGGGGGCTCGGCGGGGAGGGCCTTGAAGACCCACGTCCGGTAGGACCAGAAGCGGAAGAGGGTCGCGATCCCGATGCCCAGGATCTTGAAGACGTTGCTCTGGACCGGGCTGTTCCAGTCGAAGCCGTACGTCGCCAGGTACAGAACACCGTTCTCGATCACCGCGCCCGCCGCGCTGAACAGCAGGAAGAGGGTCAGCTCGCGGGTCCGGCCGGTCTTGTCGCGGTCCCGGTAGGTCCAGTAGCGGAAGCCCACGTAGTTGCAGAGGATGGCGACGAAGGTCGCCAGCACGCTCGCCCGGACGACCTGGAGGTCGGTGGTGTGCCGGAGCAGGTTGAAGACAGCGATGTTGACCAGCAGTCCCACCGCACCGACCGCGCCGAACTTGGCGACCTCCCGGGCCAGCAGATCAAGCCGGGCCCGCAGTGCGCCCCGTTCGCTCATGGTGATCGCTCAGTCCGTCCGTTCGATGGCGTCGACGCAACCACGTCAACTCCGCCATGCTAACCAGCCCACCCGTGTAACGCCCCTGAGTCCGCAGGGCCGGCGGCCGTGCGGCCATCCGGACGGCCGTCCGGGAACCACCGGCGTGGCGGATACCCTGGAGAGGTGACGTTCCCGGTAGTCGGCATGGTCGGCGGCGGTCAGCTCGCCCGCATGACCCACGAGGCGGGTATCCCCCTCGGCCTGAAATTCAAGCTGCTCAGTGACACTCCCCAGGACTCGGCGGCCCAGGTGGTGAGCGAGGTCGTCATCGGCGACTATCGCGACCTGGACACGCTGCGCGCCTTCGCGCAGGGCTGCGACGTGATCACCTTCGATCACGAGCATGTCCCGACCGAGCATCTGCGGGCCCTGGAAGCGGACGGCATCCCCGTGCGTCCCGGCCCCGATGCCCTGGTGCACGCCCAGGACAAGGGGGTGATGCGCGCCAGGCTCGCGGAGATCGGCGCCCCCTGCCCCCGTAACCGCATCGTGAGCGACCCGGCGGACGCCGCCGCGTTCGCCGAGGAGGTCGGGGGCTTCCCCGTCATCCTCAAGACCGTGCGCGGCGGGTACGACGGCAAGGGCGTGTGGGTGGTCCGCTCCGAGGCGGACGCGGCCGACCCGTTCCGCGCCGGGGTCCCGGTCCTCGCGGAGGAGAAGGTCGACTTCGTGCGGGAGCTGGCGGCCAACATCGTCCGCTCGCCGCACGGCCAGGCCGTCGCCTACCCGGTCGTCGAGTCCATCCAGGTCGACGGCGTCTGCGACACGGTGATCGCCCCCGCCCCCGAGCTGGACGAGGCGCTGGCCGGCGAGGCCCAGCAGCTCGCGCTGCGCATCGCCGCCGAGCTGGACGTCGTCGGCCACCTCGCGGTGGAGCTGTTCGAGACGCGTGGACCCGACGGGAAGCCCGGCATCCTGGTCAACGAGCTGGCGATGCGCCCGCACAACTCCGGCCACTGGACCCAGGACGGCGCGATCACCTCGCAGTTCGCCAACCACGTACGGGCGGTCCTCGACCTCCCGCTCGGCGACCCGCGCCCGCGCGCCCCCTGGACGGTCATGTGCAACGTCCTGGGCGGCGACTACCCGGACATGTACCAGGCGTACCTGCACTGCATGGCCCGCGACCCCCAGCTCAAGATCCACATGTACGGCAAGGACGTGAAGCCCGGCCGCAAGGTCGGACACGTCAACACCTACGGCGACGATCTGGCGGACGTGCGGGAGCGCGCCCGGCACGCGGCCGACTACCTGCGAGGAACGATCACCGAATGACTTCCCCCTCCGCCCCGGCGCCCGTGATCGGCATCGTGATGGGCTCGGACTCCGACTGGCCCGTCATGGAGGCCGCCGCCAAGGCGCTGGACGAGTTCGAGATCCCGTACGAGGTCGACGTCGTCTCCGCCCACCGCATGCCGCGCGAGATGATCGCGTACGGCGAGGAGGCCGCGGGCCGTGGCCTGAAGGCGATCATCGCGGGCGCGGGCGGGGCCGCCCACCTGCCCGGGATGCTGGCCTCGGTCACCCCGCTGCCGGTCATCGGGGTGCCGGTGCCGCTGAAGTACCTCGACGGCATGGACAGCCTGCTCTCCATCGTCCAGATGCCCGCCGGCGTCCCCGTCGCCACGGTCTCCGTCGGCGGAGCGCGCAACGCGGGCCTGCTCGCCGCCCGCATTCTGGCCACGCGGGATCCCGCGCTCCAGGAGCGGATGCGGGAGTTCCAGCAGGAGCTGAACGACCAGGCCACGGAGAAGGGCAAGCGCCTGCGCGCCAAGGTCCAGGGCTCCGACTCCTTCGGCTTCGGAAAGTAGGGGCCCGCAGATGGACTACGTGCAGCGCGCCCGCGAGCTCCTCGCCGCCCACCCCGTCGTCGACGGCCACAACGACCTTCCCTGGGCCCTGCGCGAACAGGTCGGCTACGACCTCGACGCCCGGGACATCGCCGCCGACCAGCGCGGCCTGCTCCACACCGACCTGAACCGGCTGCGGGCCGGCGGGGTCGGCGGCCAGTTCTGGTCCGTGTACGTCCGCACCGACCTCACCGGCGACGCGGCCGTCAGCGCCACCCTGGAGCAGATCGACGTCGTCGGCGAGCTGATCGCCCGCTACCCGACGCACCTGCGCCGTGCGCTCACCGCCGACGACCTGGAGAAGGCCCGCGCCGAGGGCCGGATCGCCTCCCTGATGGGCGCCGAGGGCGGCCACTCGATCAACAACTCGCTGGGCACCCTGCGCGCCCTGTACGACCTGGGCGTCCGCTACATGACGCTCACCCACAACGACAACATCGACTGGGCCGACAGCGCCACCGACCTGCCGCGCCTCGGCGGTCTCTCCGCCTTCGGCCACGAGGTCGTCCGCGAGATGAACCGCGTCGGCATGCTGGTCGACCTCAGCCACGTCGCCGACGGCGTCATGCGCGACGCCATCGCCACCAGCACCGCGCCGGTGATCTTCTCGCACTCCTCGTCCCGCGCCGTCTGCGACCACCCGCGCAACATCCCCGACGACGTGCTCGCGGCCCTCCCGGCCAACGGCGGCGTCGCGATGGCGACCTTCGTCCCGAAGTTCGTGCTGCCCGAGGCCGTCGCCTGGACCCTGGCCGCCGACCGCAACATGCGCGAGCACGGCCTGCACCACCTGGACACCACCCCGGTCGCGATGCGCATCCACGAGGACTTCGAGGCGGCCCACCCGCGTCCCGAGGCCACCGCCTCGACCATCGCGGACCACCTCGACCACATGCGCGCGGTCGCGGGCGTCGACCACATCGGCATCGGCGGCGACTACGACGGCACCGCGTTCACCCCCCGCGGCCTGGAGGACGTCTCCGGCTACCCGAACCTGATCGCCGAGCTCCTGCGGCGTCACTGGTCCGAGGGCGACCTCGCCAAGCTGACCTGGCAGAACTCCGTACGGGTGCTGCGCGACGCGGAAGCCGTCGCCCGCGACGAGCAGAGCACGCGCGGCCCGTCCCACGCGACGATCGCCGAGCTGGACGGGCAGCGGCTGCGCTGATCCGTGCCGGGGCGTGTCGTGGGGATCATGTCGGGCCCCCTGACGACACGGAAGATTCGGGCAATCATCCCCATATCCGGTGCAACCTCGTGTTAGGGATAGCGGGCAGGAATCCCCTCAACAGGAGGTACGCAACGATGCGCACGAATCTTCTCCGCGTCACGACCGCCCTCGGTGCCGCGGCCGTGCTGGCCATCTGCGGCGCGGGCGTGGCCAACGCCGACGGCGTGGGCAACGCGGGCATCGGGAACAAGGGCGTCGGCAACGCGGGCATCGCGAACACGGGCGTCGGCAACGCGGGCGGTTTCAACGGCGGCTTCGGCAACGCCGGCCTCGGCAACTGGGGCTGGGGCAACGCCGGTGTCGGCAACACGGGCATCGGCAGCCACGGTCTCGGCAACTCGGGCCTCGGCAGCTCCGGCATCGGCAACACCGGCGTGGGCAGCTCCGGCATCGGCAACTGAATCGCCTCGCGCGCCCGGCCGACACCGGGCAGGCACCCCCGGGCCGGCCGCCCGCTCCACCAGCGGCCGGCCCGAGTGCGTGAGGCCGCGGGTGGCCGACGCAGTAGCGCCCTCAGGGGCTGTCCGCCCCCTCCGCGAACGGTCCCCCCGGACCGAAGGCGAACGCCCCGAAGCGCTCGCCTATGCGACGGTGGGCGGCGGTGTCCGGGTGGAGCCGGTCGGGCAGCGGCAGCTCGGCGTGGTCGGCCTCGCCGTAGAGGGTGAGCCCGTCCAGGTGGAAGAGATACGGGTCCGACACCGCCCGCTCCGCCACGATCCGGGCCAGCTCCTCCCGCACCACCCGCAGCGTCAGCTTGCCCAGAGCCGCGTCGGCGGGGTCGCCCAGGGCCGTGAACCCGACCTGCCCGTCGGAGACGTCCGGGGCGGCGGGCCCGGGCGTGTCCTCCTGCACGGGGCACAGGATGGGCGAGACGACGAGCAGCGGCGCGGTGGGGTGCCCGTCGCGGACGGTGTCGAGGAAACCGTGCACGGCCGGCCCGAAGTCGCTCAGCCGCATCACATCGCGGTTGACGAGGTTGATGCCGATCTTGACGCTGATCAGATCGGCGGGGGTGTCCCGCAGGGCGCACGCGGTGAACGGGTCGAGGAGCGCGCTGCCCGCCAGCGAGACGTTGACCAGCTCCACGCCCCCCACCGCGGCGGCCAGGGCGGGCCAGGCGGTGGCGGAGCTGTCGGCCGCCGAGCCCTGACTGATGGAGCTGCCGTGGTGCAGCCAGACCCGCCGCCCGCCCGGCTCCAGGGCCGCCACGGGCGCGTCGGTGCGCAGCGCGATCAGCTCGGTGGTCTCGGTGTACGGCAGCCAGATCTCGACGTTCTTGGCCTCGCCGGGCAGCCCGGCGAAGCGGACGGACCCGACCCGGCCGGGGAACAGCTCGCGTGACCCGTCGGACAGGTCGACCATCAGCACGTTGCCGCCGCTGGCGGTGGCCCGCCCGGCCGGCTTCCCGTCGACGTACAGGTCGTACGCGCCGTCGGGGCGGGGCGGGACGCCGCGGTGGGCCGTCACCGTGCGCAGGACGTCCAGCTCCACGGCGGTGGCCCGGGTACGGAAGACCACGCGGACGCCCGAGGGCTGCGACTCGGCCTGGGCCACCTGCTCGTCGCCGCCGGACCGGGCGCGGGCCGGGGCGGGCAGCCGGTGCGGGAGGAGGCCGCCGCGCTCGGTGCGCTCCAGTTCGAGCGCGCCGCGCAGGAGGTCGTCGGTGAGGGGGGTGCTGATCCAGCCGCGCGAGTGGTCCATGGACTCAGCCTGTCCTCGGGAGGCGGGGCGAAGCCGGACGACGGCCGTCCGACGGCAGACCCTAGGCCTTCGGCCGGCCCATCGCCCGGTAGGTCCAGCCGGCCTCGCGCCAGACCGCGCTGTCCAGGGCGTTGCGCCCGTCCAGGATGATCCGGCGGGAGACGGCCTCACCCAGCTCGGCCGGGTCCAGCTCGCGGAACTCGCGCCACTCCGTCAGGTGCAGCACCACGTCCGCGCCGCGCACCGCCTCCAGCGCGGAGTCGGCATAACCGAGGGTCGGGAACAGCCGCCGGGCGTTGTCCATCCCCTTCGGGTCGAACACGGTCACCTGGCCGCCCTGGAGGTGGATCTGCCCGGCGACGTTGAGCGCGGGGGAGTCGCGTACGTCGTCGGAGTCGGGCTTGAACGCGGCGCCGAGCACCCCCACCCGCTTGCCGAGGAAGGAGTCGCCGCCCACGGCCTCGCGGGCCAGCTCGACCATGTGGCCGCGGCGGCGCATGTTGATGGAGTCGACCTCGCGGAGGAAGGTGAGGGCCTGGTCCGCGCCCAGCTCGCCAGCGCGGGCCATGAAGGCGCGGATGTCCTTGGGCAGGCAGCCGCCGCCGAAGCCGATCCCGGCCCGCAGGAACTTCTTCCCGATGCGCTCGTCGTGCCCGATGGCCTCCGCGAGCTTCACGACGTCTCCATCGGCGGCCTCGCAGACCTCGGCCATCGCGTTGATGAAGGAGATCTTGGTGGCGAGGAAGGAGTTGGCGGAGGTCTTCACCAGCTCGGCGGTCGGGAAGTCGGTGACGACGAACGGCGAGCCCTCGGCCACCGGCACGGCGTACACCTCGCGCAGCAGCTTCTCGGCGTTCTCGCTGGTGACGCCGACGACGATCCGGTCGGGGTGCAGGGTGTCCTTGACTGCGAAGCCCTCGCGGAGGAACTCCGGGTTCCAGGCCAGCTCGGCGGCCGCCCCCGCCGGAGCCAGCTCCGCGAGCCGGTCCGCGAGCCGGGCGGCGGAGCCCACCGGGACGGTCGACTTGCCGACGACCAGGGCGGGCCGGGTCAGACGCGGGGCCAGCGACTCGAAGGCGCTGTCCACGTAGCTCATGTCACACGCATACTCGCCGTGCTTCTGCGGAGTGTTCACGCAGACGAAGTGGACGTCGCCGAACTCCGCGACCTCCTCCCAGGAGGTGGTGAAGCGCAGCCGCCCGGTGGACCCCTCGATGCCCGCGACATGCCGCTGGAGCATCTCCTCCAGCCCCGGCTCGTACATCGGCACGCGCCCGCGTGACAACAGCTCGATCTTCTCCGGCACCACGTCCAGCCCCAGGACCTCGAAGCCCAGCTCGGCCATGGCCGCGGCATGGGTGGCGCCGAGGTAGCCGGTGCCGATCACAGTGATCCTGAGGGCCATGGAGTGCTCCTGGGAGGTACGGACGAACGTGCGGACCGAGCATAGTCGGGGACCCGGAGGCCGGAATTCACCGCTCCATCTGCCCGCTACGGCCGCTATGTCCCACCCTTGTCGGCAAGCTCACGTACGCAGCACGTATGCCGCCGGGCGCGCGGCGCACTAAAATTGAGTTACTTAACGGTAGTTAGCATCTGGGGAGTGAGCGTCTTGGCGGGTTCGACCGATTTCGACCTGTACCGTCCGGCCGAGGAGCACGACATGCTCCGGGAGACCATCCGTGCGCTCGCCGAGACGAAGATCGCCCCCTTCGCCGCCGCGGTCGACGAGGAGGCCCGCTTCCCGCAGGAGGCGCTGGACGCCCTGGTCGCCTCGGACCTGCACGCCGTCCACGTCCCGGAGGAGTACGGCGGGGCCGGCGCCGACGCGCTCGCCACGGTCATCGTGATCGAGGAGGTGGCCCGCGCCTGCGCCTCCTCCTCCCTGATCCCGGCCGTCAACAAGCTCGGCTCGCTCCCGGTGATCCTCTCCGGCTCCGAGGAGCTGAAGCGCAAGTACCTGGGCCCGCTCGCCAAGGGCGACGCGATGTTCTCGTACGCCCTCTCCGAGCCGGACGCCGGTTCCGACGCGGCGGGCATGAAGACGAAGGCCGTGCGGGACGGGGACTTCTGGGTCCTCAACGGCGTGAAGCGCTGGATCACCAACGCGGGCGTCTCCGACTTCTACACGGTCATGGCCGTCACCGACCCGACCAAGCGCTCCAAGGGCATCTCGGCGTTCGTCGTCGAGAAGTCCGACGAGGGCGTCTCCTTCGGCGCCCCGGAGAAGAAGCTCGGCATCAAGGGCTCCCCGACCCGCGAGGTCTACCTCGACAACGTCCGCATCCCAGCGGACCGCATGATCGGCGAGGAGGGCACGGGCTTCGCCACCGCGATGAAGACCCTGGACCACACCCGCATCACGATCGCGGCCCAGGCCCTCGGCATCGCCCAGGGCGCGCTGGACTACGCCAAGGGGTACGTCCAGGAGCGCAAGCAGTTCGGCAAGCCGATCGCGGACTTCCAGGGCATCCAGTTCATGCTCGCCGACATGGCGATGAAGCTGGAGGCCGCGCGTCAGCTGACGTACGCGGCGGCGGCCAAGTCGGAGCGCGGTGACGCGGACCTCACCTTCCAGGGCGCGGCGGCCAAGTGCTTCGCCTCCGACGTCGCCATGGAGGTCACCACGGACGCCGTCCAGCTGCTCGGCGGCTACGGCTACACGCGGGACTACCCGGTCGAGCGCATGATGCGCGACGCCAAGATCACCCAGATCTACGAGGGCACGAACCAGGTCCAGCGCATCGTGATGGCGCGCAACCTGCCGTAGCGGCCCTGGGCGCGGCGCTTCTCACGGCCCCCGGTGATCCTGCCGGGGGCCGTTCGCGTGCCCTCCTGCCTACTGCGGCGTGACGGTCGCGAACACCCCCCGCGCAGCCCTGCCGTCCGGCCAGGTCCATCCGGCGACGAGCCGTCCCGACGGCCCCTGCTCGGCCTCCGCCTGCCGCAGGACGCGCTGGATCCGCGTGTCCATCCCCCGGTCTTGTCCGGTGGCGGCTCCGTGCACGGTGACGGTCGGGTCGGGGGTGCCGCTCAGGCTCTGGTGCTGCGGGTCCGCCTCGCCCCGCAGCAAGGCGCTCAACTGCGCCAGCACCACGGGGTCGTGGGCGCCGTCGTAGACCCACCGGGTGCCGAGCACCCCATGTTCGGAGGTGCCGATCAGCGCCTCGTCGGGTACGCCCTCCAGCGCCGCGCCGCGATAGCCCAGCGGCACCAGATACGCCACCGGCTCCGGCCCGGCGGAGTCCACCACGACCATGAACTCGATCCCGACCGCCCCTTCCGGGTCGTCCAGCCGGAACCCGCCGGCCCTGACCAGGTCCGGCTTTCCGGCGGTCCCCGGGTACCAGCTCTGCTTCGGCAGCCAGCCGGTGATGAGCTCCAGCTTGGTGGGGGTCATGGTGGTGCGGTGGATCGCTGCCATGCGAGCTCCCTGTCCTTGTCCTTGCGACCTCTGGCCGTCACGTTCCCGAGATGATGGACTGCGTGCCGTGGCGACCATGACGACCCGCGTCCTTCAGGCGATCGACCGCTTCCACAGCGTCCACCCGTGGGACCATAACGCTCACCACCATCGGTGGATCATGCGGCAGGTCCCCAGCCGCTTCGACAGCGCTCTGGACATCGGATCGGGCAGCGGAGACCTGGCCCGGCTCCTGGCCACACGAGCCACGACCGTGCAGGGGCTGGACGCCGACCGCGCCATCGTGGCGAGGGCCCGGGAACTCACGGGCCCGGCGGTCCCCGTGACGTTCACCGCCGCAGACGCGCTGACGGAGACACCGCCCGGTCCCTACGACGTCATCACGTGCGTCGCCACCCTCCACCACCTGCCGTTCTCCGAAGCCCTCACCCACCTTCGCCGACACCTGGCACCGGGCGGGACCCTGGTCGTCGTAGGTGTCGCCCGCGCGCAGTCTCCCGGTGATCACCTCCTCGGCGCTGCCGCGATCCCGCTGAACATCGCCATGGCCTGGATCAAGAACAAGGGGCGGCGAACACCACGGCCGGACTCGATGACCGCTCCCACCCGGCCCGCGACCATGACCTTCGCCGAGATCGTCCGTGACGCCCGCCGTGTTCTCCCCGGCGCGCGGCTGCGCCGACGCCTGTTCTGGCGCTACACGTTGGTCTGGCATCAGCGACCTGCCGGGGCACCCACGCATGGCCCTAGGGTGGACCGATGATCATCTGGCTGAACGGAACCTTCGGCGCGGGCAAGACCACCACCGCCAAGGAGGTGACCTCGCTTCTCCCGGATTCCCGGCTGTTCGACGCCGAGAAGGTCGGCGAAATGCTCTGCCACGTCCTGGGAGTGCCGGAGAAGGACTTCCAGGACTTCCCGCCCTGGCGGGGCCTCGTGGTGGAGACCGCACGACAGGTCCTCGACCACGTGGGCGGCGCGCTGGTGGTCACGCAGACCGTTCTGGTCGAGGCGTACTGGCAGGAGATCCACGACGGCCTGACCCGGGCCGGTATCCCCGTGCACCACTTCCTGCTCCACACCGACCGGGACACCCTCGTCGGCCGCATCGAGACCGACGTCGCGCCGGAGAGCGCCAACGCCCGGCAGTGGCGCCTGGACCACCTCACCGACTACGAGCGGGCGCTTCCCTGGCTCCGCCGGGAGGCTCAGGTCGTCGACACGACGGGGATCCTGCCCGCCGACGTGGCGGAGACCGTCCTCCGAGGCGTACGCACCGGCTGACCGGCCCGACGCGTCAGCGGACGACGTCTCAGCGGACGACGTCGAACACGTTCTTCTGGATGCCGTTGGCGTACGCCTCGTACTCGACCAGCTTCAGCTTCTGCGTGTCCTTGTCCGTCGTGCTGAACAGGCGCTTGCCCGCGCCGAGCAGGAGCGGGAAGACGAGCAGGTGGTACCGGTCGACGAGGCCGGCGTCCGCGAGGTTCCGGTTCAGCTCGGTGCTGCCGTGCACGATGATCGGGCCGCCCTCGGTCTCCTTCAGCGCGGCGACCTCGTCGAGCGACCGCAGGATCGTGGTCTCGCCCCAGTCGGACACCAGGTCGCCGTCGGCCAGCTGGGTGGAGACGACGTACTTCGGCATCGCCTTGTACCCCGTGAACTCCTCCATGCCCGGCCACACAGGGCTGAACGCCTCGTAACTGGCCCGGCCCAACAGCAGGGCCGTGGCCTCCTCCTGCTCCCGGCTCTTGATCTCGTACGCCTCCGGCAGGAACTCCACGTCCTTGAACGTCCACCCCGTGTTCCGGTAGCCGGGCTCGCCGCCCGGGGCCTCCATGACGCCGTCGAGCGAGACGAAGGCGGTGCTGATCAGGGTGCGCATCGGGGTCTCCTGGGTATCTCGTGCGGGCGGCCCGTGGGGCACCCACGCTTACGGATGTACTGACCGCGCGCCCCGCCGAAACTCATCGGTCCGGCCGAGCCTATCCGCCCGGACCACGGCCGGTAGCCTCCCTCCCCATGACCGAACTCGACAGGCTGACCGCCCTCTTCAGCGCCCTGGGGGCGGATGCCGACGCCCGGGACTGGGCCGAGTCCGAGACGGAGGAGGGGCTGCCGCAGCTCGCCCGCTACCGCCTCCTGCGGACGGTCTGGCAGGACGTCGACGCCTGGAGCACGGCCGCCCGGCAGTGGGTGGCCGCCTACCGAGCCGACGGGGCGGCGGCCGATGCCGTCGACCGGGCCCTGGCGGCCGGGCTCACCCCCGATGACCTCGGCGCGCTGGCCCGTGAGGTCGCGAGGGAGACAGCGTTCGGGGTGCTGTACGCCCTGGCGGACCCGGCGGACGGCTCGCTCCCCGCCGAGGTCGAGGCGCAACTGCCCGGCTGGCGGCTCGCGGAGCTGGACGCGGCCGGCGCACCGACCGGCCGCCATCTCGACGCCCTCCACGAGGACTTCGCCGAACTGGAACCGAAGGGAATCGCGCCGTGACCGAAGCGACCGAAGCGACCGAAGTGGCCGAGGTGACCGCCGTGACCGCCACCGTGACCACCCCCTTCGACGTCGCCGAGCGCCGCATCTGGTCGGGCAAAGCCGAGGCGTACGCCGACACCTACGCCCGGCTCTGCGCCCACCCGGCGGCGGCCCTCCTCGACGCCGCCGAGGTCGGGCCCGGCAGCCGCGTCCTCGACGTGGGCTGCGGCAGCGGGACCGTGAGCGCCGAGGCGGTCGCGCGTGGGGCGTCCGCGTACGCGGTCGACGCCGAGCCCGGCATGGCGGCCGCGACCCGCCGGGCGGTGCCCGGTGTCGGAACGCACATCGCTCGGCTTCCCGAACTGCCCTACGCGGACGACACGTTCGACGCGGTCGTCGGCAACTTCGTCCTCAACCACGTGGGCCGCCCCCGCGCAGCGCTGACCGAGCTCCGCCGGATCACCCGCCCCGGCATGTTGCGCGGCATGGCGCCGGAGCGTGTGCTTACGGAAGAGGAGTTGGACGCACGTCCCGGCGAGTACGAGGATCACCTCCAGGCGATCGCCGAGCAGTGGTACCAGACCGGCATGGGGCATGCCGACAAGGGGATGGGACAGTAGCCGATGGACAAGAAGTGGCTGCCGCTGACCGTGGTGCTCGGTGTCGCCGGGGTGGCCGTCGTGACGGCGAGCGTCTGGCCCGACGGCGATGAGCCGCCGCTGCCGCAGAGCCTGTGCCACGGAGCGCTCAGCCGGGAGACGGCGGAACTGATCGACGACGGCAAGGGGGGCGACGTCAGCGCGAACGAGGCGGAGAGCAAGGGGAAGACCACGGACTACGCGGTGTTTCGATCGTGCTCCGTTCTCCGTGCCAACGCCGACGACGACCCCCGCGGCGTCTACCAACTGCTCGTCCAGGACACCCGGAGCGACTCCGGCCGCAAGAACGACTCCGTCCCTCTCGGTCCCGGGTTCACCGGCTGGGCGCTCCCTGACCGGGCCCAGGTCACGTTGCCCGCCGACTGTGCCGCCCGCATGGGCTCGACCGCTCCGTACATCACGGCATCGCTCAGCGTGCCCTCGCAGGACGAGGAGCGCCTGGAGAGGCGGGGAGAGGAGAAGCCGGTCGACGCGGACACCGCGACACGCAACAACGCGACCGTGATGCGGGAAGTGGCCACCAGGCTCGCCCAGCGGTACGACTGCGCCGACTGACCGTTGTGCGTGCCGCCAGGCTGTCAGGCGTATCGCGGCAGACCGTCGGTCGAGATGGTCCACTCGGCGATCGTGACGTCCTCGCCGTACTGGAAGTCCTTACGGGTGGCATAGCGCGGTCCGTCCGGCGTCCGGTGGACGTCGGAGAGAACGGCTCCAGATCCGGTGCGCGGGTCGAAGATCGCGTAGACCGGAATGCCCAGGAGTGGGTAGTCCCGCATCTTGCTCACCCAGTCGTTGTCCGGGTTGGACCGGGAAACGACCTCGATCACCGCGATGAGGGTGCGGGGGTCGAAGGATCCCTCCCCCTCCATGTCCGCCACCGCGATGACCATGACGTCTGGGTGGCGCATGATCCCTTCGGCTTCCACCTCGACATCCGGGGTCCCCGTATGCGCCAGGACGTCGTCCGGCATCTCCTTCTCCAGACGGCGGCTCACCTGGGCCGCGGTGAGTTCGTGGGGCCGTCCCGGAGCCATCATGTCGTGCACGATCCCTTCTTTGGTGATCTCGAACTTGCCCGGAACGCGCTCCCGCATCTGCCCCACGATGTCCCGCATGGTTCGAAAGCGGGCTGTGTCCCGCTGTACGTCGTCCGGGGCGATGGTCATCGTGCGCGCTCCTCGATCGTGCCCAGGGATAAGGGTCGTCCCCTTCATGCTAGGCCGCCTCCCAGTACTGGGCCCGGCAGTCGCGGCAGTGGCCCGGGTCGTGGGAGCGGAAGGCCCGTTCGCAGCCCTCGCAGGTCTGGAACGGGGTGACCGGCGCACGGCGGGGCGGCGCGAGGTCGTGGATGCCGGGGAGCGGGGGCGGCAGGAGGGCCGTGAGGCGGTGCCTGAGGAGCCTTGCCGGGTGGTTCAGCGGGCGCGGGAGGTCGGTTGTGAGCGCGCGGCGGATCGCGTCGGTGGTCGCGTCGCGCTCCAGCCAGGCGGCCACCCCGGGAACCAGCTCCTCGACGTCCTCCTCCGACAGCACCAGCCCTTCCGCGTGACGCCGCAGGTCGGCGAGGAGCGCGGAGGAGGTCTGCCTCAACTCCGTGGTGAGCGCGTGCGGGTGGGGGAGCGGCCGGCGCGGCTGCTTGGGCGCGGTGCGCGACGGTAAGCGGACCGGGGGGTGCGGGGCTGCGGGTGCGGAGGTGGGCTCGGGTACGCAGATGGGCTCCGGTACGGGTGCGGGCTCCGGTACCTGGACGGGCCCCCGTACGACGGCGGGCGCGGGGGCACGGCTGGGCGGCGCGGCAGGCACAACGGGCACCGCCCCCGGCTGGTTGCAGAACACCGTGCGGGTGACCAGCCGGCCGTTCGCCAGCCTCACGCGGGTGCGGTGCAGGTAGCCGTGGGCCTCCAGCTCGCGCAGGGCGCACCCGATTCTTGCCTCGCCCTCGGGGAAGCGGGCCGCGAGCGCCTTGATGCCGACCGGCGCTCCGGCGGGCAGGGACTGGATGTGGACGCCGATCCCGATCGCGACGAGGGACAGCTCGGCGTGCTGGGCGAGGTGGTTGCCGACGACCGTGAACCGGCTCGTGTGCGGGACCGCGAGGTGGATCACGCCGGAGGGCGGTACGGGCCCGGGAATCCCGGCCAGGGCATGGGTCAGGGCGTTATGGTGCTGGGTATCCATCGGGAAGCTGTCTTCTTCCTTGGTGGTCAGGTCCTCGCTCGGGATTGCCGTCCCGGCGGGGGCCGTCTCATGTCTGGGTGTTGGTCAGCGCGAGCATATGCCTGCCAACCGGGCCAGAATCCAGCCCAGTTAGCCAACTTCACTCGTGCGAGTGATCAGCCCTCCCGCAGCTGACCACCGGGATCAGGTGGGGTGGGGTTGGGTAATTTCTCCTGGTTCTTTAAGTACTTGATGTCGTGGCCCGCCGGGTCGCGGTCGGTCACGATCCGGCAGGCTCTCGCCGGATCGTGCCGCGCCCCGACCCGGTCAGGGACGAGCACGGGAACATCAGCTACGGCACGTAGCGACCCCGGGCGAAGGGCGACAGGCGACGGATGACGAAAGGGCGCCGGGCAACAGCCCGGCGCCCCTCAACGGCTCTGTCTACGGCTTCAGTTGCCCTTGACCGTGACCTTCTCGTCGTTGTTCAGCTGCTCCACGAGCTGCTTCACCTTCGCCTTGTCCCACACCAGGTTGCCGTTCGCGCTGCCCGAGATCGGCATGTTCATCGACGTACCCTCGCCGCCGGTGACGCCCTTCATCGCGAAGAACATGTTGCCCAGCGCCCAGAGCGACATGTCCTTGTCCACGATCAGCGTGTCCAGGCCCGCGCCCATCGTCGGGTACAGCTTGAACGGGTTGATGATCGTGGACGGGGTCGCCGTCTGGCTCGCCAGCGCCGCGAGGAACTTCTGCTGGTTCTTCGTACGGTCCAGGTCACTGCCCGCGAACGCGTAGCGGGTACGGACGAAGGCGAGGGACTGCTCGCCGTTCAGCGTCTGCTTGCCCGCCTGGAAGTCGGCCCCGGACTTCTTGTCCTTGAAGGCCTTCGGGATGTCCAGCTCGACCCCGCCGATCGCGTCCACGATCTTCGCGAAGCCGCCGAAGCCGATCTCGACGTAGTGGTCGATGTGCAGACCGGTGTTGAACTCGACCGTGCGGACGAGGAGTTCGGGGCCGTCCTCGGCGTACGCCGCGTTCAGCTTCACCTGCCGGCCGGTGCCCTGGAACATCTTCCCGGAATCGGACCCCTTGAAGGACGGGATCTCGACGTTGGAGTCGCGGGGCAGCGAGATCAGCGTCGGGCCGTTGGAGCCGTCGTGCAGGATCATCATCGAGTCGGTGCGCTTGCCCTCGGCGGAACCGGTGCGCAGCCGCTTCTTCTCCTCGGCCGACATGCCCTCGCGGCTGTCGGACCCGACGATCAAATAGTTCGTCCCGTCGCCGGACTCCGGTCGCTCGATGACCTTGGAGAGGTCCACCTCGCGCTTCAAGTTCGAGTCGGCCCAGAAGTACGTCGAGATCGAGACCGCGAGCAGCGCGACCACCAGGGTCAGCGCGCCGAGCTTGATCCGGCGCCGCCAGTCCGGGGCGGGGCGGCCCTGGACGTAACCTCCGTCACCACCGCCACGGCGGCCACCGCCGCCCCGGCCGTCGGAGCCGCCGCTGCCCGATCCGTAGACCTGGCCCGTGTTGTAGCCGCTGTCGTAGCCGGGGTCGGGGCTGTTGCCGTAGCCGCCGTCCTGGTAGCGGTCGTCGTACCCCTGGCTCTGCGGCGGCACCTGCGGCCTCTGCGGTGTTCGGGGCTGGGCCGGGCGGCGCTGGATGTGCGGCATCGCCCGCGCGCTCTCGGGCTGGGGGCTGGCACTGCCCCGCCCGTAGCGCTCGCTGCGGTCGCCGGTCCGTCGATCGGGCCAATCGTTCATCCGAACAGTGTGCCGTCCCGGCCCACGGCTATTACAGGGTGTAAGGGAAATCGCACCAGGGCTGTTGCGAACCTGATGCATTCTGCGGGATCACGGCACCCGCATAAGGTGGACGGTATGACAGATCAGGCCACTGGCGTAACAGATCCGGCCAACCGGCCGCAGGGTGAGATTCCGGGCAAGCCGACCTCGGCGTCCCGGACCACCCTCAGCCACATCATGACCGGCAGCGACACCAACCTCCTCGGCACGGTGCACGGTGGCGTGATCATGAAACTGGTCGACGACGCCGCGGGCGCGGTGGCCGGCCGCCACTCCGGCGGGCCCGCCGTGACCGCGTCGATGGACGAGATGGTCTTCCTGGAGCCGGTCCGCGTCGGTGACCTCGTCCATGTGAAGGCCCAGGTCAACTGGACCGGCCGCTCCTCGATGGAGGTCGGCGTCCGCGTGATGGCGGAGCGCTGGAACGAGTCGACCCCCGCCCAGCAGGTCGGCAGTGCCTATCTGGTCTTCGCCGCCGTCGACGGGGACGGCAAGCCCCGCCGCGTACCGCCGGTGATGCCCGAGACCGAGCGGGACAACCGGCGCTACCAGGAGGCGCAGATTCGGCGCACCCACCGGCTCGCCCGCCGCCGCGCCATCAAGGAACTGCGCGAGAAGCGCGCCGCCGACGGCATCGACGACTGAGACACCCGCTCGGCGCGCGGCCCGCCCGCACCCGTCAACGGGTCACGGGCACACCACCTCGTCGCCCGTCACCGTGGAGAACTCGCCCGTCTGCCGGCTCTCCGCCTTCACCCGCTGCACCTTCGTGAAGTCCGAGCCCACCGTCACCTTCATCTGCGGGCCCTGGCCCTTCACCGCCTTGAGCTCGCTCCCGGGCAGGGCGGTGGCCAGGGACTTCGCCGACCGGTCCCAGCGCGGGTCGTACTCCACGAGCGTCCGCTTCAGCTCCCGCACCTCCCCGTTGAGCGGGGCCTCGGTGGTGGTGAACCCGGTCGCCCGCAGCGCCGCGTCCACGGTCCCGCCGAGACCGTCCTTCGGGGTCCCGTTGTAGACCTGCACCCGGACCTCCTTCGGCGCCACGTCCACCAGCGTGCCCGGGCCCTGCTTCTCCGCGCCGGCCGCGGGCTTCGGCTTCGCCGGGGCCAGCGGCTTGTCCTCGCGCAGGGCCTGGAACAGCTTCTTCGCCTTCTTCGCGTCCCACTTCACCGTCGAGCCGATGCCCTTGACGGGGAAGCTGGGGTCGCCGATGGGCACGGACGCGAACTCCGACGAGGCCGGTCCGAAGTCCTTCATCGCCTTGCCGAGCGCCAGCATCTGCTCCGTACCGAAGCCTTCGTCGGCCCGGACCGAGCCGAGCGCCGAGGCCGAGACCTGCCGGAACTTCACCGGGTTCAGCAGCACCCCGCTGCTCGTCGCCTGCTTGATCAGCGCCGCCATGAACTTCTGCTGGCGTTGCATCCGGCCCAGGTCGGAGGCCACGTCCACATGGCGGGAGCGCACGTACTGCAACGCCTGGCCGCCGTCCAGCTCATGGGTGCCCGCGGGCAGGTCCAGACCGGTGTACGAGTCCTTCATCGGCCGCGCCGTGCAGATCTTCACCCCGCCCACCGCGTCCACCGTCTTCATGAAGCTGGTGAAGTCGACCTCCAGATAGTGGTCGACCTTGACCCCGGTCATGTTCTCGACGGTCCGCACGGTCAGCGTGGGCCCGCCCTCCGCGTACGCGGCGTTCAGCTTCACCGGGTGGCTCTCGTGGTGCTTGCCCGTGGTGCGGTCGGTGTGGGCGGGCATCTCGGCGTAACTGTCCCGGGGGAGGCTGACCACGCTCGCCCGCTGCCGGTCGGCCGACAGATGGACCAGCATGACCGTGTCGGTGCAGTGGCAGGGCGCGCCGCCCAGCCTGTACTTCTGCTTCTCGGCCTTGGTGATCGTGTCCCGGCCGTCGGTCCCGACGAGCAGCAGATTCGTGCCGTGGCCCCCCTGGGGGCGGTTCTTCATGTCCTTGAACGGATCGACCCGGCCGATCCCGCCCTCCAGACTGCTCACCACCGCGTGACCGATCCCACCTGCCCCCAGCACCAGCACCGACAGACCGGTGGCCACCCGCATGCCCCAGCGCGGCCGCTCGTCCTGCTTGCGGCGGCGGACCGGTCGCGCGCCCTGCGGCGGACGCCGGCGCGGGGGAGTGGTGCGGGGGTGCGGCGGGCGCTGCGGTCGCTGCGGCGTGGGCACGGGGGGAGACACCTCCGGGGTGCGGGAGAGACACCTCTGCGGCGCAAGGGGACCATCGCACGGTAGGCCCATACGATCTCCGCCCCGGCCCGCGACCCGGCGGCGCGCACCGGTGTCCCCCATTCGCGGTAACGTGGCGGCCGAATAACGCCACCTCCCGGGGCGCCCGCCGCCTGCGGTGCGGAACCCCCGGCGCCCCCGAGGACCCCCCGAGGACCACATGTCTGCCGCGCAGTACCCCGCCGTCTCCGTGATCATGCCGGTGCTCAACGAGGAACGTCATCTCAGGAACTCGGTCCGGCACATCCTGGAGCAGGAGTACGCCGGTGAGATGGAGGTCGTGATCGCGCTCGGCCCCTCCGCCGACCGGACGGACGAGATCGCCGCCGAGCTGGTCGCCGAGGACCCCCGGGTCCACACGGTGCCCAACCCCACCGGCCGCACCCCCGCCGCCCTCAACGCGGCGATCAAGGCCTCCCGCCACCCGGTCGTCGTCCGCGTCGACGGCCACGGCATGCTCTCGCCGAACTACATCGCGACCGCCGTCCGCCTCCTGGAGGAGACCGGCGCGCAGAACGTCGGCGGCATCATGCACGCCGAGGGCGAGAACGCCTGGGAGGAGGCCGTCGCCGCCGCGATGACCTCGAAGATCGGCGTCGGCAACGCGGCCTTCCACACCGGCGGCCAGGCGGGCCCGGCCGAGACCGTCTACCTGGGCGTCTTCCGGCGCGAGGCCCTGGAGCGGGCCGACGGCTACAACGTCGAGTTCATCCGCGCCCAGGACTGGGAGCTGAACTTCCGCATCCGCGAGGCCGGCGGGCTGATCTGGTTCTCGCCCGAGCTGAAGGTCCAGTACCGCCCGCGCCCCACGGTGAAGGCGCTCGCCAAGCAGTACAAGGACTACGGCCGCTGGCGGCACGTCGTCGCCCGCTACCACGCCGGCTCGATCAACCTCCGCTACCTGGCCCCGCCGACCGCCGTCGTCGCCATCGCGGCGGGTCTGGTCCTGGGCGCGGCCGTCACCCCGTGGGCGCTGGTCGTCCCCGGCGGTTACGTCGCCGCGATCGTCGCCGGGTCGCTGCCCGCCGGCAAGGGCCTCTCGCTGAAGGCCCGCGCCCAGATCCCGGTGGCGCTGGCGACCATGCACATGTGCTGGGGCTTCGGCTTCCTCACCAGCCCCCGGTCCCTGGCCAAGCGGGTCATCGCGAGCCGCCGCCCGGCGATGACCGGCAGCACCGAGACCGTCTGAGCCGACCGACCGGTCCCGCACAAGCACGAAGCACGAAGCACGAAGCACACAGCATGAAGTGCACAGCACGAAGCACGAAGGACCCCACCGCTCGGCGGTGGGGCCCTTCTCCCGTGCACGGTCCGCTACGGCGTCACCAGCTGTAGTTCGGGTTGACCTTCATGCAGGCCCCCTCTTCCTCGCCGTTGAGGGCCCCCGCCGACTCCGGGGTCTTCTCCGTGCCCTTGGACACCGGATAGGCCCCGTCCTCGCGCCAGTCCGCGCCCACCGCGAGCGAGATCCCCGAGACGTCGGTGGACCTCTTCACCTGCGCCAGCGGAACCCCGAGCGCCTTGGCGACCGCCTGCGCGTCGCCCTCCAGATCCGCGCTCGGATACAGGATCCCGGTCCGCGTCGCCCCCGTCACGTTGCCCGAGTCGATGGTGGTCCGCCCGAAGCCCGCGTTCTTCAGCTGGTCGGCCACGTCACCGGCACGCCCCGAGGCCGGTCCGAGCGCGTCGGTGGCGGTTCCGTTCCGTACGGAGACGGCGATCTCGCCGACCGGCGCGGACGGGTCCTTGGGCTCCTCCGGCTTCTTCCGCTTGGAGGACTTGCCGTCCAGCGGTACGTCGTCCCGCACCATCCGGAACAACTGCTCGGCGTCGCCGGCCTTCGGGTAGACCCGGCCGTTGTTCGAGCCGGTGCCGTACACGTTGGGCATCGTCGACATCGTGATGCGCTTCGTCGGGACCTTCTTGAACTCCTCGGCCAGGTCGTAGAGCTTCTTGACCGTGTCCAGGCCCTTGTCGACGGTCAGCGCGGCGGTGGCCGCCTCGGCGAGGTTCATCAGCTTCGCCGGGTCGGTGAGCTTGGTGCCCTTGCGCAGCTGACGCACCATCGAGTTCATGTACTGGTGCTGGGCCTTCGCCCGCCCCAGGTCGGTGTTGTCCTCGAAGCCGTACCGGGTGCGCAGCCACTGGAGGGCCTGTTCACCCTGGATGGACGTGGTGCCCTTCTCCAGCTTCAGCCCGGAGCCCTTGCCGTCCCGGCCGCGGGATTCGATGTTGGCGTCGACGCAGACGGGGACACCGCCGATCGCGTCGGCCATCGACACCACACCCGCGAAGTCGATCATCATGAAGTGGTCGATGCGGATGCCGGTCAGCTCGTACCAGGTGGCCACCGTGCACCCCGGACCGCCGCGCCCCAGGCTCTCGTTGGTCTGCACGTCCCCGGTGCTGGCCGGGAAGACCTCGCCGTCGGGGGCTGTGCACTTGGGCATCTTCAGCATGGTGTCGCGCGGCATGCTGATGACGGACAGGTTGCTACGGTCCGCGGAGAGGTGGAGCAGCATCTGCACATCGGCGAGCGGCGGGGCCCCGAAGGTCTCCTTCGCGCCGCCCAGCTTCTGGTTGGCCTTGGAGTCCCGGGCGTCGGAACCGATGAGCAGGATGTTGAGCGGGGTCTGCCCGGCGGCGTTGGCCTTGTGATCGGCCATCTGCTTGTCGCCGAGGGTCAGATCCTCTTTCTTGATGTTGCTGTTGAGGTACTCGTAGTAGAGGTAACCGGCGCCGCCGGTGCCGAGTATCAGCACGGCGAGGACGCAGGCGCTCCAGCGCAGTACGCGCCGCTTGGCGCTCTTGGGCGCACGGCGGCTGCTGCGGCCCTGGGCACCGCCCCCGCCGCCGCGCCTGCCCTTCTTCTCCCGACGGCGGCCCCCCGGCGCCCCCTCAGCGCTCCCCGGCCCGCCGCTGTCGGCCTCCTGCGTGCTCGCGTCGCGGTCGACCCGATCGGAGCGGCGGACACGTGACCGCGTCCCCTCCCCGGACATGCTGCTCCGTCCCACCGGACCCCCCATGCTGTTCAGATTTCCGCTGCGGCCCGGTGACCCGGTGTCACTTGGCGCATACCGCCTTGTCGGCACTCGACTGCTCGACGCCTTCCGGAGCCTTCGCCGGTCCGGTGATGAGCTGGCCCGCGCCCTTGAAGTCCGCCCCCAGCGTGAGCACCATCGCCTCAAGACCCTCGGCGTCGGCGGTGCCCTGCTTCATGGCCGTTGCGGGAAGCCCCATCATCTCGGCGAGCGCCCGGGCCTGATCGGCCTGGTTGGGCGCGTACTCCAGCGTCGTCTTCTCGATCTTCTCGGGTGCGTTGGCCTTGTTGGTCGACTTCAGCACCCCCTGCTCGTTCTGGAGCCAGGTGACGGTCGACCCGGCCGCACCGGGGAGATTGCCGCCGTTGAGGACGTCCACCCGTACGTCGGCGGGCTCGGCCTTCGGGCCCTTGAGCAGGGCGGCCTGCTTGCCCTTGGCGGCCTTCTCCTTCTGCTTCACCTCGGTCAGCGAGGTGTCGGAGCGCATCATCGCGAACAGCTGCTCGCCCTTGACCGGGTCCACGACCACGGTGATGGGCTTCGGCTCGGCCGGGTTGTCGATGACCGGCATCGTGAGGAAGGTGACGTTCTTCGTGTCGACCTTGCCGATCTCCTGGGCCAGTGTCATCAGCTTCTTCGCGTCGCCGATGCCCGTGTCGACGGTCAGTGCGTTGGTGGCCGCGTCGGCCAGCGTGTAGAGCTTCTTCGGGTTGGTCAGGGTGTCGCTCGACTTCATCTCGCGGATCATCGAGGCGAGGAACTGCTGCTGCACCTTGATCCGGTCGAGGTCGCTCTCGTTGCCGAAGCTGTGCCGGGTACGCAGGAGGGCCAGGGCCTGCTCGCCCTGCACCTTCGACTTGCCCTGCGGCAGCTTCAGACGGGACTTCGGGTCGTCGACCGGCTTGGCCATGCAGACCTCGACGCCGCCGACCGCCGTGGTCAGCTCCTTGACCGCGTTGAAGTCGACCATCATGAAGTGGTCGGGCTTGATGCCGGTGATGTTCTCGACCGTCTTCATGGTGCAGCCGGGATTACGGTCGTTCTGGCCGAGGCTGGTGTTGAAGCGTTCGTCCGGGGTGCCGGGGATGATCGTGGAGGTGCCGTCCGGCTTCTTCGTCTCGCACTCGGGGATCTCGGTCTTCAGGTCGCGCGGGATGCTCATCGCCGTCGCGTTGGTCCGGTCCTCGGAGACGTGGAACAGGATGGTGGTGTCGGCGTGGCCCGCGCTGCCCTTGTCGCCGTACCCCTCGTTGCCCTTGCCGGTGCGCTTGTCGGTGCCGATGACCAGGATGTTCATCGGGCCGTCGCTGAGGACGTTCTTGTTGCCCTGGTCGCCGATGTCGATCGAGTCGATGTTGCCGTTGAGCTTCTGGTACACGACGTACGCACCGAGCGAGGTGCCCACCACGACGAACGCCATCACGCCGCCCGTCCACAGCAGCGCCTTCTTCTTGCGCGACTTCTTGGGCTTGCGCTTCCGGCGGCCGGTCGCGGGCGGCTCGACGGCCCCGCGCCCTCCCTGGGAGCTGCGGCGGCTGCGCTGACCGGGCACCTCGCGGCGGGGCCCGTCCTGGGCGCCCCCGCGTGAACCGGTCCCGCGGCGTCCCGAACCCTCGCGGGACGAGCCGGTCCGGGAGCCGTCCCGCCGACCGGTTCCCTCGGCCGTAGCCGTACGCGAAGGGCTGCTCGACTCCCCAGCGGAGTGATCCAGTCGCAATTCGTAATTACCGGTATGCGGGTTGAGTACCCACTGGTCGGCGGGGTCGATATCGTCCGCCCGTCCACGACTGTGCGCGTCCACGGTTGCCTGCGTCCTCCGTCGGTGCCACGCGAGGCGCCCTCCCCCGGCAAGGCGCTCGTTCCTTCGCTCCAGCAGTGCACGACCTGACGGCCGGAAGCACCGGATCGCGTCACACTATCCGGCCGATTCCGCGTCGAGCGACGTGCGTGACACATTCCACGCCCCTTACAACCGGGCATACTTCCCATTACGCGTCGATTGTGTTCTGTGTCTTGGCAATTGCTTTACTGCTTGCACAGGTCGTCCGCCGCACTCGAACCCGAATAGGTGGGTGTGGGCGTCGGGCTTTCGGATCCGGCGTCGTCCGGCTTCCCGTCCTGTCCGCTTTCCCCGTCCTGTTGTGCCTCTTGGAGTTCATCTGCCGGTACCACGGCGACGGGCTTGTCCTCGCGGAGTTGCTTGAACAGGTCACCCGCGTCCGGTTCGACGAGTTCATCCCGGTTCGCATTGTTTCGGTACGGCTGCCGGGGCACGGTCAGGAACTGCACCTGCTCGGTCGGTACGTTGCGCATCCCGCGTACCAGGTCGTACAGGTCGCGCAGCGAGTCCAGCCCCGGGTCGGTGGTCAGCGACTTCGTCGCCGCGTCCAGCACCGGGTAGAGCCGTGTCGGGTTGAGCAGGACGCCGTTGCTCTGCATCTTGTTCACGAGAGCGCCGAGGAACTGCTGCTGGCGCTCCATGCGTTCGGTGTCGCTGCCGTTGCCGAGGGTCTTGCGCGCCCGTACGTAGCCGAGCGCCTCCTCGCCGTTCAGCGTCTGCCGGCCCGCCGGGAGCTCCAGGCGCGCGTCCTTGTCGTCGATCGGCTCCTTGAGGCAGATGTCGACCCCGTCCACGGCGTCGACCATGTCCTTGAAACCGTTGAAGTCGACGACCATGTGGTGATCGACGCGGATGCCGGTCATCCGCTCCACGGTCCGGATCGTGCAGGCGGTGCCGCCGAGCTCGAACGCCGTGTTGAACTGGGTGAACTGCTCCCGCGACTTCTTGTCGTCCCCGGTGCGGCAGCTGGGGATCTCCACCATCAGGTCGCGGGGGAGGGACACGGCCGTCGCGCTCTTCCGGTCCGCCGCGAGGTGCAGCAGGATCGTGGTGTCGGAGCGCTGGCTGCCGCCGTCGTCCCGCCCGTACCTGCGATTGTCCCCGGACCGGCTGTCGGACCCGATGAGCAGGATGTTCTGGGCGTCCATGACGATCGGGGTCGGGCGTTCCTTCTCGTACGCCTTGAGCTCGGCGGCGGCGCTCGTGTCGGTGGTGATGTTCCCGTCGAGCTTCTTGTACATCCACCAGCCGACCCCCGCGGCGACCAGCACGAGGAACGAGGCGGCGAGCGCGGTCCAGCGCAGCCAGTGGCCCCTGCGCGCGGCGACGATGCCGTTCTTGGGCCGGTCGGCCCAGGTCTGCACGCCCGCGCCGCTCTTGGCACCCTCGCCGGGGGCGCCCGAGCCTTCGACCTCGGCCTCGTCTGCCGCGGCCTTGCGCTCGTCGGCCTCGCCCTCGGCGCTCTCGGCTTTGCGGGTCTCGGCTCTGCCGGTCTCTGCCTTGCCGGTCTCGGGCTTGTCGGGCTCGTCGGTGGCCGGGGTCTCCTCCCGCCGGGCATCGTCCTGCGCGGGACCGTCCTGCGGGGCCCCGTCGCCGGGGGCCCCGCCCTCGGGGGTCACGCTCTCGGGCCCGGACTCTTCCTGCGACCTGCCCTGCGGCTTGTCCCCGGCCGGGTGGTCCGGGTCGGACGGCGGGCCAGCACTGTCGGTCACGTCTGCGTCCATCCTTCACGTTCGGCGGCGTGAGGGGCCGCCGGTCGCAGGAGTAGACGGCTGAAACTCACGCTTGGTTGTGCACGGCCAGGAGAGTGGTCTGTACCGCTCGATCATCTACCCGCTCCGGTGCCGATTACCGAGGACTCGGCCCGCTGTGGGCCGGACGAGTGGACCTCAGGGCGCTTGTCATACCGCGGTGTTGGTGACCCGCTCACTCTCGGTCCGCTGGGCGAGACCGTCCGCGTCGAGCTGTCCGAGATGGCGGCACAGCACCACGGACCCGCCGGCCGCCAGGGGCGCGAAGAGTCCGGCGCTCAGCCCTTCCCAGGTGTCGTACGTACGCCCGGTGAGCAGCCGGGACCCCGGTACGAGCCCGAGGGCGCCGGCGTCCTCGCGAGCCCGGGCGACGAGCTGCGCTCCCGTCAGCTCGATCCCGCCGACGGCCAGCGCGGGCTCCTCGGGGTCCACCGGAGCGAAAGGTGCGAAGCGGTCGCCCTGGCTCGGCACCTCCACGGCGTAGTCGGAGAACCCCTCGGGCGTCTGCGGGAACCGGCCGCCCAGCGGACGCAGGGCGAGGGCGACGCGCTCGCCCCGGCAGGCCCGCGCCCGCTCCAGGGTGTCCGGGCCGGTCACGACGAGGTCGGCGGCGGCCGGGTCGCCCTGGACATCGGCGACGACCCCGACGGAGGAGCAGGCGAGCAGCCAGGCCGCGGACTGCCAGTGCGCGGGAAGCAGCAGGGCGAGCCGGTCGCCGGGCTCGGCGCCGAGGTCGCCCTGGAGCAGATTGGCGGTCTTGGCCACCCAATTGGCGAAGGTGGCCACCGACAGTTCGACGCGTTCTCCGGTGGCGTCGTCGTAGAAGGTGACCAGGGGGCGGGCCGGGTCCGCGGCGAGGGCGGATCGCAGCAGGTCGGCGGGGGTGCGGTCGCTGGAGTTCATCCGCGCAAGCGTACGCGGGGACGCGGTGCGGGGCGGGCTGAACGGGTGTCACGTACACCGGTTCGGCAGACGGTGCGTCATGTCGGGGTCGATGCCCGGGTAGCCGGACTCGTCACAGTATGGCAACGATCATCCGTATGCGTGCACTATTGGTCACCTCAGTCGGCGTCACCTGCGCGGCGGCCCTCACTCTGCCGCTCGCCGCCCCCGCCCTGTCCGCCCCGGCCGCGCCCTCCGCCTCGGCCCGCCCGCCTTCTCTGGCCCCCGAGTCACCCGGGGCCGGCCCGCCCTCGGTGCGGGCCGCCGCGTTCCCCCCGGCCGAATCCCGTGCCGCCGAGGCCGCGGGCTCGACGCAGTCCCTGCCCCTGGAACCCCTCGCCGCACCGTCCGACCGGTCCCTGGCCCCGACAGCGTCCGGCCAGGGGCTGGAGCGCCGGACCGCCCGGCCGTTCTCCCTGGTGGGCGTCGTCTGGGACGACGCCGAGGCCGAACTTAACGGCACGGTCCAGGTCCGCACCCGCGCGGCCGGCGGCACGAGCTGGTCCCCCTGGCAGGACGTCGAGACCCACAACGCCGAACACGCCGCCGACCTCGGCAGCGACGAGCGCACGTCCGGTGCCGTGCGCGGCGCGACCGCCCCCCTCTGGGTCGGCGCGTCGGACGGCGTGGAGGTACGCGTACAGCCGGAGCCGGCCGATCCGCGGAACCGCTCCGAAGCCGCACCGCTCCCCGACGGGCTGCGCCTCGAACTCGTCGACCCCGGCCCGGACCCCGCACCCGGCCCCGCCGCGGAACCGGCCGCCGAGCCCGTCCGCGCCGCCCCCGTCGGCCGGACCGCCACCGCGGCGACGTTCGCCGTCAACCCGACCCCGCCCACGACGACGGCGGTCGTGCCGGAGGCGCTCACGGCCGAGTCCGCGGCCGCCTCGGCCGTCAACGCGGAACTGGCACCGCTCGGCGCGTCCGTCATCCCCGCGCTGACCAAGGCGCAGACGGAGGAGGCGGCGAACGTCGCGCCCGGGGCGAAGCCGTACATCGGACCCCGGCCGAAGATCATCACCCGCAAGGGCTGGGGCGCGGACGAGAAGCTCCGCGAGCGCAACTTCGCGTACACCAAGACCGTCAAGGCCGCCTTCGTGCACCACAGCGCGACCGGGAACAACTACACCTGCAAGCAGGCCCCCTCGGTGCTCCGCTCCATCTACCGCTACCACGTCAAGAGCAGCGGCTGGCGCGACTTCGGCTACAACTTCGCCGTCGACAAGTGCGGAAACATCTACGAGGGCCGGGCCGGCGGCGTCTCGAAGGCGGTCCTGGGAGCGCACACCCTGGGCTTCAACACCAACACCATGGGGATCGCGGTCCTCGGCTCCTACTCCTCCACCAACCCGCCCGCCGCCGCGGTGACCGCCGTCTCCAGGCTCACCGCCTGGAAGCTCGGACTGTTCGGGGCCAACCCCAAGGGGAAGGTGACGCTCGTCTCCGGCGGCAGCAACAAGTACAAAGCGGGCGTGAAGGTCAAGATGAACGTCATCTCGGGCCATCGGGACGGTTTCGCAACCGAATGCCCCGGAGCGCGTCTTTACAAGAAGCTCGGCAAGGCCAGGACCAGCTCCGCCAAACTGCAGGGCCGCTGACCGGAGCGAGGCCGACCGGTCTGCTTAACTGACCAGTCACATACGAGGCCAGGCCCCAGCAGGAAGCAGAGACGGTGCTGTGACAGAGGCAAAAGAAGCGATTCTCCTGGTCGGTGGCAAAGGCACCCGACTGCGCCCGCTCACGGTGCACACCCCGAAGCCGATGGTCCCGGCCGCGGGTGTCCCCTTCCTCACCCACCAGCTGGCGCGGGCCAGGGCGGCCGGGGTGGAGCACATCGTGCTCGCCACGTCCTACCTGGCCGAGGTCTTCGAGCCGTACTTCGGCGACGGCTCCTCGCTCGGCCTGCACATCGAGTACGTCACCGAGCAGGAGCCGCTCGGCACCGGCGGAGCCATCCGCAACGTCGCGCCGAAGCTGTCCTCGGGACCGGACGAACCGGTCCTGATCTTCAACGGCGACATCCTGACCGGGCTCGACATCCGGGCCCTGGTCACCTCGCACACCGCCTCCGGCGCGGATGTCTCCCTCCATCTGACCCGGGTCGAGGACCCCCGCGCCTTCGGCCTCGTGCCGACCGACGCGACGGGCCGGGTCACGGCCTTCCTGGAGAAGCCGCAGACGCCGGAAGAGATCGTCACCGACCAGATCAACGCCGGGGCGTACATCTTCCGGCGCTCGGTCATCGACTCGATCCCGGCCGGCCGGCCGGTCTCCGTCGAACGCGAGACCTTCCCCGGCCTGCTCGCCTCCGGCGCCCACCTTCAGGGCATGGTCGACTCCACGTACTGGCTGGACCTCGGCACCCCGGGGGCCTTCGTCCGCGGCTCCGCCGACCTCGTGCTCGGCCGCGCCCCGTCCCCGGCGGTCCCCGGCCGCTGCGGCGACCGCCTGGTCCTGCCGACCGCCTCCGTGGCCCCGGACGCCAAGCTCACCGGCGGCACGGTGGTCGGCGCCGGCGCGGCGATCGGCGCGGGCGCGCGGATAGAGGGCTCGACGATCCTGGAAGGCGCGGTCGTCGAGGCGGGCGCGGTCATCACGGACTCCCTGGTCGGGGCGGGCGCGAGGGTCGGCAGCCGTACGGTCCTGGCGGGCGCGGTGATCGGTGACGGGGCGCACGTGGGCGCGGACAACGAGCTGCGCGACGGGATCAGGATCTGGTGCGGGGCGACCCTGCCGGACGCCGCGGTCCGCTTCTCCTCGGACCAGTAGCCGACCCGTACCCGTACCCTCGGAGGATCCGACCTCCGCACGTACCAGGAACACCGAGGCCCACCCGTGGCAGGACGATTCGCCCCGCGCTCCGCCCGAGCGTCACTGCCCGAGCAGGCTGTTGCGCCCCAGCAAGGTGCCGCGCCCGAACAGGTTGCCGCGCCCGAACAGGCAGCCGCGCCCCAGCAGGTTGCCGCGCCACAGCCAGCTGCCGCGTCCCAGGCCGCTGCGGGCCCGGTGCGCCCGACACCTCCGTCCCCCTCCCCCTGCTCCTCCTCCCCCTCCTCGCCCGACGGCCCGCCGCTGAGCCGTGAGTGGATCCCACCGGGCCCCCTGGACCTGCGCCTGGTGCTGGGCCCGCTGCGCCGGGGCCCGGCGGACCCCACGTTCCGCATGGTCGCGGACGGTACGTTCTGGCGGGCGACCCGCACGCCGGAAGGCCCCGGCACCCTGCGCGTCGCGGCGCGCGGCGACCGGATCGCGGCGACGGCCTGGGGCCCCGGCGCGAACTGGCTGCTGGACGGGCTCCCGGCCCTTCTGGGCGCGGAGGACGACCCGGAGGCGTTCGTTCCCCGCCACCGCCTGCTCGCCCTGACCCGGCACCGCCGCCCGGGCCTGCGCCTGCTGCGCACGGGACTGGTGATGGAATCGCTGATCCCGTCGATCCTGGAGCAGAAGGTCACCACGGACGAGGCGTACCGCGCCTGGCGCCACCTGGTCCGCCGTCACGGAACCCCGGCCCCCGGACCCACGGCCGAACTGGGCCTGCACGTCATGCCGGACCCGCGCGGCTGGGCGATGATCCCGTCCTGGGAGTGGCACAAGGCGAACGTCGACGCCAAACGCTCGTCCACGATCATGCGGGCGGTCCGGGTGGCCCGCCGCCTGGAGGAGGCGGCGACGATGAACCTCCCCGAGGCTCAGGCCCGCCTGCAACTCATCCCGGGGATCGGCCCCTGGACCTCGGCGGAGACCCTTCAGCGCTCGAACGGCGCCCCGGACGCGGTCACGGTCGGCGACCTGCACCTCCCGGGCATCGTGGGCCACGCCCTGGCGGACAACCGCGACGCGGACGACGAGGAGATGCTGACCCTCCTGACCCCGTACGAGGGCCAACGCCACCGAGCGACCCGCCTGATCCTGCTATCGGGCCACACCCCAAAACGCCGAGCCCCGAGAATGACCCCGGGCAACATCGTGAACCTGTAGCAACTTCAGCCCGCCGGTCCGGCCTGCGCTGTCCCACCCCGTCCGGCCATTTCCAGCCCCTCCGGCGTTTGAGGAGCGGAGCCCCGAACCCAGCCCGTCCGGCGCTTGAGGACAAAGGGGGGCCCGGGGCGGAGCCCCGGTTTCGGGAAGGGGCGGGTAGGGGAAAAGGCCCGCGCAGCCCCCCGCCCGCACCCCGCACCCCGCCCCGCCAGGGGCCCCTCACCGCACGGTGAGAAACGCCTCCGCATCCCGCCCAGCCCGCTCCCGAGGCACCCCCACCGCATGCCCCACAGCCACCGCCCCCAACGGATCCCAGGACGACGGCAGCGAGAGCACCTCCCGCACCACCGGCCGGCAGAACATCGTCGAGGACACCCACGCCGACCCCAGCCGCTCACCCGCCAGCGCCACCAGGAAGTTCTGCACACCGGCCCCCGCCGCGACCACGAACATCTCGCGCTCCGCGGTGTCGCGGCGCTCGTCCCCGTACGTATGGGAGCCGTCCATCACCAGACACGGCACCACCAGATACGGCGCGTTGCGCAGCACATCCCCGCGCCGCACCCGCTTCGCGATCGACTCCTCGCTCTTCCCGTCGCGCCGCAGGTCCTCGACCCACGCGTCCCGCATCGCGTCGAGCAACCGGGTCCGCGACCCGGCGGACTCCAGCAGCACGAACCGCCACGGCGTCGTGTGATGAGGCGCGGGCGCGGTGACGGCAGCCGCCACAGCGCGCCGCACCGCCCCCGGATCCACCGGCTCGTCGCTGAACTCGCGCACCGTACGCCGCAGCGTCACCGCTTCCCGCACGGCCTCGGACGTCCCGAGCCGGAACATGTCATCGGCAGCACTCCGCACGAGCGCACGAGCACCGGGCTCGTCGTCCCCGCCGGACGCCACGACGTGCGACAGCCCCCGGACCACGGCCACCGGCAGCCCCTCCGCCTTGCCCTTGACCAGGTCCCCCGCCGAGGCCAGCTCGTCCGCCGTGGCCACGACCGTGGCGCTGAGCGGATTGCCGTACGCGTCCGTCCCGCCCCGCAGATCGTCCAGCACCCGCACCCCGGCCGCCCCGATCGCGACGTCGGTCAGCCCGTTGCGCCACGCCCGCCCGAAGGTGTCCGTCACGACGACGCCGACCTCCACGCCGAGGGTGTCCCGCAGCCCGTCCCGGATGGCCCGGGCGGAGGCGTCGGGATCCTCGGGCAGCAGCAGTACGGTCCCGGCCGGCGTGTTCGAGGCGTCGACCCCGGCGGCGGCCATGACCAGACCCTGCCGGTTCTCCACGATCCGCAGCGTCCCGCGCCGGGCGACGACCCGCACGGTCTCGGCGTCGATGGCTGCCTCACGGTCCGCGGCCTCGACGATCCGGCCCTCGGCCTTGGAGACGATCTTCGAGGTGACGAGCAGCACGTCACCGTCGACCAGCCCGGGCCCGGCCGAGGCGATCAGCTTGGCGAGATCGTCACCGGCCCGCACCTCGGGCATCCCGCCCAGCGCCCAGACCCGAAAAGAGGCAGCCCCGCTGTCGGCGCCGGAAGAACCGCTCACGCCCGTACCTCCTCGGCCAGATCCAGCGCCTGCCGGGCCATCTCGGCGGTCGCGTCCACATCCGTCATCATCAGCGGCACCGCCCGGCAGCGGATCCCCGCCGCCTCGACCTCGCCGACCGCACCGGCGTCCACCGTGTCGACCAGCCACCCGTCGAGCAGCCCCGAACCGTAGTGCTGGGCCACGGCAGCCGCCGTCGACTCGACGCCCACAGCAGCGAGCACCTTGTCCGCCATACCCCGCACGGGCGCGTCCCCGACGATGGGGGAGAGGCCGACGACCGGCACCCCCGCCTCGGCGATCGCCTCGCGGATCCCGGGCACGGCGAGGATCGTGCCGACGGACACCACCGGGTTCGACGGCGGGAAGACGATGACATCGGCGGAGCCGATGGCCTCCAGCACCCCGGGAGCCGGCTTGGCCTGCTCAGCCCCGACCGGCACGATCGCCCGCGCCTCGACGGAGGCGCGGAGCTTCACCCAGTACTCCTGGAAGTGGATGGCCTTGCTCTCGCCGTCCATCTCGACGGCGACATGCGTCTCGATCCGGTCGTCGGACATCGGGAGCAGCCGCACACCCGGCTGCCAGCGGGCGCAGAGCGCCTCGGTGACCGCGCTCAGCGGATAGCCGGCGCCCAGCATCTGCGTGCGGACGATGTGGGTCGCGAAGTCGCGGTCGCCGAGCCCGAACCACCCGGGCCCCACCCCGTACGCCGCGAGCTCCTCCTTGACCTGGAAGGTCTCGTCGGTCCGCCCCCAGCCCTGCTCCTCGTTGATGCCACCGCCGAGGGTGTACATCACGGTGTCGAGGTCGGGACAGACCTTCAGCCCGAACAGATGGATGTCATCACCCGTGTTGCCGATCACCGTGATGTCCGCGTCGGGCGCGGCCTGCTTGAGGCCGCGAAGGAAGCGGGCACCGCCGATGCCACCGGCCAGAACAACAATGCGCATGCACAGCAGTTTGTCAGGCGGGTACGACGTCCACGGCCGTCGGGGCGCTTTGCGTGGCGTGCATCGGCATCTCGGTCAGGCCCGGGTAGTAGATGTGCAGACTCACGGCCGGTTCGAGCGAATCGTTGACCACTTCGTGGACGTACCCCGGGGCGAAGGCACGCTGCGCACCCGCGCCGAGCGACTGCGCCCCGCGCTCGGTGCGCTCGGTCAACTCGCCTTCCAGAACCGTCAGTACGCCGGCGGAGAGGCCGTGGTCGTGGAGCCCGCTGCCCTGTCCGGGCACCCAGCTGAGCAGCCACACCTCGTAGCCGGGGCCCTGGTGCAGGCGGTGGTACCAGCGGGAGGCGGAGTCGTACTGGACGATTTCCGCCCACCGCGCGCGGTCGGCCGCGATGGAGCGTGCGAGGCCGACGAATTCGGAGACGGTGGAGGGGTGCTCGCGGGCGGGCTGCAGAAGGTGCTGGACCTCAAGGATGTCGCCGGCGATCTGAAGGTCGCTGTCGCTGTTCATGGCTGCGGTGGTTCCTCGGCATGGGGGGTGCGCGTGCGGGGGAGTCGCGGTGAGCGTCAGCAGCTCGGAAGGAGCCGCGGGGGAGTACCGGAGGTGCGGCCCGGCGGAGCTGGAAAGCCGACGAGCAGGGGATCCGGAGAGGCTGGATCAGAGCTGGAGCGCTAGGGCATCAACAGCTGTGACAGCTGGAACAGCAACAGCGGGCCTGGACAGCGCTACGGAACCCACGGACGTGGGTGACGTGCAGGGCTGCGGTCGCTGGCATGGTCACAAGAAGACCGGCTCGGCCGTCCGCTGTCAACCCAATGCCCGATATGGGGGCAATGTTTCACTCCTTCCGGTCGCCGAATTCGGAGAAAGGTTTATGCGCCCATGACCGGGGACATGTGGCGCATCATCCGCGCTCCCAAACGCGGCTGACGCTCCGTGACCTGACTGTGATCTTGATCGCTTCAGTGATCGAATCGCAACGTAAGGGCGGCCTCGCTCGTCTCTCCCGAGAGAGGGTGTGGGGCTGTGGAGCCTGTGGCATATGTCAGGTTTTTGCTGATTTGAACACTTTCCGCATACGCTTGGTTCCGCAGAGTGAATCCCTGGGCCAATAGCAGATCCTCGCTTGACTGCCCCGGAGCTACACACTTGTAATTTCACTCGTGTCGTTCAGCCGCAAACGGCTGCATCACGGGACGCAAGAGACAGACGAGGGGCGCACATGACCGAGCTGTTCCAGCAACTGCTGGTCGAGGACGCGGACGAGGAACTCGGCTGGCAGGAGCGCGCACTGTGCGCCCAGACCGATCCCGAGTCCTTCTTTCCCGAAAAGGGCGGATCCACCCGCGAGGCCAAGAAGGTCTGCCTCGCCTGTGAGGTCCGCTCGGAATGCCTTGAGTACGCCCTTTCCAACGACGAACGCTTCGGCATCTGGGGCGGGCTCTCCGAGCGGGAGCGACGACGCCTCAAGAAGGCCGCCATCTGACCGGCCCCGGACGCACGGCGACCGGCTCCGGGCCCATCCCGGACCAGCGCCGGGCATAGTCCCTGACCGTTCGATTCAGGCCCCGGTGCATCCCGGCCAGGCGCAGGACGCACCCCGGACCACCCCGTCCTGGCGCCGGACGCATCCCGTATCCCGTATCCCGCGTCCGGGACCTCCACGGGCCGCTCCATCCGCGAGCCGCGGAGCGCCCACCCCGCCCCACCCCGCACACGCCCACCCCGCACACGCCCCCGCGCCTCCGGCCGAGGCCGCCCCTCTCACAGGGCCGCAGACCCACCGGCCCCGTCGCATGGCCGCAGACCCACCGGCCCCGGCCCCTGGGCCGCCGACCCACCACCCCCACGGCCCGTCCACCGCCCCCTCCCCGGGGGCGCCTTGGACGGGCCGTCGGCAGGTCCGCGCCCGCCCCCTTCGCCCGCTCGGACCCCCGCCACCTGTCCGTACCGTTAGTGTGGGGCCCCGTCCGAGACGCGCCAACGCCCCGCCGGGGCGCGCGTGTACACCGATGCAGCCCCCGGGGACGCCCCCGGACCCGGCCGGAGGGCCCGTACCTCGATGTCCGTGCACAGCCACTCGGCGGCGCCGAACGCGGCCGCCGCCGCCCCAGAGTTCCCCCGGCACGTCGTCACCGCCGTGCTCGTCTCCCACGACGGCGCCCGCTGGCTGCCCGACGTGCTGGCCGGGCTGCTCGGGCAGGAACGCCCCGTACAGAACGTCGTCGCCGCCGACACCGGAAGCGCCGACGACTCGGCCCGGCTGGTCACGGAGGCGCTCGGCGACGACCGCGTCCTGCACCTCGCACGCCGTACGAGCTTCGGCACGGCCGTCGACGAGGCGGCCCGCACGGCCGGCACCCCCACCCCGGACGACCTGCCGTACCTCAAGCGCCCCAGCGGCTGGGACCCGGCCACCCGCACCTGGGTCGACGAGAACTACGACCTGCCCGAGCTGCCGCACGGCGAACCGGTCCAGTGGCTCTGGCTGCTGCACGACGACTGCGCACCCGAGCCGGACGCGCTCGCCGAGATGCTGCGCGTCGTCGACACCGACAAGCACGCCACGATCGTCGGACCCAAACTGCGCGGCTGGTACGACCGCAAGCAGCTCCTCGAAGTCGGCGTCTCCATCGCCAACAGCGGACGCCGCTGGACCGGCCTGGACCGTCGCGAGCAGGACCAGGGCCAGCACGACCAGGTCCGTACGGTCCTGTCCGTCTCCACCGCCGGCATGCTCATCCGCCGCGACGTCTACGAGGAGCTCGGCGGCTTCGACCGCAGGCTCCCCCTGATGCGCGACGACGTCGACCTCTGCTGGCGCGCCCACCTCGCCGGCCACCGGGTCCTCGTCGCCCCGGACGCCGTCCTGCGGCACGCCGAGGCATCCGCCCGCGAACGCCGCCCCATCGACTGCGCCGGCCGCTCCGTCGCCAGCCCGCACCGCGTCGACAAGGCGGGCGCGGTCTACACGATGCTCGTCAACGCCCGCGGCAAGGCCCTCCCCTGGGTCCTGCTCCGGCTCGTCGTCGGCACCCTGCTCCGTACCCTCGCCTACCTCGTCGGCAAGGTGCCCGGGCAGGCCCTCGACGAGGTCACCGGACTGCTCGGCACCCTGCTGCGCCCCGGCCGCATCCTCGCCGCCCGCCGCAACCGCGGGAAGGGCGTCGTCGACGCCGCCGAGCTGCGTGCGCTGTTCCCGCCGCCCGGCGCGACCGTCCGGGCCACCGTCGACCAGGTCGCGGGCAACTTCGGCGGCCGCAGCGACGCCGACGCGGGCGGTTCGCGCCACGGGGCCGTCGAGTCCGGACCCGGCGGCGACGACGCCGACTTCCTCGAAGTCGACCAGTTCGCGCGCCTCAAGCGCATCGGCCGCAAGCCGGGCCCCGTCCTCTTCGCCCTGCTCCTGCTCGTCTCGCTCATCGCCTGCCGCAACCTGCTCAGCGGCGGCGCCCTGGCCGGCGGCGTGCTGCTGCCCGCCCCCGCCGAGGCGGGCGCGCTCTGGGAGCGGTACGCGGACGCCTGGCACACGGTGGGCACCGGCGGCACGCAGACCGCCCCGCCCTATCTCGCCCTGCTCGCCGCCCTGTCGGCCCTGTTCCTCGGCTCGGCCGGCCTCGCGGTCAGCGTGCTGCTCGTCTGCTCGATCCCGCTGGCCGGCGCCACCGCCTACTTCGCCTCCCGCCCGCTGCTCCCCTCCCGGCTGCTGCGGGCCTGGGCGAGCATCGCGTACGCGTTCCTGCCCGCCGCGACCGGCGCCCTGGCCACCGGCCGCCTGGGCACCGCCGTCCTCCTCGTCCTGCTCCCGCTGATCGCCCGCGCGGGCGTCGCCGCCCACGGGCTCCGCGCCGACAGGGCGGCGGGGGAGCGCGGCAGCTGGCGCGCCACCTGGGCGTACACGCTGCTGCTGACGGTCACCATGGCGTTCACCCCGATCGTCTGGCCGCTCGCCGTCGTCCTCGGCCTCGGCGTGCTGGTGCTGCGGCGCGGCGACATCACGGCGTACGGGCTCCGCTTCGTCGCCGCCGTCGGCACCCCGGTGCTGGTCCTCGCCCCCTGGTCGCTGAGCCTCCTGACGAACCCGTCCGCGCTCCTGACCGAAGCGGGCCTGGACACCGGTACGGGAGACGCCTCGGGCCTCGACCTGCTCGGCATCAGCCCCGGCGGCCCCGGTGCGGCGGGCGGCATCCTGCTCCTCGGCATCGTGCTGGCGGCGCTCGCCGCCCTGCTGCGCGGCGAGCGGCAGTTCGCCGTCCGTACCGCCTGGGCCGTCGCGCTCGTCGGCTTCCTCTTCGCCGCCGTCGCCAACGGATCCACCTGGGCCGGACCCGCCACCCTCGTCTACGGCACCGCGCTGATCGCCGCCGCCCTGGTGGGCGCGGACGGGGCCCGCATCCGGGTCGCCGAGCAGAGCTTCGGCTGGCGCCAGCCCGTCGCCGTGCTGATCGCGCTGGCCGCCGGACTGGCCCCGGCCCTGGCCGCGTTCGGCTGGATGATCGGCGGTGCGGACGGCCCGCTGGAACGACGCGACCCCGTCCAGGTACCCGCCTTCGTGGCGGAGGAGAGCACCACCCGCGACCAGCCCCGCACCCTCGTCCTCGGCGGCGCCTCGCCCGACACCGTCTCCTACAGCCTGGTCCGCGGCTCGGGCGCCCGCCTCGGCGACGGCGAACTGACCGAGGCCGGCGGCAGCAACAGCAACCTCGACAAGGTCGTCGCCAACCTCGTCGCCGGCTCCGGCGCCGACCAGGGCGGCCAGCTCAGCGGTTTCGCGATCCGCTACGTCCTCGTCCGCGACGGAGCGCCGCGCGAGATGAGCCGGGTCCTCGACGCGACCCCGGGCCTCAGCCGCCTGAGCCAGCTCGACGGCAGCGCCCTGTGGCGGGTGGACCGCCAGGTCGCCCGCGTCATGATCACCCCGGCGTCCGGCGAGGGGGAGCACCTTCCGGTCGGCTCGGCCGCCGTCGAGGCCCACTCCGAGATCCCGTCCGGCGAAGCGGGCCGTGAGCTGCGCATCGCGGACGCCGCCGACCCGGGCTGGACGGCCACGCTGGACGGCAAGCCGCTGACCGGGAAGACCGTCGACGGCTGGGCCCAGGGCTTCGAACTGCCCGCGAACGGCGGCCGCCTGGACCTCACCCACGAGGCCCCGATCACCCACACCGCGTGGATCTGGGCCCAGGCCGGGCTGCTCGTGGTCCTGGTGGTCATGGCGCTGCCGGGCCGCCGCCGGGAGATCGACGACGACCTGCCCGAGGAGGCGCTCCCCGTCGCCGCCGAGCCGGTCGACGGCGAGGGCCGCCGCGCCCGCAGGCTGCGCGCCGCGGCCCAGGCCGAGGCGGCGGCCGCCGCCGAGGAGACCGCGCACGACGGCCGCGACCTCGATCACGACCCGTCGCGCGTCGCGGACCAGGGGGACTACATCCCCGCACAGCAGTCCGCCGACCCGTACGCCGCGACCCCCCCTGCGCACGACCCGCAGGAGGCCACCGGCGGCTATGCGGCCGTCCCGCAGCAGCAGCAGCAGTACGACGAGTACGCGCAGTGGGACGGGCAGCAGCAGCCGAGCGCCGACTACTACGCGACGTACCAGCAGCCGGACCCGTACGCCCAACAACACCAGCAGCAACAGGAACAGAGCGCCGGCTACCAGGGCGGCTACGGAATCCAGGACCCGTACGCGCAGCAGTACGACGACCAGGGCACGTACAACGAGCCGGGCGTCGCGTACAACGACCAGGGCATGTACGACGAGTACGGCCAGTACGTCGGCGGGCAGCACCACCAGCACCCGTACACCGAGAACGGCGAACAGACCGACCCCCCGGCCCCGGGTCAGGCCCCGTGGCAGACCGGTAACGCATCGCGAGGCGAGTCCGAGTGAAGTCCACCCACCTGTCCCTGATCGCGGGCGCCGCCCTGCTGGCCGCCGTCACCGGATTCGCCACGGTCACCGCGCCCGGCGCCCCGGCGGACACCGCCGCGAAGTCCGCCGCGCTGCTGCCGGTCGAGCGCGCCGGCCTGGTCTGCCCGGCACCCAGCAACTCCGACCTCGCACAGACGCAGTACACCGCGTTCACCCCGGTGAGCGAGGGCGGCGACGCGAAGGGGGCCGCCGAGCTGAAGCCGGCCCTGCCGATCGTGGACGACGAGGACGAGACCGACCCGAAGAAGACCAAGAAGGCCGAGGAGGCGGCGAAGAAGGCAAAGGAGAAGGCCGAGAAGCCCGTCCTCGCCGTGAAGGAGCCCGGAACGCCGGTCGTCGCGGAGGCGGACGGGGCCGACGCCCCTGCCCTCGTCGGCACGGCCACCGGCAAGCTGGCCCCCGGCTGGTCCGCCCAGCAGACCACCCAGGTCACGGCGGGCGGCGCACGCGGACTCCTCGGGGTCACCTGCACCGCCCCCGACACGGACTTCTGGTTCCCGGGCGCGAGCACCGCGAAGTCCCGCCAGGACTACGTCCACCTCACCAACCCCGACGACACCGGCGCCGTGGCCGACATCGAGCTGTACGGTCCCGAGGGCGCGGTCAAGTCCGAGGTCGGCGACGGCATCACCGTGCCGGCCCGCTCCAGCGTCGCCGTCCTGCTGTCCACCCTCACCCCCGAGGCCGTCGACCAGCTGACCGCGCACGTCACCACCCGCTCGGGGCGGATCGGAGCGGTCGTCATGAGCGCCGACGAGAGCGCGGGCAGCGACTGGATCACCGCGTCCGAGAACCCCTCCGGCACGCTCGTGCTGCCGGGCATCCCGGCCGACGCCACCTCCGTACAGCTGGTGGCGTTCGCCCCCGGCGAGGACGACGCGGACGTGAAGGTCCAGCTCATGGGGAAGAACGCGGCGTTCTCCCCGGCGGGGAACGCCACCCTGCACATCAAGTCCTCGATGACGGCCGCCGTCGACCTCAAGGACGTCACCCGCGGCGAGCCGGGCTCGCTGCGCCTGAGCCCCGTCCAGAAGGACCGGGCGACCCCGATCGTCGCCGCGCTGCGCGTGGTCCGGGGCAAGGGCGACCAGCAGGAGATCGCCTACATCCCGGCCACCGGGCCGGTCGCCGCACGGGCGACCGTGCCGGACAACCGGGCCAAGGGCTCGACGCTGTCCCTGACCGCACCGGGCGCCGCGGCCAAGGTGAAGGTCACCGCGTCGGCGGGCAGCGGCGGCGGCGAACCGGCCGTCGAGACGTACAACGTCAAGGCCGGCACGACCCTCGCCGTCACCCCGAAGGCCCCGGCAGGCCTCAAGGGCTCCTACGCGCTGACCGTCGAGACGACCTCGGGCGGCCCGGTCCACGCCTCGCGCTCCCTGGCGCTCACGTCGGGCGGCGTGCAGATGTTCACCGTGCAGACGCTCCCCGACGACGGGGGCACGGTCGAGGTCCCGGCCGCCCGCCAGGACCTCTCGGTCCTGGACGACTGAGGACGCGTCCCGCAGCCGTACCCCGGGAGAGATCCCGCCGCCGGGCTCCCGGGTACGGCTGCGGGAGAGATCCCGGCGCCGGGCTCCCGGGGAGAGGGCCTTCAGCCGGGCTCCCGGGGAGAGGGCCCGCAGCCGGACCCCCGGGAAGAGGACCCACAGCCGGACCCCCGGGGAGAGCGCCTTAAGCCGGGCTCCCGGAAGAGGATCCGCAGCCGGACCCCCGGGGAAGAGGACCCGCAGCCGGGCTCCCGGGGAGAGGGCCCGCAGCCGGACCCCCGGGAAAGGACCGCAAGGGCGCGTCCGGCGGATCCTGACCGGGCCTGCCGGAAACGCGCTAGTCCTGCCCGTACCGGGGGTCGACCGACTCGGGGGCCAGCCCCAGCAGCTCGGCGACCTGCTCGACGACGACCTCGTGCACGAGCAGGGCGCGCTCGTCGCGGCTCTTCGTGCGGATCTCGACGGGCCGCCGGTAGACGACGATCTGCGCGGGCCGCCCCTTGTCCGCCGACACCGCGCTGCCGAGCGGAACGACCTCCTCCGGGGTGCCGGGCACATCGAGGACGACGAAATCGACCTCGGCCAGCTGGGGCCAGCGCCGCTCCAGCCGCTCCACCGAGTCCTGGACCAGATCACGGAAGGTCTCGCCCCGGCTGGCCGACAGCGGCACCTGCGGTGGCGCGACCGGCCCGCGCATACCGCGGCCATGACGGTCACGGCGCCTGGGCCGTGGCTCGAACGGGTGGGGAGGTACGGAGCTGTCCATCACCGACGCAGCGTAACGCTCCGGGGACCGAGGTGATCGGGGAGACGACACGGCCGCGCCGACCGTCGGCGCCGCCCCGCGTCACTCCTACGCCCCCCTACCTTTCGCCGGCGTTCCTCGGCGACGGAGGCGTGTCACCCTCCTCGCCTCCGGATGTCCGTAGTTGAACATTTCAGCCAAGGTTGAGCCCTTTTCAGGCCCGTAATCCGATCATTGACCGTGCTCCCGACGCCGCGATCCACCCCGCCCGCGATCGGCGCGATCAGCGAGTGATCACCGGACCCCGTTCCCGGCGCAGGTCAGGGTAGCCCCGGGGAGCGCCGCTGTGCCGCAGGTCACAGGGCGACACGGTGGGGTGACCCGTAGGGGAGTCGTCGCGGCCCGCTCAAGAGTGCGGTACCGTCCAACATCGTGAGCCCTGTACGTCGCTGTTCGCGCACTGCGTGCGGCCGCCCTGCCGTCGCGACACTGACGTACGTCTATGCCGATTCGACTGCGGTCCTCGGCCCGCTCGCCACCTACGCCGAGCCCCACTGTTACGACCTCTGCGCCGAACACAGTGAGCGGCTTACCGCGCCACGGGGCTGGGAAGTGGTGCGGCTCTCCGACGGCTCCGCACCGGCTCACCCCAGCGGCGACGACCTCGAAGCACTGGCCAACGCGGTCCGCGAGGCGGCACGCCCGCACGACCGGGGCCCGGACGGCGGAGGCCGGGGCCCCCGCTCCGCCGACCCGGTGGAAGTGGCCCGCCGGGGCCACCTGAGGGTGCTGCGCTCCCCCGACTCCTGAGGCCGACACCTGGGGCCCTGACCGGCCGGGTAGTTTGGGCGGTCCGTAAAGACCCCAGGAGGACCGGCCGTGGTTGCTGATCTGTCGCAGCTCGTGAAGGCGTACGACGTGCGCGGAGTGGTGCCCGACCAGTGGGACGAGTCGCTGGCCGAACTCTTCGGGGCGGCGTTCGTCCAGGTCACAGCCGCGGACGCGATCGTGATCGGCCACGACATGCGCCCGACCTCACCCGCCCTGGCCGGCGCCTTCGCGCGCGGCGCGGCGGCCCGCGGCGCGGACGTCACGCTCATCGGCCTGTGCTCGACGGACCAGCTGTACTACGCGTCGGGAGCGCTCGGCCTCCCCGGGGCGATGTTCACGGCCTCGCACAACCCGGCGCAGTACAACGGCATCAAGATGTGCTGGGCGGGCGCGGCCCCGGTCGGCCAGGACACCGGCCTGGCCGAGATCCGCACCCTGGTCGAGCAGTGGTCGGAAGGAGCCCCCGGGCCCGCCGCCGCCCCGCGCCCCGGCACGATCACGGAACGCGACACCCTCACCGACTACGCGTCCCACCTCCTCGGCCTGGTCGACCTGATGGCGATCCGCCCCCTGAAGGTCGTGGTGGACGCGGGCAACGGCATGGGCGGCCACACGGTCCCCACGGTCTTCGGAGGCCTCCCGCTCGACCTCGTACCGATGTACTTCGACCTGGACGGGACCTTCCCCAACCACGAGGCCAATCCCCTCGACCCCAAGAACATCGTCGACCTCCAGGCCCGCGTCCTCGCCGAGGGCGCCGACCTGGGCCTCGCCTTCGACGGCGACGCGGACCGCTGCTTCGTGGTCGACGAGCGGGGCGCGGGCGTCTCCCCGTCCGCGATCACGGCCCTGGTCGCCGCCCGAGAACTGGCCCGCAACGGTGGCGAGGGCATCGTCATCCACAACCTGATCACCTCCTGGTCCGTCCCCGAGGTGGTCCGCGAGAACGGCGGCACCCCGGTCCGCACCCGGGTCGGCCACTCCTTCATCAAGACGGAGATGGCCGAGCACGGCGCGATCTTCGGCGGCGAGCACTCGGCGCACTACTACTTCCGCGACTTCTGGAACGCCGATACGGGCATGCTCGCCGCCCTCCACGTACTCGCGGCACTCGGCGGCCAGCAGAAGCCGCTCTCCGAGCTGGTGGCGGAGTACGACCGCTACACCGGCTCGGGCGAGATCAACTCCACCGTCGCCGACCAGACCGCCAGCCTGACCAAGGTCAAGGCGGCCTACGGCACCCGCGAGGGCGTCACCTTCGACGACCTGGACGGCCTCACGGTGACGGCCACCGACTGGTGGTTCAACCTCCGCGCCTCGAACACGGAACCGCTGCTGCGCCTGAACGTCGAGGCGAGTGACGAGGAGACGATGACAGCGGTACGCGACGAGGTCCTGAGCCTGATCCGCGCAGCCTGACGTCCAAGGCCCCGCCCGATCCAGCCCCGTCGACCCCTCCTGCCCAATCCAGCGCCGGGGCCCCCGCCCCGCCCCTCCTGCCCGCTCCAGCGCCGTGGCCCCGCTCCGCCCCCCCGCCCGCTCCAGCGCAGTGGCCCCCGCCCCGCCCCCCGCTCCAGCCCCTCCGGCGTTTGAGGAGCGGGCGCCGTGGCCACCCGTCCGCTCCAGCCCCTCCGGCGTTTGAGGAGCGGGGTCCGGGGCGGAGCCCCGGTTACGGGAAGGGGTGGGGCGGGGAGAGGCCCGCCGCAGGCGCCCCACCGCCGCAGGTGCCCCACCCCCCCCCCGGGGGACTCCCGCACCCCACCCAGCCCCAGCCCCAGCCCCCGGCCCCGCCCCCCACGCCCCCCCACGCCATCCCCCGTTTCCTCCCCCCGGCCAGGCCGCGCCCCCTCCACCCCAGCGGTAGGCTGACGACGCCTGATCCACGCGGATCGGAACTCGCATGCTCGAAGGGACTCACCCCATGGCGCTCGAAGCCGGCCTCCTGGAGATCCTGGCCTGCCCGGCCTGCCACTCCCCGCTCGACGACCGTTCGGCGGCCGACAGCCCCGAGCTGGTCTGCACGGGCGACGACTGCGGCCTGGCCTACCCGGTCCGGGACGGCATCCCGGTCCTCCTCGTCGACGAGGCCCGCCGCCCCGCCTGACCGCGAGCGACCCACGTACGGGCAGGACGGCACCCGGCAGCGCACAGCGGCCGGGCCCGACCGACCACAGCGGGGCGGACCGCAGGCGGGCCACCATTTCGGCCCCGGCCGCCAGGCCGGGCCGGGCGGACACGCCACCAGCCCCCGCACCGCGCCCGTTCCCGCAGCCCGCACCCCACCCGGTGATCGGAGGCCCACCGCCATGCTCGACGAGTCCTTGCTCGACGCCCCGGAAGCCCTGGCCCGAGCCGACCGCCGCGATCTGCTGCGCGGTGCCGCCGAGGCCGGCGCCCGGGTCCGTACCGCCGCCCGGCACGCGGCCGAGGCCGGTATCGGCGGCCTGAACCCGGAGGGCCGGCCCCGGGCCGTCCTCGTCGCGGGCCCCGGCACCGCGGCCTGCGGGGTCGCCGACCTGATCGGCGCCCTGGCAGGCGCGGCCGCCCCCGTCGTACGCATCAACCCCACGGGCGTCGCCCCCGCCCCCGGCGCCCTCCGCTGGGCCCTGCCCGGCTGGGCCGGATCCGTGGACCTGCTCCTCATCGCGACCGCCGACGGTTCCGAGCCGGGCCTCGCCCTGCTCGCCGAGCAGGCCTACCGCCGCGGCTGCACCGTCGTCGCGGTCGCCCCCACCCGCTCACCGCTGCGCGAGGCGGTCGACGGGGTGCACGGCCTGGTCGTCCCGATGGCGGCCGCCCCGCACGGCGAGTACGACGCGGAGACCTCGGCCGCCGGCCCCGGCACCCTCTGGGCGCTGCTCACACCCCTGCTGGCGCTCCTGGACCGGGTCGGCCTGGTGACCGCGCCCCCGGAGGACCTGCAGAAGGTGGCGGACCGCCTGGACCGCACCGCGGAACGCTGCGGCCCGGCCATCGCCACGTACAGCAACCCGGCCAAGACGCTCGCCGCCGAGCTCGCCGACAGCCTGCCGCTGCTGTGGACGGAAGGGGACGCCGCGGGCCCGGTGGGGCGCCGCTTCGCCGCCGTACTGTCCGAACTGGCCGGCCGCCCCGCCCTGGCCGCGGAACTGCCGGAGGCGCTGCCCTCGCACGGCGGGCTTCTGGCCGGGGACTTCGCGGCCGGCGCGGACCCCGACGACTTCTTCCGCGACCGGGTCGACGAGGGAGAGACGCTGCGGGCCCGGGTGGTCCTGCTCCGGGACCGCCCGACGGGAGGCCTCAGCGCCTACCCGGCGGCCCGGGAACTGGCGCTCGGCCACGACACACCCGTGAGCGAGCTGGAGCCGGAGGAGGGCAGCGAGCTGGAAGCCGTGGCGGAACTCCTCGCGATCACCGACTTCGCGGCGGTCTACCTGTCGCTGGCCGCGGCCCCCCAGCCCTGACGGAAGCCCACACACTCCGGCCACCCCCACGACGCCGGCCCCTCACGTACCACTGATACTCCTGGTGCACACACCGCACAGCGCCGTTCACGACGGCACCCCGACCCACGGCCCGCGCCGCGAACCACCGCACCGCCGAACCACCGCACCGCGAACCACCGCACCGCGCCCGACCCACCCGAGGACGACTCCATGGACCGGCTGTCCAACACCGTGCGCCCCTACGCCTGGGGGTCCACCACGGCGATTCCCGCCCTGCTCGGCATCGCCCCCACCGGCGAACCGCAGGCCGAGATGTGGATGGGAGCCCACCCCGGAGCGCCCTCACGTATCACCCGTACCACCGCGGCCGGTGAGACGGAGCTGGTCCTCACCGAGGCCATCGACGCCGACCCGGAAGGCGAGCTCGGCGGGCCGACCGTCGCCCGGTTCGGCCCCCGCCTCCCCTTCCTCCTGAAGCTCCTTGCCGCCGGCGCCCCCCTCTCCCTCCAGGTCCACCCGAACCTGGACCAGGCCCGTGAGGGGTACGCGGACGAGGAGGCCCGGGGCGTCCCGATCGACGCCCCGCACCGCACGTACAAGGACGCGAACCACAAGCCCGAACTGATCTGCGCCCTCACCCCCTTCGACGGACTCTGCGGCTTCCGCCGGCCCACCGAGGCGGCGGACGCGATGGAGGCGCTGGGAGTCGACTCCCTCAAGCCGTACGTGGACCTCCTCCGCGCCCACCCCGAGGAGGCCGCCCTCCGCGAGGTGCTCACGGCGATCCTCGGCGCGAACCCGGCGGAGATGGCCGAGACCGTCGCCGAGGCCGCGGCCGCCGCGGAACGTCTCGGCGGTGCCCACGCCCCGTACGCCCGCATCGCCCACCACTTCCCCGGCGACCCCGGGGTACTGGCGGCCATGCTGCTGAACTACGTACAACTCCAGCCCGGGGAAGCCCTGTTCCTCGGCGCAGGCGTCCCGCACGCCTATCTCGACGGCCTCGGCGTCGAGATCATGGCCAACTCGGACAACGTGCTGCGCTGCGGACTGACCCCCAAGCACATCGACGTCCCCGAACTCCTGCGGATCGTCCGGTTCGAGGCCACCGAGCCCGGCGTGCTGCGTCCGGAGGCGGCCCCGTCGGGCGAGGAGCTCTACGAAACGCCGGTCGACGAGTTCGCCCTGTCCCGCTACACCCTCGCGGCAGGGGCGGCCCCCACCGAACTGACGGCCCCCACCCCCCAGATCCTGCTCTGCACGACAGGCACGGTCACGATCGGCGAACTCGGCCTGACCCCGGGGGAGTCCGTCTACGTCCCGGCCGGCGAGGCGGTCGAGGCGGCAGGCTCGGGCACGGTCTTCCGGGCCACTGTGGCAGCCTGATCCACGAGCCGTCCCGACGGCTGCAACAATGTGCCGCCTCACCGCGGCGGCACGTGCCGCGCACCGACGAAGGGACACCACGCACTCATGAGCGCGTCAGGCGGAACCAAGGCGATCGTGGCGGCACTCGTCGCCAACCTCTCGATCGCCGTGGCCAAATTCGTAGCGTTCCTCTTCAGTGGTTCCTCGTCGATGCTCGCGGAGAGCGTCCACTCGCTCGCCGACTCGGGCAACCAGGGACTCCTGCTGCTCGGCGGCAAGAAGGCGAAGCGCGAGGCCACTCCCCAGCACCCCTTCGGCTACGGGCGCGAGCGCTACATCTACGCGTTCCTCGTCTCCATCGTCCTCTTCTCGGTCGGTGGCATGTTCGCGGTGTACGAGGGCTACGAGAAGATCAAGCACCCGCACGAGATCGAGGCCTGGTACTGGCCGGTCGGGGTGCTGGTCTTCGCGATCATCGCCGAGATCTTCTCCTTCCGTACGGCAATCGTCGAGTCCAACCAGACGCGCGGCGACCGCTCCTGGACCGAGTTCGTCCGCCGGTCCAAGGCGCCCGAACTGCCGGTCGTCCTGCTGGAGGACCTCGGCGCGCTCGTCGGCCTGATCCTGGCGCTCGCGGGCGTCGGCCTGGCCCTCGGCACCGGCAACGGCGTCTGGGACGGCATCGGCACCCTCTGCATCGGCATCCTGCTGATCGTCATCGCGATCGTCCTGGCCGTCGAGACGAAGTCCCTCCTGCTCGGCGAGTCCGCCGGCATCGAGGACGTCGAGAAGATCAAGGCGGCCGTGGTGGACGGCGACACCGTCACCCGCATCATCCACATGCGCACCCTGCACCTCGGCCCCGAGGAGCTGCTGGTCGCCGCCAAGATCGCGGTCCGGCACGACGAGACCGCCGCCGAGGTCGCCGAGGCCATCAACGCCGCCGAGACCCGCATCCGCGCGGCGTGCCCGATCGCCCGGGTCATCTACCTGGAGCCGGACATCTTCGACGCGGACGCCGCCGCGACCGGAGCCAACCCGGGCAAGACCCTCGGCAGCCCGCCCGACGCCCCGAGCGATTCCGGCCACTGACCCACCGCACACCAGCCCCGATCGGCCCGGTGACCCCTCACACACGCCCCTCTCCACGAACGGGCTGGGGCTCACTGGGCCGTTCGGTGTAGATTCGGATACGGATAACAGACGTCGCTGCTGATGGCGGTCGACCGGCTGGCGGGAGCGAGCCGGGCGAGGGACAGAGGGCCTCCGACGGACTGCACTGTGAACGCCCGGGCATTCCTGTGCCCGTCGCGCCGCAGAGTCAGCCCCGACAGCCCACCCTCGACCCATCACGAGGAGCAGCCCGTTATGACGACGGCCACCAACCGCCAGGACTTCAAGGTCGCCGACCTCTCCCTCGCCTCTTTCGGGCGCAAGGAGATCACGCTGGCCGAGCACGAGATGCCCGGCCTGATGTCGATCCGCAAGGAGTTCGCCGCCGCCCAGCCGCTGGCCGGCGCCCGGATCACCGGCTCGCTGCACATGACCGTGCAGACCGCCGTGCTCATCGAGACCCTCGTCGCCCTGGGCGCCGAGGTCCGCTGGGCCTCCTGCAACATCTTCTCCACCCAGGACCACGCCGCCGCCGCCATCGCGGTCGGCCCGAACGGCACTCCGGAAGCCCCCGCGGGCGTCCCGGTCTTCGCCTGGAAGGGCGAGACGCTGGAGGAGTACTGGTGGTGCACGGAGCAGGCGCTGACCTGGCCGAACACCCCCACCGGCGGCCCGAACATGATCCTCGACGACGGTGGCGACGCCACCCTCCTCGTCCACAAGGGCGTCGAGTTCGAGAAGGCCGGTGCAGCCCCGGACCCGTCGACCGCGGACAGCGAGGAGTACGCCCACATCCTCACCCTGCTGAACCGCACCCTCGGCGAGGCCCCGCAGAAGTGGACCCAGCTCGCGTCCGAGATCCGCGGTGTCACCGAGGAGACGACGACGGGCGTGCACCGCCTGTACGAGATGCACCGCGACGGTTCCCTCCTGTTCCCCGCGATCAACGTGAACGACGCGGTGACCAAGTCGAAGTTCGACAACAAGTACGGCTGCCGCCACTCCCTCATCGACGGCATCAACCGCGCCACCGACGTCCTCATCGGCGGCAAGACCGCCGTCGTCTTCGGCTACGGCGACGTGGGCAAGGGCTGCGCGGAGTCCCTGCGCGGCCAGGGCGCCCGCGTGATCATCACGGAGATCGACCCGATCTGCGCGCTCCAGGCGGCGATGGACGGCTACCAGGTCGCCACGCTGGACGACGTCGTGGAGCAGGCGGACATCTTCATCACCACGACGGGCAACAAGGACATCATCATGGCCAAGGACATGGCCCGGATGAAGCACCAGGCGATCGTCGGGAACATCGGCCACTTCGACAACGAGATCGACATGGCCGGTCTCGCGCAGATCGACGGCATCGTCAAGGACGAGGTCAAGCCTCAGGTCCACACCTGGACGTTCGCCGACGGCAAGGTCCTCATCGTTCTGTCCGAGGGCCGCCTCCTCAACCTGGGCAACGCGACCGGACACCCGTCCTTCGTGATGTCCAACAGCTTCGCGGACCAGACGCTCGCGCAGATCGAGCTGTTCACGAAGCCCCAGGAGTACCCGACCGACGTGTACGTGCTGCCCAAGCACCTGGACGAGAAGGTCGCCCGTCTCCACCTCGACGCCCTGGGCGTCAAGCTCACGACGCTGCGTCCCGAGCAGGCGGCGTACATCGGTGTCGAGGTAGAGGGCCCGTACAAGCCCGACCACTACCGCTACTGATCCCTGCGCGGCCACTGATCCACCCTCGGTGTCCGGGAGGCCGGCCTCCCGGACACCGAGCAGCGTCAGACGATCCAGCAGCAGATTCGAGCGCAGGCCCCCGCACCCCCGTGCCGGGGGCCTGCTCCCGTTACCGCCCCCGCACAGCCCGAGGAACCCGAAGGACCCCATGCCCCGCGGCAGGTATTCGCTCCACGACCTTCACGATCACACCCCCCTCGGCGAAGAACACTTCCACTGCGCCCCCGGCCCCTCCGGCTGGCGCTACGTCTCCCAGACCACTTCCCCCTCCGGAGACCACCTCGGCTCCGTCGACCTCGCCCTGGACGAGCTGGGCCGGCCCATCCGCCTCGAACTCCATGCCGCGAGCTGGCAGGTGCGAGGAGCAGCCCTGGAGGGGGTCACCTGGGTCCGGACCGACCCGACCGGCAGCCACGCCACCGAAGGCAACGTCCGTGCCCATACCTTCGCCGGGACATCTCCCGCATTCCTCATCGCCATGACCCGTCTCCTGCGCCTCACCCCCGCTTCCCCGACGACGCGTGTCCGCGTGGTCACCTTCACGGACCCGGTCCTCGCACCCAGGACCGTCGACCAGTCCTGGGCCCTGGTGAACAGTGAAGCGCACACCACTGACAACGGCCCCCTGGTCGTGGACGAATACCAGGTCAGCGCCCTGGACACGGGGGAACAGCACACCGTCCACGTCGCCGGTGACGTGGTTCTCGCGGCACCCGGCATCGAGCTCGAACACCTGGAGACGCCTCCGTCCCCCCGCGCCTCCGGAACCCCGTACGGCCAGGGCCCGTCACCCGGCGCCGGACCGGACACCGCCTAGCCGGGCGGAGCGAACCCGGCCGAGGAAGCACCCCCGCGCCGCTGCACAGAAGCGCCGCCGTGCTCGCCTGCCCCGGCAGCCGTCGGCCCCGCGAAGCGCTCACCCGGCCCACCGGGCCCGCCCGGCACCGCGACTCCACGCGGTCCGGCAGGCAGGGCCGGCACGGGCCCCTCGCCCCGGGGGCCGGAGAACACCCGCCGCGCATCGCGTGACTGCCGTTCATGCACCACCGCGGCCAGGAACCCCGCCGCGGGAACGCCCTGCGGCGCGGCGGCCCCCGTCCGTGCGACCAGTTCACCGGCCAGCCGTTCCGCGATCGAACGCCCCACGCCGGGATCCAGCTGCTGCATCCGCGTCAGGTACTGCCGTATCGCGGACCAGAGTTCGTCCGGTACGGCTGACAGATCCAGCTGTGCGAACCGGCCGACCAGCCAGGGCGGGGGAGGCGGCACGGCGACGGACCGGCCCGTGGCCGCGACGCGTTCCCGGATCACCAGAGTCCCGGCGAACACGTCACCGATCCGGCGCCCCCGCGCCGACACCAGGGACGCGATGGAGGCCAGGGCGCCGAAGGTCAGGAGGATCTCGACGAGCCCCATGGCTCCTCGGACGAGCGCGTGCCGGAACCGGATCGGCCCCCCGTCGTCCCGTACCACCCGCAGCCCGCAGGCCAGCTTCCCCAGTGAGCGGCCATGGCTCAGCGTCTCCACCGCGACCGGACCACCGATCAGGACCAGCAGGAACGAGGCGACACCGATCGCCGCGACGGCGGCCTCGTCCAAAGAAACGGAGGCGATGCCCAGCAGCACCGAGACCAGGATGAAGACGGCGAACGTCACCGCCAGATCAATGGCCGAGGCCAGCGCCCGGCTGGGCAGCCGCGCGGGCCTCAACCCCAGAACGACCGCGTCACCGGTCACCAGCTCACTCATCGGGCCCCACCCTCCGCCGACCTTCTCTGCCCCAGCCGGGCCCAGTCTGCCAAGCTGACCGCCAGCGCGCCGCAGCAGTACGGACCCGTACGCCCCCTTGCCTGGAGCAACAGACGCCCATGGACCTCGACGTCTTCGTCACCGCCCACCGCACGGAGTGGGACCGCCTCGAACATCTCCTGCGCCGAGGGCGCCGCCTCACGGGCGCGGAAGCGGACGAACTGGTCGTCCTCTACCAACGCACGGCGACGCACCTCTCGCTGATCCAGTCGAGCAGTACCGACCCGCTCCTCACGGGACGCCTCACGCAGCTCGTGGCCCGCGCCCGGTCCACGGTGACCGGCACCCGCAAGGCCTCCTGGCGCGACGCGGCCCGGTTCCTCACCACCGGATTCCCGGCTGCGGTCTACCGCTCCCGTCATTGGTGGGTTCCCACCGCCGTGCTCTCGACCGCGCTGGCGGCACTGCTGGGCTGGTGGATAGGCGCCCACCCCGAGGTACAGGCCGCGATCGGGGCGCCGGACGACCTCCGGGCGATGACCCGGCCCGGAGGGGAGTACGAGACCTACTACTCCAGCCATCCGGCGGCGTCGTTCGCGGCACAGGTATGGACGAACAACGCGCAGGCCGCGGCCCTGTGCCTGGTCCTGGGGGCATTCCTCTGCATACCGGTGATCTGGATCCTCTTCCTCAACATGCTCAACCTCGGCGTCGGCATAGGCCTCATGTCCTCCGCTGGCCGCCTCGACGTCTTCCTCGGCCTGGTGCTGCCCCACGGCCTGCTCGAACTCACCGCGGTGTTCGTCGCCGCCGGCACAGGGCTGCGCCTCGGCTGGACCGTGATCGACCCGGGCCCTCTGTCCCGCCGGACCGCCCTGGCCCAGCAGGGCCGGGCAGCACTGGGCATGGCCATCGGCCTGGCGCTGGTGCTGTTCGTCTCCGGACTCATCGAGGGCTTCGTGACCCCGTCCGGCCTCCCGACCTGGGCCCGGATCACCATCGGCATAGCCGCTGAGCTGGCATTTCTCGCCTACGTCTACATCCTGGGCGGCCGAGCGGCCCGCGCCGGCGACACGGGCGACCTCACAGCGGTCGAACGGAGCGCCGAACTTCCCACCGCTGCCTGACCACCGATGTGCTTCGACCTCCGCTGACCTGCTAGTGTCCTCCTCGCCCACAAAACCCGTTGACACGGCAGATGTGGGGAGGTAGATTTGAACGGTTGCCTCGGACTGGACAAGTTCGAGTTGAGCGCGTAATATCTACTCCGCTCGTGCAGGAGTTCTTCATTTATCTCCGCCGGGCCAAATGATTCTCCTTTACCTAACTCACTCGGGTTGTTCGTTCAACCCGTGATCCTCTGATAAAGTCGGATCCGCCGAAAGGCAAGGCCAATCCACAGGCCACCGGAAATCACATTCGGACCGGAAACGGAACGGAAAAGAGTCTGGTAAAGTTGGAACCGCCGGAAAGGGAAAACGCGAAAGCGAAAAACCTGGAAAGCGAAACTGCACGGCCCGCTTCGACCGGGAGTCAGACACTGGAAAGCGTCTGATAGAGTCGGAAACGCAAGACAGCAAGACAAAG
>NZ_JBHXPF010000049.1:0-57261 GCF_042718715.1 Streptomyces sp. NPDC058576 | reverse complement strand
GGCCCGCCCCCCACAGCCGTTCCGGGCCGCTACAGCAGGCCGAGCTGGGTGACCAGCATCGCGAACACGACCACGAAGGCCCAGCCGGCGATGTGCTCCATCAGCTTCGAGCCGCCCTCGGGGCCCCCGGTGCGCGCACGGCGGGCGTGGTGGGCGTTTCCTGCGGCGGTAGTCGCGGTCATGGCGTCTCGCTCTTCGTACGGCTACGGCTGGGGTCCCCCGTGACCCGACCAGAGTGCCAGCGCCCCGGGCCGTACAGAACGAGATCCCGGTCACGGCCCGGTGCCGCCCGAGCGGCCAGGGGCGCATCGCTCCCCCGGTACGGCACGGGAATCGGGCCGGGGCAGACGGCTCGGTCCGGAGCACCCTGTGGGCGACGCCACACCTGGCCGGGAATCAGGGGAGGAGGTCCATGCGCGAAAAAGCCGGTGATCACCGCGGAGGCGAGCGACAGACTGGGCCCATGAACCTATCGGATCCCAAGGATGTCCTCCGCTTCTACGTGCAGAACGCCCGGGACGCCCTCCTGTGGAAGCTTGAAGGGCTCTCGGAGTACGACATCCGCCGCCCCCTCACACCCACCGGAACCAATCTGCTGGGCCTGGTCAAGCATGTGGCGAGCATCGAACTGGGCTACCTGGGCGACACCTTCGGACGGCCGTCCGGCGAGTCGCTGCCCTGGGTCGCGCAGGGCGCCGAGGCGAACGCGGACATGTGGGCCACCGCCAGCGAGTCCCGCGAGCAGATCGTGGGCCTCTACCGCCGAGCGTGGGCGCACGCGGACGCGACGCTCGACGCGCTGGCTCTGGACACGGTCGGCAGGGTGCCGTGGTGGCCGGCCGGCCGCGACGATGTGACGCTGCACCACGCCGTCGTACGCGTGATCGGCGATACGCATCGGCACGCCGGACACGCGGACATCCTGCGCGAGCTCATCGACGGCGCCGTCGGGATGAACCTGGGCAACACCAGCATGCCGCCGGGCGACGCGGCGTACTGGGAAGGCCACCGGGAACGGCTGGAGCGGGCCGCCCTGGACGCCGGGGAGACGCACGAGGGCTGAGCTCTCCGGCACGAGGCCGACCTCTCGGGCGCGGGGGTGAGTCCTTCGGCATCGACACGTCGGTGTCGGCCACTCGTCCGGATCCGGAAACGTACGGGAACTTTTTCGGCCACCTGGCCGACTACTGCCCCATGGGAAGAGACCGCGGCACCGTCTCCCGGGGCGGGCCCCCCGCCGGGCCTCGCGAAGGGGCTGGCTACCTTGTGTCCATGCGTGCACCGGGCGGCCTGCCGAGGCGAGCGGCCAGGGGCCTGCTCTGCGGCTCGGCATGCCTGTTCCTCGGCGCCGCGAGCCATGTCGCGGCCGGTGGACGACTGCCCGGCGCGGGGGTGCTCGCGCTCCTGTTCCTCGCCCTGACCGTGCAGGGCGCCCTGCTGTTCGGCGGCCGACTGTCCGGCGGGCGGCGGCGCTTCGACGTCGTGGTGCTGATGCTCGGCGGGACGCAGTTCGCCCTGCACAACGCGTTCCACTTCCTCCCGGCCCCCGGCGGGAGTCCGCACCCCGCGCACATGGCCGGGCACGCGCATCACCCGGCCGGGCCGCCCGTCGGACCCGGTGCGGACGCGGGCGCCGGACATGCCATGGACGCCGCGATGGTCCTGGCCCACGCGGCGGCCACGCTCGGATCGGCCCTCTGCGTGCTGTACGGGGAGCGGGTGCTGCGACGCCTCGGCGAGCTGCTCACCCCCCTCGCCGCGCTCCGGCCCGCCCCCGCGCTCCGCTGCCCGCACCGGCCGCGCGTCGTGCCGCCGGCGGTGGCACGGATCCGGATCGGGGCGCTCCTCGCCCGGTCCCGGTCCCGGCGCGGGCCGCCTGCGGCGGCCCCGGCCTGACCTCTCCTCACCCTGCCCACGACGCCGGAAGCGACCGGCGTCCATCAGGCATGCGTGCGGGAGCCGTCGGGCGCGCGTCCGCCACCGTCTGCCCTCCGAGGAGCACCCATGACCTACAGAACCGAAGAAATAGCGCAACACGACCACGATCCGACCGACACCCCGGCCAGGAGACCGGCCCGCTCCTGGGCGGAGGTCCGGCATCTCCTGGTCCGGCTGCACTTCTATGCCGGGGTGCTCGTGGCCCCGTTCCTGCTGGTGGCCGCGCTGACCGGGCTGGCCTACACGCTGACGCCGCAGCTCGACCGGCTCGTCTACGGCGACCAGCTCCGGGTCGAGCGGGTCGGCGACGAGGTGCGCCCGCTCTCCGAGCAGATCGCCGCGGCGCGGGCCGCGTACCCCGAGGGCACCCTGGCGTCGGTGATCACCCCGCCGGGCCCCGAGGACACCACCCGGGTGGTGCTCGCGGTGCCGGAGCTGGGCGAGAACCAGCGCACGGTGTTCGTCGACCCGTACACCGCCGAGGTGCGGGGCGAGTTGACCACCTGGTTCGGGTCGACGCCGCTCACCACCTGGCTCGACGACCTGCACCGCAATCTGCACCTGGGCGAGACCGGCCGCCTGTACTCCGAGGTCGCCGCGAGCTGGCTGTGGGTGGCCGTCGCGGGCGGCCTCGTCCTGTGGCTCGGGCGCGCCCGGGGCCGGCGCGCGAAGTCGGCCCGGGGCGTGCTGCTGCCGGACCGTACGGCCGGAGGGGTGCGGCGGACGCGCAGTTGGCACGCGGCGACCGGGGTGTGGCTGGCGCTGGGCCTGCTGTTCCTGAGCGCCACCGGCCTCACCTGGTCGAACTACGGCGGCGAGCGGTTCGGGCGGCTGCTGGACGCGGCCAATGGCAACGCCCCGGCCCTGGACACGGCGCTTCCGGGCGCCGGGGCCCCCGCCGAGGACCACGCGGAGCACGCGGGCCACGGCGGTTCCGGGGGCGCGGCGGCCGACGCCGACCCGGCGGACTTCGCAGCGGCTCTCGCGGCGGCCCGGGGCGCGGGCCTCGGCGGCATCGTGGAGGTGACGCCTCCGGCGGACGCGGCGAGCGCGTGGGTCGTGGCGCAGACCGACAACACCTGGCCGGTGCATTACGACCGGGTGGCCGTGGACACCGCGAGCGGCGAGATCACCTCGCGCACCCGCTGGGCCGACCACCCGGCCCTGAACAAGCTCAGCAAGCTGGGGGTGCAGGGCCACATGGGCGTGCTGTTCGGGGTCGTCAACCAGATCGCGCTGGCGCTCCTGGCGCTCGGCCTGACCGGGGTGATCTTCTGGGGCTACCGCATGTGGTGGCAGCGGCGGCCCACCCGGGGCGACCGGTCCGCACTGGTAGGCAGGGCTCCGGAGCGCGGGGCGTGGCGGCGGATTCCGCTGCCGGCTCTCGTCCTCGGCGTTCCGGCCGTGGCCGCCCTGGGCTGGGCGCTGCCGGTCCTCGGGGTGACCCTGGCCGGGTTCCTGGTGGCCGACGCGGTGGTGGGGACGGTACGCCGGCGACGTACCGCCTGACAGCGGCGGGGTGAGGCTCCCGGGGGCGGTGGCGAGAGCGCCGGTCCCGGGAGGGGATCCTCACCGGCCGCACCCGGACCCGGTGCCCGGTAGCCCGTGGGCCACCGGGGCCCGTCCCTCACTTGCGGCCGACGCCCGCGTACATCGCGACGTCCGGCGTCGGCGTTGCGGCCCGCCACGCGGAGCACGACACCACGCCGGGCTCCAGCAGCTCCAGGCCGTCGAAGTAGCGTGCGACGGCGTCCGGGGTCCGCTGCGTGAGCTTCGGAGTGCCGTGCTCGTTCCAGAACGCCACCGCCTCGTCGACGTCCGGCATGTCGGGGTGCGTGACCGTGTGGGACAGGACGAGATGGCTGCCGGGGGCGAGCGCGTCCATGAGCCGGCGCACGATCGCGTACGACTGCTCGTCGTCCTCGATGAAGATGACGACCCCGAGCAGCATCAGCGCCACCGGCTGCGAGAAGTCGAGCGTCTTCGCCGCCGCGGCCAGGATGCCGTCGACGTCCCGCAGATCGGCGTCCAGGTAGTCGATGCGGCCCTCGGCCGTCCCGACCAGCAGCGCCTGGGCGTGCGCCAGCACGAGCGGGTCGTTGTCCACGTACACGACGCGGGCCTCGGGGGCCACGCGCTGGGCGACCTCGTGGGTGTTGTCGGCGCTGGGCAGGCCCGTTCCGATGTCCAGGAACTGGGTGATGCCCTCCTGCTCGGCCAGGTGCCGCACCGCCCGTCCCAGGAACAGCCGGTCCGCCTTCGCGTAGGCGCCGATCCCGGGGTGCAGCTCCCGGATCTCGTCACCCGCCGCCCGGTCGACCGGGTAGTTGTCCTTGCCGCCGGTCCAGTAGTTCCATATCCGGGCGGTGTGCGGCCGGGTGGTGTCGATGCGCGATGCGATGTCATTCACGCGCTCAACATAACGCGGCCTACCGGCAACTCCGTTACGCCGGGGGCGCCTTGCCCGCGACCAGGCCGCCCGGGACAGGGACCGCCGAAGCCGGGCGGCGGCGGTCGGTCCCCGGCCGGGGCCACCGGTGAGCCACCCGGCGGCCCCGGGCTCGCCCCTCTACACCAGGCCGAGCGACCGCAGGACCCGCTGCTGGGAGGGCGCCGGCCGGGCCGGCCAGTAGACGTAACAGACCCCGCCCGACCCGCTTCTGACCTGGCCGTTCGCGTCGTAGCGCTTGGTCCGGAGCCAGATGTTCTCCCATTCGCGCCGACGGTAGACCCGGCGTACCGCGTCGTTGTCGGGGGACGCGGGGTCGTTCGCGATGACATCGCCCCCGGGGGTGAAGCCGATGACCGTCATCAGGTGGCCCGCCGTGCCGTATCCGGCGCCGGTCAGCTCCTCCTTCAGGAAGGACTGGGAGGTGATGACGGGGATGCCGGCGCGGATCAGCCGCTCCACGTCGGTGAGCGAGCCGAGCCGGGTGACGACGGCGTTCATGTCGCGGTACGTGGCGGCGTAGGCGGCGTTGAACGGCCAGTTGCCGCAGCCCGCGTACTGGTAGTCGTAGGTGCTGCGGGCGGCGTGGCAGACCTGGGGGTCGGGCAGCCCGGGTTTGACCCACGCGAGGTCCTCCGCGGTGGGGCGGCGGCCCCAGTACTCGATGATCATCTGCGAGGAGGTGGGGCTGCACCACGCCTCGCCGCCGTTGTCGTACTCGGGGTACTGCCCGATGTGGATGTTCTGCGAGTAGCGCGGCACGGGCAGTTCGCGGGCGGGCCCGGGGACGGTCGCGGGCACGGTGAAGCGGTCGGGCACGTCGGAGGCCATCGCGCCGACCCGCCACACGGTCGGGGTGAGACGGCTGCCCGGGGTGCGGTGGAGGGTGAGCCGCAGCCGGTAGGAGACCAGGCGCACGCCGCTCGCGGGGTCGTCCACCGAGAGGGTGTCCGTCCACACGGAGGTGTGCGGGTCTCCCTGGTCGTCCACGGAGGTACGGCGGATGTCGCCGTCGCCCGCCGCCCAGCGGCCCATCACGAACCAGGGGGTCGCGGTGCCGTCGGCGTACCCGCCGCTCAGCTCGATCTGGACCCAGGTGCCGGCCGGCGTACGGGCGTTCCACGAGGCGATCACCTCGGTGGCGGGGACGGTGGAGCGGTGGACGGGCGAGGTCCAGGTGGCGTAGTCCCAGGCGGCCGCCCTGCCGGTGTGCGGGTCGGTGTAGTCGGTTCGGCCGGCCGGGGTGGCGATCACCAGGCCGGGGCGGGCGCCGGGGAGCACCCGGGTGCCGTCGCCCGTGCCGCAGCGCCAGTCGGTGTAGGTGTGCCAGAAGCGGTTGTCCACGAGGGCCTTCGGGGCGGCGGCCGAGCCGGCGGGCGAGGACGGGGCGGTGGACGAGGGCGCGGCGGCCGTCGCGGTCGCGGCGGAGGCCACCGAGCCGGCGCCTGCCGCCGCGGCGATCGCGGCGGTCAGAACGGTTCTGCGCGAAGTCGGACTGGTCATGGTCGTGACCCCCGGTCGGATGCGGAAGGTGGTCTTGCGGATGCCGTTCGGTGCGCCAACTATCCCGGTTCCGGGGCGGATCGGGCCAGCGGTTCGGCAGCCGCCGCCGGACCAATATGGGTCTGGACCACTGGCGTGACCTGCGGTGGCACGAGCCACTGCCCGAGGGCGGCCCCGTGCCGGAACGTACCCTGGAGCCATGGACGACCTGGCCCGCCACGCCGATGACCTCGCCGCACTGCCCCCCTCCTGCGGGCCGGTCCGGCTCGTCGCGGTCGACGGGCACGCCGGTTCGGGCAAGAGCACCTTCGCCGCCCGCCTCGCGGCGGCGCTGGGCGGCGCGCCGGTCCTGCGTCTGGATGATCTCGCCACGCACGAGGAGCTGTTCGGCTGGACGGGGCGGCTGCGGGAGCAGGTGCTCCTGCCGCTCGCGCGCGGCGAGCGCGCCCGCTATGCCCCGTACGACTGGACGGAGCGCCGCTTCGGCCCGGCACGGCCCCTGGAGCCGGCCCCGGTGGTGCTGGTGGAGGGGGTCGGCGCGGGACGCCGGGAGGTGCGGCCGTGGCTGGCGGCGCTGTGCTGGATGGAGCTGGACCGGGAGACGTCCTGGGAGCGGGGCCGGCGCCGGGACGGAGCCGGGCTCACCGGGTTCTGGGACGGGTGGACGCTCGCCGAGGCGCGGCATTTCGCCGAGGATCCTTCACGGCCCCACGCCGACGCGCTGGTACGCCAGTTGCCCGAGGGGTACGCGTGGCTGCCGGGGCCTCACGCGACAGCGGGAGCGAACCGAAACGTCACACACGGTAGCCAGGACGCCCCGCCATACTGAGCAGTCGGAAATCGGCCCGGAAGTGCTTCAACTCTGCTTGACCGGGGGGCCTTACTGGTCTTACGTTCTCATTGTGCGGCTTTTCGGAGCCCCCGCAGACGCGAAGCCCCCGGTTGTTCCCCCGTGATCGGGGGCTTCGCCCTGTGCTCCCGGCGCCCCTTTGGCGACCACGCAGAGCGATTCACTCACCCTCGGTGACCACCCTTGAGGGTCGGCCGTCGAGCGGCCTCTCCCCCCGTGCGCAGGTACGATGCACCTCGGTGTGGTCAATTCCCTTCCTCCGCGCCGTGATTCAGCACGCTCCGGTGGGCATGCTGTGCGGGCGGGACATCCTGGGGGCACGGTTTGTGGGGGACCTGATGGACATCGGCACACAGGGCGCTGGGGCCCCTGCCGACCTCGCCTGGCTGCGTGGCATGGACGCCTACACGATGGGCGCCTACCCGCAGGCCGAGGAGGAGTTCAGAGCCGCGGTGCGGTTCGATCCCGGCATGGCGGACGGCTGGCTCGGCCTCCACGCCCTGCGGATCGACACCACCACGGCCCTGTTACGCATGTACCGGCACCGTGACCGCTTCGGCGAACAGCGCGCGCGCCACCGACGTACGCTCAACTCCTGGTACTGGCTGGGCTGGTGGGTTCAACCGGTGCTGGAGAGTCAGCGCGATCTGCTGCTGGCGCACACCTCGCACTGGCTGGACGGACGCCATGTGCCGGAGCTGGACCGGGCGTTGGCCGGACTGCCGCCGGTGGACGCGGACCCGCAGGTGCGGTTCCTGCACGCCTGCCGCTCGTATCTGGTCAAGGACTGGGAGCAGTTGGTGCGCTGCACCGAGCAGCTCGTCGACGATCCGATGCTGGGCATCGAGGCGGGCCTGTTCGGCGGGATGGCCCGGGTGCGGCTGGAGATGTTCGGGCAGGCGGAGCCGCTGCTGTCGGCCGCGCTGATGCGCTGCCGCAGCGAGCAGCCCCAGCGCAAGGAGCTGCGCTACTGGCTGGCGCGGGCCCACGAGGGCACCGGGCGCAGCGCGGCCGCCCTGCCGCTGTACCGGGCGGTTCACCGGGTCGACCCGGCCTTCATGGACACCTCCGCCCGGCTCGCCGCGCTCGTGGAGGGCGACGGGTACGACGAGTCGGCGGATCTGGCCGCCGTGACGCTCACCGGTATCGGTTCGGGGGGGACGGGGCCGGAGGCGCAGCCGGAGGCCGACGGGCTGCTCGGCACCGATCTGGTGGACGGGCGCGAGTCCTGGCCGGTGGGCGAGGCGGGGCTGCTCGGCGACGATCCGGCCCCCGGTCCGCCCGTCCCGGTCGAGGGCGCCCGCCGCACCAGGACCCGCAAGCCGCCGTCCTTCCCGGCCGGGCCCAGCGATCCCGCGCTGCTGGCCGAGGCGCTGGCGCAGCTGGAGCGGATGGTCGGCCTCGAACCGGTCAAGCGGCAGGTCAAGGCGCTCTCGGCGCAGTTGAACATGGCCCGGCTGCGGGCCGAGCAGGGCCTCCCCGTGCAGCCGCCGAAGCGCCACTTCGTCTTCTCCGGCCCCTCCGGCACCGGCAAGACCACGGTGGCCCGCATCCTGGGCCGGGTCTTCTACGCCCTCGGGCTGCTCGGCGGCGATCATCTGGTCGAGGCGCAACGGTCCGACCTGGTCGGGGAGTTCCTGGGCCAGACCGCCGTCAAGGCGAACGAGCTGATCGACTCGGCGCTCGGCGGGGTGCTGTTCGTCGACGAGGCGTACAGCCTGGCCAACTCCGGTTACAGCAAGGGCGACGCGTACGGCGACGAGGCGCTCCAGGTGCTCCTCAAGCGGGCCGAGGACAACCGGGACCATCTCGTCGTCATCCTCGCGGGTTACCCGGAGGGCATGGACCGGCTGCTGGCCACCAATCCGGGGCTCTCCTCGCGCTTCACCAGCCGGGTCGACTTCCCGAGCTACCGGCCGCTCGAACTCACGGCGATCGGGAGCGTGCTGGCCGCCGAGAACGACGACGTGTGGGACGAGGAGGCGGTGGACGAGCTGCGCTCGATCAGCGGCCATGTGGTGGACCAGGGGTGGATCGACGAGCTGGGCAACGGCCGCTTCCTGCGGACCCTGTACGAGAAGAGCTGCGCCTACCGCGATCTGCGGCTCTCCGGATATCCGGGCGAGCTGACCCGGGAGGATCTGTCGACACTGCGACTGGCGGACCTGATGCAGGCGTACGGCGAGGTGCTGTCGGGGCGCGGGCCGGTGGGCCGGGGCAAGCAGGAGCCCGGCGCGGTGTGACCGCCGCGCCGGGGGCGTCGGCTCCCGGCGCGGCGTCACGTCAGTGCACGAGGGCCCCGGGGGCCGGCAGCTCCGGCGTTCTCGGCACGTCCACCGTGCGGCGGGGCACCGACACCACCCGGTGGGCCGGGTCGCGCACCTCCCCCACCAGCGTCTCCAGGACGTCCTCCATGGCGACCAGGCCGAGGACCCGGCCCGAGGCGTCGGCGACCTGCGCCAGGTGCGTCGCGGCGCGGCGCATCACGGTCAGGGCGTCGTCCAGCGGGAGTTCGGCCCGTACGGTCGCCATCGGACGCCAGATCTGCTGCGGGACCGCGCGCTCGGCGTCCTCCAGCTCCAGGACGTCCTTGACGTGCAGGTAGCCCATGAAGGGGCCGCCGCCCTCCGCGCAGACCGGGAAGCGGGAGAAGCCGGTGCGTACCGTCAGCTCCTCGATCCGGCGCGGGGTCACCGACGGGTCGACGGTGACCAGGGACGCCCGCTCCAGCAGGACGTCGGCCACGGGCCTGCTGCCCAGTCCGAGGGCGTCCTCCAGGCGTGTCGCCGCCTCAGGTCCGAGGAGGCCGGCCTGTCCGGAGTCCTCCACGAGCCGGTTGAGCTGCTCGCTGGTGAAGACGGCCTCCACCTCGTCCTTCGGCTCCACGCCGAACAGCCGCAGCACCAGACCGGCGCAGGCGCCCAGCGCGGTGGTGACCGGGCGGCAGAGCCGGGCGAAGGCGACCAGGCCGGGGCTCAGCCAGAGCGCGGTCCGCTCGGGCGCGGCCATCGCGAGGTTCTTCGGGACCATCTCGCCGATGACGAGGTGCAGGACGACGACGGTCATGAGCGCGAGGGCGAAGCCGAGCGGGTGGACGAGCCCGTCGGGGAGGTGCGCCGCGTGGAAGACCGGCTCCAGGAGGTGGGCGACGGTCGGCTCGGCGACGGCCCCGAGGGTGAGGGAGCAGACGGTGATGCCGAACTGGGCGGCGGCCATCATCTGCGGCAGGTTCTCCAGGCCGTGCAGGACTGTGCGGGCCCGGCCCGACCCCTGGGCGGCCAGCGGTTCGATCTGGCTGCGGCGGACCGAGACGAGGGCGAACTCCGCGCCGACGAAGAAGCCGTTGGCCAGCACGAGGAGGACGGCGAGGAGGAGTTGGAGCAGGCTCATCGCGCGGCTCCCAGCAGTGCCGGTGCGGCCGGGTCCGGCCGCGGGTCGGGGGCCCGGGTGAACCGGACCCGTTCGGCGCGGTTGTGGCCGACCTGGCGGACGGAGATCCGCCAGCCGGGGAGTTCGGCCGCGTCGCCGGGGGCGGGGATGCGGCCCAGGAGTCCGGCGACGAGCCCGGCGACGGTCTCGTACGGCCCGTCGGGGACGTCCAGGCCGCTGCGGCGCAGGGTGTGGACCCGGCAGCTGCCCTCGGCGTCCCACGCGGGGCGGCCGTCCTCGCCGGTGGCGGCGGTCAGCTCGGGGCGGCCGGCCCCCTCGGCGTCGTGCTCGTCGCGGACCTCGCCGACGAGCTCCTCGATGATGTCCTCCAGCGTGACGACTCCGGCGGTGCCGCTGTACTCGTCGACGACGACGGCTATCGGCTGTTCGTGGCGCAGCCGCCGCAGCAGGTGCTCCACCGGCAGGGTGCCGGGCACCAGGAGCGGGGCGACGGCGATCCGTCCGGCCGGGGTGCGCAGGCGCTCGGCGGCGGGGACGGCGAGCGCGTCCTTGAGGTGGACCATGCCGATGACCTCGTCGATGCGGTCCCGGTAGACCGGGAAGCGGGAGAGGCCGGTGGCGCGGGTGAGGTTGAGGACGTCCTCGGCGGTCGCGGAGGCGTGCAGGGCGCTGACCTTCACCCGGGGGGTCATGACGTGCTGGGCGGTGAGACCGGCCAGCGAGAGGGTCCGGACGAAGAGGTCGGCGGTGTCCTGTTCGAGGGCTCCGGCCTCGGCGGAGTGCCGGGCCAGGGAGACCAGTTCGCCCGGGGTGCGGGCGGAGGCCAGTTCGTCGGTGGGCTCGACGCCCAGGAGCCGCACCAGCCGGTTGGCCAGCGCGTTGAGGAGGGTGATCACCGGCCGCAGGAGGGCCGCGAAGCGGGCCTGCGGTCCGGCGACGAAGCGGGCCACCTGGAGCGGCCGGGAGACCGCCCAGTTCTTGGGCACGAGTTCGCCGACGATCATCTGGACGGCGGAGGCCAGCAGCATGCCGATGACGACGGCGAGGCCGGACACGGCCCCCGCGGGCAGTCCGGTGGCGGTGAGGGGTCCGGCGAGCAGCTGGGCGAGGGCCGGTTCGGCGAGCATGCCCACCACCAGGGAGGTGAGGGTGATGCCGAGCTGGGTGCCGGAGAGCTGGAAGGAGAGTTCGCGCAGGGCGCGGACGACGGTATCGGCCCGTCGGTCGCCCTCGGCGGCGGCTCGTTCGGCGTCGGGTCGCTCCACGGTGACGAGCCCGAATTCGGCTGCCACGAAGAATCCGTTGGCGAGGATGAGGAGGAAGGCCGCCGCGAGGAGCAGCAGGGGGGTGGTCATGAGGCCGCCGCCTCCGGGGAAGGGGCGGCGCAGGTACTACCGGACGATCCGTCCATTGCTGGAGGGAGTCACTCCTTGGGTCGCAGGAAGTCCCCGCGGGCCCGGGTGGGGCCGTGGTACGGGCGGGGTGGGGCGCACGGGGCGCCGCCGCCCACCAGAGTAGACAAGAAGGCCCCGCGCCGGGCAGGGGCTCAGCGGCTGCCGGGGGTGTCGTCGCCGCCGGCGCCGCGCGTCTCGGCGAGGGAGCGCAGGGAGCGGGCGTCGCGGATGGCCTGCTGCTTGGCCATGCCGGGCTGGATGCCGAGGGCGGGCATGCTGGTGCCGTCGCTGAGGTCGAGGAAGACCCAGGGGTCGCCGGACCGCAGGTTGACGCGGAGGATCTCCTCCCAGGCCAGCCTGCGGGTCCGGGTGATGTTGACGACGGTGACCCCGGTGTCGTCGGCGGTGACCCTGGGCCTGCTGAGCAGGGCCAGGACCCCGAGGAAGAGCGCCGCGACGAAGACGAAGCTGGCCCGCTCCCCCGCGTTGAGCCGCTCCAGCATCAGCGCGATGACGGTGATGACGAGGAACATCGCCGCGCCCACGCTCAGCAGGACCACCCGGGTGAGGGTGGGCCGGAAGGTGACCGGCAGGGTGGGGAGTTCGGGCCTGGGCACGGACATCGGGGTCTTCTCTCGGGAGGTGCGGGTGGCCGGGACGCCAGGAGGTGTCTTGTCGATCAGGCCGGACCCCGCGAGCCCGGCCTGATCGGCAAGACACCCCCTAGAGGCGGCAGGCGTGGATGGCCGTGGTGAGGATGGCGCGGGCGCCGAGCTCGTACAGGTCGTCCATGATCCGCTGCGCCTCCTTGGCGGCGACCATGGAGCGGACGGCGACCCAGCCCTCGTGGTGCAGCGGGGAGATGGTCGGCGACTCCAGGCCCGGAGTGAGGGCGACGGCGCGCTCCAGGTGCTCGACGCGGCAGTCGTAGTCCATCATCACGTAGGACCGGGCGACCAGGACGCCCTGGAGGCGGCGGAGGAACTGCTGCACCTTGGGGTCGTCGGCGGGGGCGCCCGTGCGGCGGATCACCACGGCTTCCGACTTCATGATCGGCTCGCCGATGATTTCGAGGCCCGCGTTGCGCATGCTGGTGCCGGTCTCGACGACGTCGGCGATGACCTGGGCGACGCCGAGTTCGATGGCGGTCTCGACGGCGCCGTCGAGGTGCACGACGGAGGCGTCGACGCCCTCGTCGGCCAGGTGCTTCGCCACGATGCCCTCGTAGGACGTGGCGATCGTCATGCCGGCGAAGTCCTTGGGGCCGGTGGCCGTGCCGGGCTTCGTGGCGTAGCGGAAGGTGGAACGCGCGAATCCGAGCTGGAGGATCTCCTCGGCATCGGCCCCCGAGTCCAGCAGCAGGTCGCGTCCGGTGATGCCGATGTCGAGGCGGCCCGAACTGACGTAGATCGCGATGTCGCGCGGCCTCAGGTAGAAGAACTCGACCTCGTTCGTCGGGTCGACGAGGACCAGTTCCTTCGACTCCTTGCGCTGCCGGTAGCCCGCCTCATGGAGCATCGCCATCGCAGGCCCGGAGATTGCACCCTTGTTGGGGACGGCGATGCGCAGCATGAGGTCAGGTTTCCTTTGTGCGAAGGGGTTGTGGGACGGGCGGGGTGTGCTCAGAGGTGGGCGTAGACGTCGTCGAGCGAGATCCCCCGGGCGACCATCATCACCTGGACGTGGTACAGCAGCTGGGAGATCTCCTCGGCGGCGGCTTCCTTGCCCTCGTACTCGGCGGCCATCCAGACCTCGGCGGCCTCCTCGACGACCTTCTTGCCGATGGCATGGACGCCCTTGCCCACCAGTTCGGCGGTGCGGGAGGTCGCGGGGTCGCCCTCGGCGGCCTTGAGCTGGAGCTCGGTGAAGAGCTCTTCGAAGGTTTTGTTGGCCATGATGGTCCTCAGAATACGGGGTCGCCGGGGCGCACTCAGCGCCAGGGTTCGCTGACGGTCCGCAGCGTGGCCGCGGTGGCGACCGCGGCGGTGACCGCTTCGTGCCCCTTGTCCTCGTTGGATCCTTCGAGGCCGGCCCGGTCGAGCGCCTGCTCCTCGGTGTCGCAGGTCAGTACGCCGAAGCCGACGGGAACACCGGTGTCGACGGTGACCTGGGTGAGGCCGAGGGTGACGCCCTGGGACACGTACTCGAAGTGGGGGGTGCCGCCCCGGATGACCACGCCGAGGGCGACGATCGCGTCGTAGCCGCGTCCGGCGAGCACCTTGGCGACGACGGGCAGCTCGAAGGAGCCGGGGACCCGGAGCAGGGTGGGCTCGTCGATGCCCAGCTCGCGCAGGGCGCGGAGCGCGCCGTCGACGAGTCCGTCCATGACCTTCTCGTGCCACTGGGCCGCGATCACGGCCACGCGCAGGTCGCCGCAGTTGCGTACGGACAGTTCGGGTGCACCCTTGCCGCTCATGTTTCTCCTGTTGCTGGTGACGAGGTGTTCGTTACTGGTTGGCGCAGGTCGACGCCGGGGTTCCGTCGAGCCACGGCAGATCGTGGCCCATACGGTCGCGCTTGGTGCGCAGGTAGCGCAGATTGTGCTCGCCCGCCTGGACGGGCATGGGCTCGCGGCCGGTGACGGCGAGTCCGTGGCGGACGACGGCCGCGGTCTTGTCGGGGTTGTTGGTCATCAGCCGCAGGCTGGTGACGCCGAGGTCCTTGAGGATCCGCGCGCCCGCCGCGTAGTCGCGGGCGTCGGCGGGCAGGCCGAGCTCCAGGTTGGCGTCGAGGGTGTCGACGCCCCGCTCCTGGAGTTCGTACGCGCGCAGCTTGGAGAGCAGGCCGATGCCGCGCCCCTCGTGGCCGCGGAGGTAGACGACGACGCCCCGGCCCGCTTCGGTGATGCGCCGCATGGAGGCGTGCAGCTGGGGGCCGCAGTCGCAGCGCTGGGACTGGAAGATGTCGCCGGTCAGGCACTCGGAGTGGATCCGGACGAGGACGTCCTCGCCGTCACCGATGTCACCGTGGACCAGGGCGACGTGCTCGACGCCGTCGGCGATGGAGCGGTAGCCGTACGCGGTGAAGTCGCCGAACGCGGTGGGCAGCCGGGTCTCGGCCTCGCGGCGGACGGTCGGCTCGTTGCTGCGGCGGTAGGCGATCAGGTCCTCGATGGAGATGATCGTCAGGCCGTGCTTGCGGGCGAACGGGACCAGCTCGGGCAGCCGGAGCATCACGCCGTCCTCGCCCGCGATCTCGACGATGGCCCCGGCGGGCCGCAGTCCGGCGAGCCGGGCCAGGTCGACGGCGGCCTCGGTGTGGCCGTTGCGGACGAGGACGCCGCCGGAGCGGGCGCGCAGCGGGAAGATGTGGCCGGGCCGGACGAAGTCGCCGGGGCCCGCGACGCCGCCCGCGAGCATCCGCAGGGTGGTGGCGCGGTCGGCGGCGGAGATGCCGGTGGTGACGCCGTGCGCGGCGGAGGCGTCGACGGAGACCGTGAAGGCGGTCTGCATCGACTCGGTGTTGTCCTCGACCATCTGCGGGAGTTCGAGGCGTTCCAGCTCGTCGCTCTCCATGGGGGCGCAGATCAGGCCGCGGCACTCGCTCATCATGAAGGCGACGATCTCGGGGGTGGCCTTCTCGGCGGCGATGACGAGGTCGCCCTCGTTCTCGCGGTCCTCGTCGTCCACGACGACGACGGGCCGGCCGGCGGCGATGTCACGGATCGCCTGCTCGACCGGGTCCAGGGAGAGGTTCTCGGGGAGCGGGTCGTGATCGGGGTGCAGCCAGGTGGGCTGGGCAGTCATGCCGTGGCTCCTTCCAGAGCGGGTGTCCGCGTACGCAGCCACCAGTCGCGCATCCCCCACAGGACGAGGGCGCCGTAAATGACGTAGACGAAGCCGGAGAAGGCGAATCCGTTGGCGAAGTTCAGCGGGACGCCGACCAGGTCGACGAGCAGCCAGGCGAACCAGAACTCGACCATGCCGCGGGCCTGGGCGTACATCGCGACGACGGTGCCGACGAAGATGTACGCGTCCGGCCACGGGTCCCAGGACAGCGAGGGGAAGGCGGTGAAGAGGCCGCCGACGGCGAGGGTGCCGAGCGCGGCGGCGCCGATCAGCAGGCCGCGCTCGCGCCAGGTGGCGAAGCGGACGGCGATGGAGCCGTCCTGCGCCTGCTGCCTGCCGCGGTTCCAGGACCACCAGCCCCACAGGGCGACGACGATGACGACCAGCTGCTTGCCCGCGCTGCCGGAGAGGTGCGCGGAGGCGAAGGCGACGAGCAGGATCACACCGGAGAGGAGCTGGGCGGGCCAGGTCCAGATGGAGCGCCGCCAGCCGAGGGCCAGGGCGATCAGGCCGATGATGTTGCCGATCATGTCCGACCACTTGATGTGCTGGCCGAACACGGTGAAGGCCTCGGAGTTGAGCCAGGAGGCGGCGTTCATCGCGGTTCCTGTCCGGCCCGCTCGCCGAGCATCCGCTCGACGTACTTGGCGATGACGTCCACTTCCAGGTTGACCGGGTCGCCGGGCTGCTTGTGGCCGAGCGTGGTCAGGGCGAGGGTGGTGGGGATGAGGCTGATGGTGAAGTAGTCGGCCGCCGCCTCGACGACGGTGAGGCTGACGCCGTCGACGGTGATGGAGCCCTTCTCCACGACGTACCGGGTCAGCTCGGGCGGCAGGGAGACCTTGACGATCTCCCAGTGCTCGGAGGGGGTGCGCTCGACGATGGTGCCGGTGCCGTCCACATGGCCCTGGACGAGGTGTCCGCCGAGCCGGCCGCCGAGCGCCATCGGGCGCTCCAGGTTGACCCGGGAGCCGGCGGCGAGCGCGCCGAGGCTGGAGCGCTTCAGCGTCTCGGCCATCACGTCGGCGGTGAATTCCCCGTCGCCGGTGTCCACGACGGTGAGGCAGACCCCGTTGACCGCGATGGAGTCGCCGTGCTTGGCGCCCTCGGTGACGACGGGGCCGCGCAGCCGGAAGCGGGAGGCCTCGGCGAGCTGCTCGACGGCGGTGACCTCACCCAGTTCTTCGACAATTCCGGTGAACACTCAGTTTCCCTTCCGAGCAGGGGCGGGGGCGGCGGGGACGGCGGTGACGCGCAGATCGGGGCCGATCGGCACGGCCTCGGTCACATCGAGGCGCAACGCCTCGGAGATCGTGGAGATTCCGGCGTCCGCGAGGGCGGCGGGGCCGGCTCCGAGCAGGACCGGGGCGAGATAGCCGACGACCTTGTCGACCTTCCCGGCGGCGACGAACGCGCCGGCGAGCGTGGGCCCGCCTTCGAGGAGCACGGAGCGGACGCCTCGGGTGTGCAGGGCGTCGAGGAGGGCGTCGAGGTCGAGGCCGGGGCCCGCGGCGGCGCGGGGCAGCCGCAGGACGGCGGCCTCGGGGAGGTGGTCGGCCGGGGCGTCGTCGGCGACGGCGATCAGGGTGGGCGCGCCGGCGTCCAGGACCCGGGCGCCGGGCTTGACGGCGGTGGCGTTCGTGTCGACGACGACCCGCAGCGGCTGGGTGGCGCCGTCGACGCCGCGTACGCCCAGCTGGGGGTCGTCGATGCGGGCGGTGCCGGAGCCGACGAGCACGGCGTCGGCCTCGGCGCGCAGCCGGTGGACGTCGGCGCGGGCCTCGGGCGAGGTGATCCACCGGCTGGTGGCGTCGGCGGCGGCGATCCGGCCGTCGAGGGTGGCGGCGTACTTCCACAGGACGTACGGGCGCGCCTGGCGCACCGAGGTCAGCCAGGCGGCGTTGCCCGCCTCGGCCTCGTCGGCGAGGAGGCCCTGCTCCACCTGGACCCCGGCCGCGCGCAGGGTGGCGCCGCCGCCGGTGGCCTGCGGGTTCGGGTCGCCGACCGCGTACACGACACGGCTGATCCCGGCGGCCAGGAGGGCCTGGGCGCAGGGGCCGGTGCGGCCGGTGTGGTTACAGGGTTCGAGGGTGACGTAGGCGGTGCCGCCGCGGGCCCGGTCGCCGGCCGCGCGCAGCGCGTGGACCTCGGCGTGCGGCCCTCCGGCGCGCTGATGGAAGCCTTCACCGGCCACGGCTCCGGCGGCGTCGGTGATGACACAGCCGACGACCGGATTGGGGCTGGTGGAGCCGAGACCGCGCGCGGCGAGCGTGATCGCTCGGCGCATGGCGGTGGTGTCGGCTGCGGTGTCCACCGGGTCCTCCTGCCTCTTCGGGCACGGACTCCGGGGCCTGTCGATGACGACAGATAGAGCGGATCACCTGCGGAAACGCCGGGAACCCGAGAACGGGAAACGCCAGGAACGCACGGTGTCCGGGAGATTCCCGGCCATGCGTCCGCCGACGGCGGCGTACCGATGACAACCCGCCGCGCACTGCCTCCCATCCGGACTTTCACCGTCGGTCCAGGAATTTCACCTGGTCAACCGGCCGCTGGCTGCGGACGGGTCGCGGACTGTAACCGCCGGTTCGGAATTGCACCGACCCCGGAGTGCGCTGCTACTGGTACGGGACCAGTCTGCCACGGACGCCTCTCGGCCATGCGGGTGAGCACTGTGGGCTGGGTCACAGGGAACGTGGCGCATTTCCGCCCGGACGAACGCGACAACGTAGTCATTCACGAAGTCGAGGCTTAAAGGTCCATACCTATTGACGCACTGGTCTAGTCCTCTTAATCTCTGCGTCACCTCCGAGGTTCGGTCCCACGGTGGGCGCACACCGGGACCCCGACAGACTCACCCCTTTTCAGCCAGTTGTGTTCTGCCGACCTCCCCAGGAGGAACGACCACATGCTGTCCCCCACCCGAGCGAGAGCCACGCTCCTCGCCGCCGGCGCCGCCGTCGCCGGACTGCTGCTGAGCTCCCTCGCCGCCACCCCTTCGGCGGCCGCCACCGACCACGAGTCCTGTCGCCCGGACGGGCTGTACAAGACCCCCGGTGTCACCACCCCCTACTGCACCGTCTACGACGCCGACGGACGCGAGAAGATGGGCGCCGACCATCAGCGGCGCGTGATCGGCTACTTCACCAACTGGCGTACCGGCAAGGACGGCAAGGACGCCTACCTGGTCCCGGACATCCCGTGGGACAAGGTCACGCACCTCAACTACGCCTTCGCGCACGTGGATGGCTCCAGCAAGCTCTCGGTCGGCCCGGACAACGCCGACAACGCCTCCACCGGGATGACCTGGCCCGGTGTCGCAGGCGCGGAGATGGATCCGGCGCTCCCCTACCAGGGGCACTTCAACCTGCTGACGAAGTACAAGAAGCAGCACCCGAACGTGAAGACCCTGGTCTCCGTGGGCGGTTGGGCCGAGACGGGCGGGTACTTCGGCCCCGACGGCAAGCGCGTCGACTCGGGCGGCTTCTACTCGATGGCGACCAACGCCGACGGGTCGGTCAACCAGAGCGGCATCAACACCTTCGCCGACTCGGCCGTCGCCTTCATCAAGAAGTACGGCTTCAACGGCGTCGACATCGACTACGAGTACGCGACCACGATGAAGGACGCGGGCAACCCGCTGGACCACACGCTGGCCAACGGCCGCCGCGCGGGCCTGGTCAAGGGCTACGACGCCCTGATGAAGACGCTGCGCGAGAAGCTCGACCGCGCGGGCGAGGCCGACGGCAAGCACTACCTGCTGACCGTCGCCGCCCCCTCCTCCGGCTACCTGCTGCGGGGCATGGAGACGTACCAGATGCAGAAGTACCTGGACTACGTCAACATCATGTCCTACGACCTGCACGGCGCCTGGAACGAGTACGTCGGGCCCAACGCCTCGCTGTTCGACGACGGCAAGGACAACGAGCTGGCGCAGGCGGGCGTCTACACCACCTCGCAGTACGGCGGCCTCGGCTACCTCAACACCGACTGGGCCTACCACTACTTCCGCGGTTCGATGCCGGCCGGCCGGATCAACATCGGCCTGCCGTACTACACCCGCGGCTTCAAGAACGTGCAGGGCGGCACCGACGGACTGTGGGGCAAGGCGGCCACCACCGACTGCCCGGCGGGCGCCGGACTGACCAAGTGCGGTGACGGCGCGGTCGGGATCGACAACCTGTGGCACGACAAGGACACGGGCGGCAAGGAATCGCCCGCCGGTTCCAACCCGATGTGGCACGCGAAGAACCTGGAGAAGGGCATCGTCGGGGACTACGTCACCGACTACGGCTTCCCCGCGAACACCCAGCTGACCGGCACGTACGCCCGCAAGTACGACTCCACGCTGGTCGCCCCCTGGCTGTGGAACGCCCAGAAGAAGGTTTTCCTGTCCACCGAGGACGAGCAGTCGGTGAAGGCCAAGGCCGACTACGTCGTGGAGAAGGGCATCGGCGGCACCATGATCTGGGAGCTGGCGGGCGACTACGGGTGGAACGCCGCGAAGGGCCAGTACGAGACCGGCTCGACGCTGACCACCGCGATGTACGACGCGTTCAAGTCGGCCACCCCGTACGGCGCGAAGCGCGCCACGACCGCCCTGCCGACCGAGGCGCTCTCCATCGACGTCTCCTTCGGGCAGTTCCCGCTGGGCGACTCCAACTACCCGATCAGCCCCAAGCTGAAGATCACCAACCGGACCCAGGCCACGCTGCCCGGCGGTACGGAGTTCCAGTTCGACTACTCCACCTCCGCCCCGGCCAACGCCAAGGACCAGTCCGGCTTCGGTACGACGATCATCCGCAGCGACCACACGGCGGCCAACAACATCGGCGGCCTCAAGGGCGACCACAACCGCGTCTCGCTGAAGCTCCCGGCCTGGCAGAGCCTGGCCCCCGGCGCCTCGGTGGAACTGGACTTCGTCTACTACCTGCCCACCTCCACCCCGTCGAACTGGACGGTGACCTTCGGCGGGAAGTCCTACTCCCTCGCCGGTGACCTGGCCCGCGGCACCACCGTCGTCGAGCCCGGCACCGGGACCGGCCCCACGCCGACCCCGACGCCGACCGGGCCCACGCCCACCCCGTCCCCGACCCAGCCGGGCGGCAGCTGCCCGGCCCCGGCGTGGAACGCGGCCACCGAGTACGGCGGCGGCTCCACCGTCAGCCAGGACGGCCGTCAGTGGAAGGCCTCCTGGTGGACGAAGGGCGAGAAGCCCGGCACCACCGGTGAGTGGGGTGTCTGGAAGGACCTCGGCGCCTGCTGATCCCTCGTGTGCCGTCGGCCCGGCGTGAGCGGTTCTGCCCGCTCATGCCGGGCCGGACGCGCTCTGGCAGGCTGGCCCCATGACGACGATTCTGGTCACCGGCGCCACCGGGACGCTCGGCCGGCAGGTCGCGGAGCGGCTGCGCACCGAAGGGGCCGATGTGCGCGGTCTCAGCCGCCGCTCCCCCTCGTACGCCGTCGATCTGCGCGACGGCAAGGGCCTCGGCGCGGCGGTCGAGGGGGCGGACGTGATCGTCCACTGCGCCAGCACCCCGCGCGGCGGCGACGACCGGGCGGCGGGGTTCCTCATCAACGCGGCGAAGCGGGCCGGGACGCCGCATCTTCTGTACATCTCGATCGTGGGCGTGGACCGGCTGCCGCTGGGCTACTACACGGTCAAGCACCGGGTCGAGCGGATGATCGAGGACTCCGGACTCGGCTCGACGATCCTGCGGGCCACGCAGTTCCACGACCTGGCGCTGCGCATCCTGTCCGGGGCGGCCAAGCTGCCCGTGCTGCCGGTGCCCGCCGGTGTGTCGCTCCAGCCCGTCGACAGCGGCGAGGTCGCCGGCCGACTGGCCGCCCTGGCGCTCGGCGGACCGGCGGGCCGGGTGCCCGACCTGGGCGGACCCGAGGTCCGGGAGCTGACCGACCTGGCCGGGGCGTTCCTGCGGGCCACCGGCCGCAGGCGGCGGGTGGTGCCGGTCCGGCTGGCCGGCAAGGCGTACGCGGGCTACCGGCGCGGCGACCATCTGGCCCCCGAACACGCCGTGGGGACGGTGACGTTCGAGGAGTTCCTCGACCGCCGCCACCGGCACCCGGCCTGAGCCGACGCCGTCCGGCGTGCGCCGCCGGGCCCGCGCCGAGGCCGTCCGCCGGACGTCCGCGGACGTCCGGTCCGGCGGGTCAGCCCTCCGGGGCGAACAGCGCGTCCTGCGCCGCGTCCCGGGCGGTGATCAGCGCACCGCGCAGCACGGCCCCGTCGCCCAGCGAACCGGCGCGGACCTCCGTGCGCAGGGGCGACATCGTGGCCAGCCGTTCCTCGACCCGGGCGGCGAGCGCGGCCCCGCCCGCATGGCCGACGGCCCCCGCGAGCAGGACGCAGCCGGGGTCGAGCACCGAGACGACGGCGGCGGCGCCGAGGGCGAGACGGTCGGCCACCTCCTTCAGGAAGGGCTCACCCGCCTCCCCCGCCTCCAGAGCGGCCCGCACCGCGTCCACGGCGGCCGCCTCCTCGCCGCCCTCCGCCACCGCGCCGAGGTCCACGAGTCCGTGCGCGGCGGCGAGTTCGCACAGCGCGACCGAGCCGGCCAGGGAGTGGAAACCGCCCTCGCAGTTGACCGCCGAGGGCAGCCCGCTCACCCCGGGGACGGGCAGGAAGCCGATCTCTCCCGCGCCGCCGGACGCCCCCTGACGCAGCTGGCCGTCCAGCATCACGGCGGCCCCGATCCCCTGGCCGAGCCAGAGGAGGACGAAGGTCTCCCGGTCGCGGGCGGCGCCGTCCCGGTGTTCCGCGACGGCCGCGAGGTTGGTCTCGTTCTCCACCAGGACGGTGGCGGGAAGCCGCCGCTGGAGCTCCCGGACCAGGCCCCGGTGCCAGGCGGGCAGGCCGGAGCTGTCGCGCAGTTCGCCGGTGACGGGGTCGATCAGCCCCGGCGCTCCCACCCCGACGCTGTGCAGGGGTACCGACCCGGCGGCGCGGGCGGCGCGCTCCAGGAGCGCGGCGGCCCGCTCGACGGCGGGTTCGGTGCGGGTGTCGCTGCCGATGGGCAGCGTGTCCTCGGTGAGCGTGGCCCCCAGCAGGTCGGTGACGACCACGCTGACGCTGCCGAGGCGCACGTCGAGGGCGGCGAGATGGGCCCGGTCGGCGACGATCCCGTACAGCTTGGCGTTGGGCCCGCGACGGACGGCTCCGGACTCGCCGACGACCCGGATCAGGCCGGCGCTCCGGAGCCGTTCGACGAGGTCGGCGACGGTGGGCCGGGAGAGTCCGGTCAGCGTTTTGAGCTGGGTGGCCGTCAGGGGGCCGTCCTGCTGGAGCAGTCGCAGGGCGAGCCGGTCGTTGATGGCCCGGGCCGTGCTCGGGGATGCGGGCATACCGGGATCCTTCCAGATCGTCGCCCCGCCGCTTTCCGGGGCCGCGCAGTATCCACTATTTATCAGGCAGGGTTCCTGATAGTTTACGCCACGCATCGTCGCGCGGGAGCGCCGGGACGGCCGGCATCCGAGGATTCCCAGGGGAGGGACACGACGGCATGACGAACGACTCGACCGTCACGGTCTACAGCACACAGCAGGTCAGGCGGGCGCGGATCGCCGTCGCCGCGGTCTTCACCGTCCACGGGGCGGTGACCGGCAGCTTCGCGACCCGGGTGCCGTGGATCCAGGACCACGCCGGGGTGAGCGCGGGGCAGCTCGGCCTGGCGCTGGCCTTCCCGGCGATCGGCGCGTCGATCGCGATGCCGCTGGCCGGCCGGATCAGCCATCGGTTCGGGGCGCGTACGGCGCTGCGGGGGCTGCTGGCGCAGTGGACGCTGGCGCTGATCCTGCCCGCGCTCGCGCCGAACCTGCTCACCCTCTGCGCCGCACTGTTCGTCTACGGGGCGACGGCGGGGATGTCCGACGTGGCGATGAACGCCCTGGGCATCGAGGTGGAGAACCGTCTCGACAAGTCGATCATGTCGGGCCTGCACGGCATGTGGAGCGTGGGCGCGCTGATCGGTTCGGCGGCGGGCACCGTCGCCGCGCACACCGCGACCGACGCCCGCCTGCACCACACGATCGCCGCCCTGGCGCTCACGGTCCTGGGACTGATCGCCTGCCGGGACGTCCTCGACCTCCAGAGCAGCCCGGAGGAGGAGCCGCCGCCGCGTTTCACCCTGCCGCCGAAGTCGGCCCTGATCATCGGGGCCATCGGGTTCTGCGCGGTGTTCGCGGAGGGCGCGAGCCTGGACTGGTCGGCGGTCTATCTGCGGGATGTCCTGGACAGCTCGGACGGACTGGCCGCCGCGTCCACAACGGCGTTCACCCTGACGATGGCGTTGGCCCGGATCGCCGGGGACCGGATCGTCGACCGGTTCGGCGCGGTCCGCACGGTGCGGACCGGTGGACTGATGGCGACCGCGGGCGGGCTGCTGGTGGTGTTCGCGCCCTCCCCGGCGGCCGCGATGTGCGGCTTCGGGCTGCTGGGCCTCGGTGTGGCGGTCGTGGTCCCGCTGGCCTTCGCCGCGGCGGGGCGCAGCGGGCCGAACCCGAGTCAGGCCATCGCGGGCGTCGCCACCATCACGTACACGTCCAGCCTGATCGCCCCCTCCGCGATCGGCTCACTGGCCGAGGCGACCTCGCTGGTGGTGTCGTTCGGCGTGGTGACGGTGCTGGCCTTCGGCCTGGTGCTGGGCGCCGGGGTGCTGCGCTCGGCCGACCGCAAGGTCACCGGCTCGGCGGTCACCAGCAGCGCGACGACGAAGAGCGCCGCCGGGAGCTGACGGGGGCGCCGGGAGAGGACGGCGGGCGCGCGTGAGGTGGGGCATCGGCGTACGGCCGGGGTGGCGGCGCGCGACGGGTGACCTCCGCGCGGCCGTGGCGCGCCCCACCATTACCATGGCGCTGATCTTTTCCGCAGGTGAACACCGAACACCGGGTCGCAGACCGGCCGGCGCACCGAGCAGACCTTCAGGGAGCAACCAATGAGCCTCGGCGTGCGCTGGACCTTGCACGGCGACGGGAAGACACCCGCGCCCGGGGCGGTGGTGCGCCCCGACGAGCGGCTCTCCTGGCCCCGTACGTTCGGACTCGGTGCCCAGCACGTGGTGGCGATGTTCGGGGCGTCGTTCGTCGCCCCGGTCCTGATGGGTCTGGACCCGAACCTCGCGATCATGATGTCCGGCGTCGCGACGGCGATCTTCCTGCTGGCGACCAAGGGCCGGGTGCCCAGCTATCTGGGCTGTTCGCTCTCCTTCGTCGGCGTCGCGGCCACGATCCGGGCGAGCGGCGGCGATGTCGCCACCATCACGGGCGCGGTGTTCGTGGTCGCGGTGGCCCTGTTCCTGGTGGGGCTCGCCGTACAGCGCTTCGGCGCGCGGATCATCCACGCGGCGATGCCGCCGGTGGTGACGGGCGCGGTCGTGATGCTGATCGGCTTCAACCTGGCGCCGGTGACCGCGTCGACGTACTGGCCGCAGGACCAGTGGACGGCGCTGGCGGTGATGCTGTTCACCGGCCTCGCCGTGGTGTGCCTGCGCGGGTTCCTCTCCCGGATCGCGATCTTCCTGGGGCTGGTCTTCGGGTACGCGCTGTCCTGGGTCCTGGACCTCGCCTTCGGCAAGATCCACTCCCCGCTGGGCGGCGGCGCGGCCACCGACCACTGGCGTCTGGACCTGTCCGCCGTCGGAAAGGCCGACTGGATCGGGCTGCCGACCTTCCACGCACCGGCCTTCGAGTGGTCCGCGATCCTGGTGGCGCTGCCCGTGGTGATCGCGCTGGTCGCGGAGAACGCCGGGCATGTGAAGGCCGTCGGCGAGATGACCGGCGACTCGCTGGACGACAAGCTCGGCACCGCCATCGCCGCGGACGGCGCGGCGTCGATGCTCTCCACCGCCGTGGGCGGGCCGCCCAACACCACGTACTCCGAGAACATCGGCGTGATGGCCGCGACCCGGGTCTACTCCACCGCGGCGTACTGGGCGGCGGCCTGCTTCGCGCTGCTCTTCGGCCTGTGCCCGAAGTTCGGCGCGGTCGTCGCCGCGATCCCGGGCGGGGTGCTCGGCGGGATCACCGTGATCCTGTACGGGATGATCGGCCTGCTCGGCGCGCAGATCTGGCTCAACGGCCGCGTGGACCTGCGCAATCCGCTCAACCTCGTGCCGGCCGCCGCGGGCATCATCATCGGCGTGGGCGGGGTCAGCCTGAAGATCACCGACAACTTCGAGCTGGGCGGCATCGCGCTCGGCACCATCGTCGTGATCACCGGCTACCACGTCCTGCGGGCCTTCGCCCCGGCCCACCTCAAGACCCAGGAACCGCTGCTGGACTCGGGCACCTCGGCGTACGACGAGAAGCCGGGCCCCGAGAAGAGCTGAGTGCCCGTCCCGGCACCGTTGTTCGCCCGTTCCGATGAAACTCGGGCCGGTCGGCGCCGCGGCGAGCCCCTGGCTGGGACGCTCCGCGCATGACGCAGATCGAGCAGTCCGCACTCCCGGCCGGCGTCGGCGACCCGCCGACGGGCAACCCCCCGGTGATCGAACGTATGCGGCAATTGCGTTCCCGGTGGCCGTACGGGGACGGGGTGGCGGTGTTCAACGCGGCCTATCTGGAGGTCGTCGAGCGGGTCGACCCGGACCTCGGCAGGGGCGGCTTCGACGACCGGGAGGCCGCGGCCCTGCTGGGCGTGCGCTGCGCCGAGCGCTATCTGTCGGCCGCCGAGACGGCCACGGCGGGCGGGCTGCCGCCGGAGTGCTGGCGTCCGTTGCTCCCCTGCCGCCGCCATCCCGGCGTACGTCCGCTGCAGTTCGCGCTGAGCGGTCTGCAGGCGCATGTCGGCCACGATCTGGTCCTGGCGGTGGTGGACACCTGTCGTACGCTCGGCTGCGCTCCGCCGGACCTGGAAGGGGAGTTCGAGCGCGTGGGCGATCTCCTCGCGTTGCTGGAGGAGCGGATCCACGAGGATCTGATGCCGGGCCCCGACCTCCTGCGGATCGCGGATCCGCTGACCCATCTGGTCAGCTCCTGGAGCCTGGAGCGGGCCCGTGAGGCGGCCTGGTCGGCGGCCCTGGTGCTCTGGCGGCTGCGCGGATTCCCTTCGCTGGCCGAGGAGTTCAGGCAGCAGACCGACGCGGGCGCGGGCCTGGTGGGGCGGCTTCTGCTCACCCCTTGCCGCTGATACCCGCGCCGGGCTCGTGCGCCCGGACCCTCCGGCTCAGTCCTCCGGAAGCTCGACCGGCGCGATCTCGTCGAAGACGTCGCCGGGGCCGGGGTTGGTGCCGTCCGTCGCCCCGCCGAACTGGTGCATGACACCCCACACGGCGTTCAGCGCGGTCTGCACGGCGCCCTCGGCCCAGCCGGCCGTCCAGGAGATGTCGTCCCCGGCGAGGAAGATGCCCCGCTTGTCCTCGGGCAGCCGGTCCTGCATGAAGTGGGTGAACAGCCTTCGCTGGTAGCGGTAGTGGCCGGGCAGGTTGGCCTTGAACGCGCCCATGAACCAGGGCTCGTTCTCCCAGGAGACGGTGACCGGGTTGCCGATGATGTGGCTGCGGACGTCGACATTCGGGTAGATCTCCCCGAGCGACTTGAGCATGACCTCCATGCGCTCCTTCGGGGAGAGCGGCAGCCACTTCAGACTGTCGTCGCACCAGGTGTAGGAGAGGCAGATGACGGCGGGCTTGTCCGGCCCGTCGTCCAGGAGGTACGTGCCCCGGGTCATCCGGTCGGTGAGCGTCATCGACATCGTGTCGCGGCCGGTGGTCTCGTCCTTGTCCAGCCAGAACGGGCGGTCGACCGGCACGAACAGCTTGGACGACTCCATGTAGTGGGTGCGCTCCATCGCCGTCCAGTGGTCGATCGGGAAGAGCGCGTCATCGCAGTCGATCTTGGAGAGCAGCAGCCAGGACTGGCCGGTGAAGACCGCGGCCCTGAAGGTGCGGATGTCGCCGGTGGCGTCGGTGACCGTGATGCGGTTGCCCGCGGTACGGGTCAGCCGGGTCACGGCTCCGCGCGGCTCGCCCTCGTGCAGGGAGGCGAGCGAGGTGCCGAGCGGCCAGTGGACGATCTTCTGCGGCTCGCGGTCCCACAGGCGCAGCGGGAGCTGCTGGCTGCCGCCGACGATGCCGCGGTGGTGGTCATCGGCCTCGGTGTAGACGACGCGCAGGATCTCCAGGATGGAGTTGGGGAAGTCGGTGTCCCAGCCGCCGGTGCCGAAGCCGACCTGGCCGAAGATCTCGCGGTGCCGGAAGGACTTGAAGGCCTCGGACTCGCAGAGGAACCCGTAGAAGGTCTGGTTGTCGAGCCGCTCGACGAGCTGGGACCAGATCTCCCGGATGCGCGGGACGTCGCGCTCGCGCAGCGCCCGGTTCATGTCGGAGAAGTCGGCCCCCTCCTCCAGGCAGGCGCTCCAGGCCTCGGCGACGTCGCGGTAGACCTGCGGCAGGTCGTCGATGGTCTCGGCGTAGTGCGACTCGCCCTTGAGGTCCACGACGGTCGAGGGCGTGGCCGGGGAGAGCGGGTTGGGGAAGGGCTGCGTCTCCAGGCCCACCAGGTCGATGTAGTGCTGGAGCGCCGTGGAGGACGGCGGGAAGCGCATCGCGCCCATCTCGGCGGTGAGCGCGGGGTCGCAGCCGTCGAAACCAACGGTGCGCAGCCGGCCGCCGATCCGGTCGGCCTCGTAGACGACGGGCTTGAGGCCCATCTTCATCAGCTCGTACGCGGCGATGATGCCCGAGAGACCGCCGCCGATGACGGCGACCTCCTGGCCGTGCTCGGTCGCCGGTATCTGCCCGAGGCCCGCGGGGTGGGCGAGGAAGTCGTCGTACGCGTAGGGGAAGTCCGGCCCGAACATGGTGATCGGCGGGGCGGCCGCGTCGGTGTGCTGGACGGCGTTGGGCACCGTGGACGTCATGGGGTACGGACTCCTTGCGCGGTACGGAAGTTCGGGGAGGCGGGCTCAGGCGAGGGAGCCGTAGAGGCCGGGGCGGCGGTCGTTCAGATACGGGTTGGCGGCGCGCGAGGCGGCCAGGAACTCCGGGTCCACCTCGCCGATCACGAGTTCCTCGCCGCGTCCGGCGCGGGTGCGGACGGTGCCGTCGGGGCCGGCCAGGCAGCTGAGCCCGACGAACTCGAACTCACCCTCCGGGCCGGTGCGGTTGACGTAGGCCACGTACATCTGGCTCTCGAAGGCCCGTACGGGGACGACGGATTCGGCGACGAACTGGAAAGGGTGCATCTGCGCGGTGGGCACCAGCAGCAGATCGGTGCCGGCCAGGGCGTGCGCCCGTACGTTCTCCGGGAACTCGACGTCGTAGCAGATCAGCAGGCCGACGCGGATGCCGTCCAGGTCGGCCTGGACGACGGTCCGCTCGCCGGGGGTGAACCACTCCTGCTCGAAGCAGCCGAACAGATGGGTCTTGCGGTAGTTCGCGAGCCGTGCGCCGTCGGGGCCGATGAGCTGGGAGGCGTTGAAGATCCGCTCCCCGTCGCGCTCCGGGTAGCCGTAGAGGACGGCGAGGCCGTGGCGGACGGCGATCTCGGCGACGGCCTTCGCCCCGGGCCCTTCGGCGGTCTCGGCCAGTACGGGCACGGCGTCGCCGATGGCGTATCCGGTGAGGAACAGCTCGGGCGTCACCAGCAGCCGGGCTCCCGCGTCGGCGGCCCGGGCGGCGGCCTCGTCGAGCGCCTTCAGGTTCTCGGCGACGGCGCCGGGCCGTCCGGAGCTCTGGAGCAGGGCGGTGCGCAACGACGGCATGGCTGACCTCGGGCGGTGCGGGCGGGGTGGGGAGACGTATCGAAGGTACGTGGCCCGGATCGGCCCGGACAAGGCGCGAGTGTTGCGCGTCGACCGTCGATTCGTTGCGCGGGTGGGGCTTGCCGCGGCGAATCGTTGCGTGGAGCATCATCGCAGGTCAGCGGGGTGATGTGCGCCACTGGCCGGGGCGGCTCTCAGGCGGGCGGCGCCTCCGCCGAGTAGCGACGCAGCAGCGGCGAGAGCACCAGGACGGACTTGGTCCGCTCGACGTACGGCTCCCCCGCGATCCGTTCCAGGACCTGTTCGAAGTGGCGCATGTCGGCGGCGAAGACCTGTACGACGGCGTCCGCCTCCCCGGTCACCGTGGAGGCCGAGGCGACCTCCGGGTAGCGGGCGAGGCCCTGCTTGATGGCGTCCGGGGAGGTGTTGCGGCTGCAGTAGATCTCGATGAACCCCTCGGTCTCCCAGCCGAGCGCCGCCGGGTCGACCCGCACGGTGAAGCCGGTGATCGCACCCTCGGCGCGCAGCCGGTCGACCCGGCGTTTCACGGCGGGGGCGGAGAGGCCGACGATCGCGCCGATGTCGGCGTAGGAGCGCCGGGCGTCTTCGGCGAGGGCGTGGACGATGCGTTCGTCGAGGTCGTTCAGGCGCACGTCGGGCGGTTCACTTCTCTGCGGTGGGTCGGCTGCGGGGGCGGGAGGCGGACGGTGCCGCCTCCCGCGGTAGTCGCAGTAGACCATGAGCCGCCGTCGCGGGCGTGCTCGGCGCAGTGGAGGTGGCCGGTCAGAAGGGGAACTGCGAGCGGCCGTGCTGGATGGAGATCCACTTCTGGGTGGTGAAGGCCTCGATCATCGAGTCGCCGTTCAGCCGGCCGAGGCCCGAGCTCTTCTCGCCGCCGAAGGGGACGATCGGCTCGTCGTGGACGGTGCCGTCGTTGATGTGGATCATGCCGGTGTGGATGCGCTGCCCGATCCGCACGCCGCGCTCGATGTTGCCGGTGTGGACGGCGCCGCTGAGGCCGTACGGGGTGTCGTTGGCGATGCGGACGGCCTCGTCCTCGCCGTCGAAGGGGATCAGCAGGGCGACGGGCCCGAAGATCTCCTGCCGCAGGACCGGCGAGTCGGCGGCGAGGCCGGTCAGCACGGAGGGGCTGACGAGGTTGCCGTCGGCGCGGCCGTGCAGGAGAGCCGTCGCCCCGGCTGCCACGGTCTGGTCGACGAGCTTGGAGACGGACTCGGCCTGCGAGGAGTTGATCAGCGGGCCGATCTGGGTGGCCGGGTCGGCGGGGTCGCCGACGGTGAGCGAGGCGACCTTGGCGACGAACTTCTCGGTGAACTCCGCCTCGACGGCGCGGTCGACCAGGATGCGGTTGGCGGCCATGCAGACCTGGCCCTGGTGGACGTACCGGCTGAAGACCGCCGCGTCGACGGCGTAGTCGACGTCCGCGTCGTCGAGCACGATCAGGGCGCTGTTGCCGCCGAGTTCGAGGACGGCCTGCTTGAGGTTCTGGGCGCAGACGGTGGCGACGTGACGGCCGACCTTGTCCGAGCCGGTGAAGGAGATGACCTGCGGCACCGGGTGCTCCAGCAGGGTGTCGCCGATCTCCGCGATGTCGGTGATCACGACGTTCAGCAGCCCGGCGGGCAGTCCGGCGTCCTCGAAGATCCTGGCGAGCAGGGTGCCGCCGCAGATCGGGGTGTTCTGATGCGGCTTGAGGACGACGGCGTTGCCGAGGGCCAGCGCGGGCGCGACGGACTTGAGGGAGAGCAGGAAGGGGAAGTTGAACGGGCTGATCACGCCGACGACCCCGACGGGCACGCGGTAGACGCGGTTCTCCTTGCCCTCGGTCGGCGAGGGGAGGATCTGTCCGGCGGGGCGCAGGGCCAGCTGGATCGCCTCGCGGAGGAACTCCTTGGCCAGGTGCAGTTCGAAGGCGGCCTTCAGCCGGGTGCCGCCGAGTTCGGCGACGATCGCTTCGCCGATCTCCGGCTCGCGCTCCTCGACGAGGCGCAGCGCCTTCTCCAGGACGGCCCGCCTGCTGTACGGGTTGGTGTCCGCCCACGCCTGCTGGGCCCGCTCGGCGGCGCGGTAGGCCTGGTCGACCTCGTCGGCGGTGGCGACCGGGATCGAGGCGAGCTTCTCCCCGTCGAACGGGTTGAAGTCGATGATGTCCCAGGACCCCTTCCCCGGCCTCCACTCGCCGTCGATGTACTGGTGGGCCAGGTCAGTGAAGAAGGACATGAGATCCCTTACCGCAGAGAGGCAGGCAGCTGAGTGCGCTTCATATTACTTATATCTCGCGGGAGTTGAAGCGCACTCCCGGCCACCTCCGGGAGCCCCGGAAACGACCCCGCCCTCTCCGGCGCGAAGCACCGGAGAGGGCGGGGTCGTTGCGGTGAACGCGGGATCAACTCCAGCTGGCGTGCAGCGGCTTGCCCTCGGCGTAACCGGCGGCGCTCTGGACCCCGACGACCGCCTTCTCGGCGAACTCCGCCAGGGAGGCGGCGCCGGCGTAGGTGCAGGAGGAGCGGACGCCCGCGATGATCGAGTCGATCAGGTCCTCGACGCCCGGCCGGGTCGGGTCGAGGAACATCCGCGAGGTGGAGATGCCCTCCTCGAAGAGCGCCTTGCGGGCGCGGTCGTAGGCGGACTCGTCCGAGGTGCGGTTCTTGACGGCGCGGGCCGAGGCCATCCCGAAGGACTCCTTGTAGAAGCGGCCGTCGGCGGACTGCTGGAGGTCACCGGGCGACTCGTACGTGCCCGCGAACCAGGAGCCGATCATCACGTTGGACGCACCGGCGGCGAGCGCCATGGCGACGTCGCGCGGGTGGCGGACGCCGCCGTCCGCCCAGACGTGCTTGCCGTGCTTCCTCGCCTCGGCTGCGCACTCCAGGACGGCGGAGAACTGCGGACGGCCGACGCCGGTCATCATCCGGGTGGTGCACATGGCGCCGGGGCCGACGCCGACCTTGATGATGTCCGCGCCCGCCTCGATGAGGTCGCGCACTCCCTCGGCGGCGACGATGTTGCCCGCGACGATCGGCACCTGCGGGTCGAGGGCCCGCACGGCCTTCACCGCACTGATCATGGATTCCTGGTGGCCGTGGGCGGTGTCCACGACCAAGACGTCGGCGCCCGCGTCCAGGAGCTGCTTGGCCTTGCCGGCCACGTCGCCGTTGATGCCGACGGCGGCCGCGATGCGCAGCTTGCCCCGGGCGTCGGTGGCGGGGGTGTAGAGCGTGGCGCGCAGGGCGGCCTTGCGCGTGAGGATGCCGACGAGGCGGCCCTCGGCGTCGACCGCGGGGGCGAGCTTGCGGTTGGCGCCGTCGAGCTTGTTGAAGGCGTCGCGGGGGTCGATGTCCGCGTCGAGCAGCACGAGGTCCTTGGTCATGACCTCGGAGAGCTGGGTGAAGCGGTCGACGCCGGTGAGGTCGTGCTCGGTGACGACGCCGACGGGGCGGCGGTCGGCGTCGACGACGACGCCCGCGCCGTGGGCGCGCTTGGGCAGCAGCGACAGCGCGTCGGCGACGGTCTGGCCGGGGGCCAGCTCGATCGGGGTGTCGAGGACGAGGTGGCGCGTCTTGACCCAGGAGATGACGTCGGTGACGACCTCGATCGGGATGTCCTGGGGGATGACGACGAGCCCGCCGCGGCGGGCGATGGTTTCGGCCATCCGGCGGCCCGCGATGGCGGTCATGTTGGCGACCACGAGCGGAATGGTGGTGCCGGACCCGTCGGGCGACGAGAGGTCCACGCCCTGGCGGGAGCCGACCGCGGAGCGGCCCGGGACCATGAAGACGTCGTCGTAGGTGAGGTCGTACGGGACCGCGGGGGACTCTGTGTAGCGACCGGTGCCCGGCTCAAGAAAACGCATAACACTCATTTTTTCATACGAAACGGTGCAGGTCGTTTCCACGAAGACACAGCAAAAGACCCCCTCGTTCGTCCGTTCCTCCAAGAGTATTCCTGGGAGGCGGCCGGGGGCCCCGGGCAAGTGGAACCTGCCTTACCCACGGACCCTACCCGAACGGGATTCGAATCATTCGTGATCACCATCCCTGGACCGGGTGACAAGGGGTCAGGTAGCTTCAAACCCGCAGGTCTCGGGGGTGTCGGAAGCGTCGATCCGGCTCGTCGGCAACCCTGGGCACACCGTATGACCGGAGAGGATCCCGATCCGCCTGTGGACAGCGAACTGCCGGACATCTACTGCCCGTTCCCGCAGCGGACCAATCCGCACGTGGGACACACCCGGGGGCATCTGGACGCCTGGACCAGACGGACGGGGCTGGTCCACCGCGAGTCCGCGAGGAACCGATTCGAACAAGCCGATTTCGGGTCGTTCGTCGGCATGGTCTACCCGACGGCCGATGAGGAACACCTCGATCTGGTGGCCGACTGGTTCGTCTGGCTCTTCCTGGTCGACGACCAGCTCGACGACGGCCACCTCGGCCGTTCACCCGACCGGGTGAGGGACGTCGTCGACCGGATGCGCGCGGTGGTCGACGGTTCCGCCCCCGAGCCGCTGCCGGGGGAAGAGGTGCCGGCCGCCGTGACCGCCCTGGCCGACCTGTGGAAACGTACGACGCCGAACGCCGCTCCGCACTGGCGGACGCGGTTCGCCTGGCATCTGGTCACCTACCTCACGACGGCCACCACCTGGGAAGCGGGCAACCGCGCCGAGGACGTGGTGCCCTCGGAGGAGACGTACATCGCCAAGCGGCGGCACACCGGGGCCATCCATGTCTGCATGGACCTCATAGAGATCGTGGCGGGCATCGAGGCCCCGGAGTCGCTCCACAACGACCCCCGCTTCATCACCGCCCTGGAAGCCGCGTGCAACCACGTGTGCTGGGCCAACGACGTGTACTCCTTCGAGAAGGAGCAGGTGCTCGGCGAGATCCACAACCTCGTGCACCTCGTCCGCAACCACCGGGGCCTCGGGGAGCAGCAGGCGCTGGACCACGTCGCGGAGCGCCTCGCGACGGAGACCGAGCGGTTCCTGACCGCCGAGGACGAGCTGCTGGAGCTGTATCCGGAGCTGTCCGGGCTGCTGGTGCCCTACCTCGACGGGATGCGGAGCTGGATGCGCGGCAACCTGGACTGGTCGCGCCAGACCCCGCGCTACAACCCCGCCGACGTGGGGCAGTACGAGGAGCCCGAGGAGTATCTGGAGGAGACGGTGCTGGGCGTACCGCCCGCGCGCACCGAGACGGTCACCCCCGCCCCGTGCGCGGCGAAGGCCCCTCCGGCGGGCTGAACGAACGCGCAGAGGGCCGGGCACCGCGTGCGGCGTCCGGCCCTCTGCTCGTTCCCGGCGGCGTCACTCCCCGTCGGGGTCCGCACGCTCCAGTGCCGGGCGGACGCCCGCGGCGGACTCGGTGAGCAGGTAGTCGGCCGCGGCGGTGTCCGTGACCAGGCTGGTGACCAGGCCGGAGCGCAGCACCGCGCCGATCGCCGCCGCCTTGCGCTGGCCGCCCGCGATCGCGACCACCTCGGGGATCCGGCGCAGCCGGTCCGCCTCCACGGTGATGCAGCGCTCCCCGAGGTCGCGGCCGACCCGGCGGCCGTCGGAGTCGAAGAGGTGCGCGGACATCTCGGCGGCGACGCCGAGCGAGGCGTAATGGGCGCGCTCCGCATCCGAGAGCATGTCGTGGACCGTGGAGATGCCCGGCTCCCAGGAGCCGATGGAGACGGCGGCGACCGTCACCTTGTCGAAGTACTCGAAGGCGCGGGCGATGCCCGTCTGGTCGCGCAGCGCGGCGGCCGTCGCGGGGTCGGGCAGCAGCATCGGAGCGTAGATGGGGTGCGCCTCGCCGCCGGATACCTGGGCCGCCCGGCGGACCGCCTCGACCGAGCCGCGCTCGGCGGTGCCCGCGTCGTACACCCCGGTGAGCTGGACGACCGTGCAGGGCGGGAGCCGGTCGAGAGCGGCCGCCATGTGGATGGTGGAGCGGCCCCAGGCCAGGCCGAGCACATCGCCCTCGGCCACCAGCTCGCCGAGCAGGTCGGCCGCGACCTCGCCCAGGTTCTCCGGGTCAGGGGCGTCGTCCTGTTCCTCGGCCGGGGATTCGACGACCACCGCGTGCCGCAGCCCGTAACGGGCGCGCAGGGCGTCGGAGCGTTCGGCGTCCAGCTCGGCCGGGACCCGGATCTCGATGCGTACGAGATCGCGTTCGAGGGCGGTCTCCAGGACCCGGGCCACCTTGAAGCGGCTCACGCCGAACTCCTCGGCGATCTGGATCTTGGACTTGCCCTCCAGGTAGAACCGGCGGGCCATGGCCGCCGCCTGCACCAGCTCCGCGGGTCCCATCCGCATGGCTGACCGACCCGCCGAGATGCCAGACACCGCGATCTCCTCACTGCTGTTCACACGCCCGATACGCCGTTCATCCTGTCAGATCCGGCGATCCTTGATCGGCCCTGTCGGGCCGCGTTCATCTGCCCTTGGTTCAGTGGCCGCATGCCCAGGGGGCGACGGCCGTGACCGCGTCCGCCTGCGCCCGCAGCGCGCGGACGGCCGCCGCCGGGTCCGCCGCTCCGTAGACCGCGGATCCGGCCACGAAGACGTCGGCGCCGGCCTCGGCGCACCGCTCGATGGTGGTGGCCGAGACCCCGCCGTCGACCTGGAGCCACAGTTCGAGACCGTGCTTGCTGATCAGCTCCCGGGTCCGGCGGATCTTCGGCAGCATGATGTCCAGGAAGGCCTGACCGCCGAAGCCCGGCTCGACCGTCATGATCAGCAGCATGTCCAGCTCGGGGAGCAGGTCCTCGTACGGCTCGATGGGCGTCGCGGGCTTCAGCGCCATCGAGGCGCGCGCCCCCTTCGCCCGGATCTCCCGCGCCAGGCGCACCGGAGCCGCCGCGGCCTCCGCGTGGAAGGTGACGGAACCGGCCCCCGCTTCCACGTAACTCGGGGCCCAGCGGTCCGCGTCCTCGATCATGAGGTGGCAGTCCAGCGGGGTGTCCGTGGCCTTGCTGAGCGCCTCGACGATCGGCACGCCGAGGGTCAGGTTGGGCACGAAGTGGTTGTCCATGACATCGACGTGGAGCCAGTCCGCGCCCTCGACGGCCTTCGCCTCCTCGGCGAGACGCGCGAAATCGGCGGACAGGATGCTGGGGTTGATCTGCGCCATGACCCAAGCCTGCCACGTCCGAGGCCGGTTCCCCGCCTCGATGCCCTTCGAAGCCTCACACGGCCATCACAGTCCGCACATTCTGCGCATTTTGCCAGCGCTTTACTTTTCTTTTGCCGTACGGGCAGGCCCACTGACGCGGCGATATTCAGCCGGTCCGGCGCAGCAGAGCCAGATACATCGCGTCGGTGCCGTGCAGATGCGGCCAGAGCTGGACGTCGGGGCCGTCGCCCAGGGCGGGCACCCCGGGCATCAGCGGACGGGCGTCGATCCACTCCGCCTCCACCGGCTCGCCGCCCCGGCCCTTCAGCACGTCCTCGACGACCACCCGGGTCTCCGCGAGATGCGGCGAGCAGGTGGCGTAGCCGACCACGCCGCCGACCCGCACGGCCTTCAACGCCTCGCGCAGCAGGCCGCGTTGGAGCGGGGCGAAGGCCTCCAGGTCCTCGGCGCGGCGGCGCCAGCGGGACTCCGGGCGGCGGCGCAGCGCGCCCAGGCCCGAGCACGGCACGTCCATCAGGATGCGGTCGAACGTGCCGGGCAGCCATGGCGGGCGGGTGCCGTCGGCGGTGATCACCTGGTACGGGCCGGGGTTGCCGGCGAGCGCGCGCTCGACCAGCCGGGCGCGGTGCGGCTGCTTCTCGGCGGCGAGCAGGGTCGCGCCGCGCTCGGCGGCGAGCGCCGCGAGCAGGGCGGCCTTGCCGCCCGGGCCCGCGCAGCCGTCCAGCCAGCGGGCGTCGCTGCCCTCGACGGGTGCGGCGGCCAGGGCGGCGGCGACGAGCTGACTGCCCTCGTCCTGGACGCCCGCCCGGCTCTCCTGGACGGCTTCCAGCGCGCCGGGCTCGCCGCCCTCGGCCATCCGGACGGCGTACGGGGACCAGCGGCCGGGCAGGGAGTTGTCCTCGCCGAGGGCCTTGACCAGCTCGTCGGTGGTGGAGCGGCCGGGGCGGGCGACCAGGGTCACCTCGGGCCGCTCGTTGTCGGCTTCGAGGAGGTCCTCGATGCCCGCCCGGCCGCCGCCCAGCGCGTCCCAGAGGGCGGTGACGATCCAGCGGGGGTGGGAGTGGACGACGGCGAGGTGGTCCTCGGCGTCCTCGTCGTACGGCGGGGCGACCTTCTCCACCCAGCCGTCGAGGTCGTGCGCGGTGACCTTGCGCAGCACCGCGTTGACGAACTTCGCACGCCCCTCCCCCAGCACCACACGGGCCAGCTCCACACTGGCGGAGACGGCCGCGTGGGTGGGGATACGGGTGCCGAGCAGCTGGTGGACGCCCATGTTCAGGACGTCGAGGACCGGCGGGTCGACCTCGCGCAGCGGCCGGTCGATGCAGGCCGCCACGATCGCGTCGTACGTGCCCTGGCGGCGCAGCGTCCCGTAGACCAGCTCGGTCGCCAGCGCCGCGTCCCGGCCGTCGAAGTCGCCCTTGGCGCGGGCCTTCTTCAGCAGCGGCGGCAGCACGAGGTTGGCGTACGCGTCACGCTCGTCGACGGCCCTCAGCGCCTCGAAGGCGAGGAAACGGACCGGGTCCTTCTGCGGACGGCGGTGGGGCCTGGCGGGACGGCGACGCGGCTGGTCGTTCACGTGAAAGGTGCTCCGCTGATGGTGAGAGGGGCGAACCCTCCCAGCGTACGTCGCTCTCCCCGCGCGCCCGAACGGCGGCCCGGGGCCCTGTTGTCGCGGTCCCGGGCCCCTGGAACGCCGCGTCCCGGGGCCTCGCGCGCCCCGCTGCGGACCCAGCAGCCCGCTCTACAGGCCCAGCAGCTCGCCGTGGGCGATCCGGACGCCGCGCGCCCAGTCGGCGGCCCGCATCGGCTTCTTGCCCTGCGGCTGGACCCAGAGCAGCTCCACCGCGTGCGAACCGGTGCCCACGTACACGTTGTTCTTGGCGGCCGACAGCTCGGCGGGGGCCAGGTCCGTGCGGTCCAGGACCGGCGCGGCCTGGATCAGCTTGAGCCGCTCGCCGCGGAACAGGGTCCAGGCGCCGGGGGCCGGGGTGCAGCCGCGCACCACCCGGTCGACCCGCAGCGCGGGCGCGGACCACTGGACCTGGGCGTCCTCGACGGTGATCTTCGGGGCCAGGGTGATGCCGTCGTGGGGCTGGGGCACGGCGTGCAGCGTGCCGTCCTCGATGCCGTCCATCGTGGCGGCGAGCAGCCCGGCCCCGGCGAAGGCGAGCCGGGTGAGCAGGTCGCCGCTGGTGTCGGTGGGGCGGATCTCCTCGGTGAGGACGCCGTAGACCGGGCCGGAGTCCAGGCCCTCCTCGATCAGGAAGGTCGACGCGCCGGTCACCTCGTCCCCGGCCATCAGGGAGTGCTGCACGGGGGCAGCGCCCCGCCAGGCGGGCAGCAGCGAGAAGTGCAGGTTCACCCAGCCCCGGGCGGGCACGTCGAGGGCGACCTTGGGCAGCAGGGCTCCGTAGGCGACGACCGGGCAGCAGTCCGGGGCGATCTCGCGCAGCCGGGCCAGGAACTCCTCGTCCCGGGGCCTGGCGGGCTTGAGCACCTCGATCCCGGCCTCCTCCGCCCGCTCGGCCACCGGGCTCGCGACGAGTCGGCGGCCCCGCCCGGCGGGGGCGTCGGGACGGGTCACGACGGCGGCCACCTCATGGCGGTCGGAGGCGATCAGGGCGTCCAGGGCGGGGACGGCGACTTCGGGGGTGCCGGCGAAGACGAGCTTCATGGGTGGCTGACTGCCTCTCGGGCCAAGACGTACGGTGACGAGCAGCACACCAGTCTAGGGTGTGTCCGGCGGGTCAGAGCCGGACAGTCCCCGGGGTGCCCGGCCGATCAGGGTCCGGCCGCTCCCTTGTACGGGGGCGGCGACCAGGGGGCGTACGCGCGCCGCGCACGCCCCGTGCATATGCACATACGCCCCGATAGCGTGACCACATACCCGGCTCGGGCGTTGGTCAAAGGAGATTGACCGAAGCGGGCCGCCCCCACGCGGCCCGATCCCTTTCAACGCCGGTTCGAGAGGCTTCTTCATGGCCGACCACGCAACGCACGACGCCCAAGCGCGGGCCAGTCTGCATCTTCTGGTGCGGGACATCGAGCGGGTCAGGCGGCAGGTGGACGCGCTGCGCACCCTCACCGCCCAGCTGGGCAACGTCTACCGTCCGCGCCGCTCCGGCCCTTCCGCGGGCTTCGTCGTCTACGGCAGGGCCCCGGCCCCCACCGTCCGCCTCGCGCAGGAACTGCGGGACAGCGTCGAGACCCTGGTCACGGCCGCGGTGGACTTCGACCGCTCGCTGGGCTTCTCCTGGGACGCGGTGGGCTCCGCCCTCGGGGTCACCAAGCAGGCCGTGCACCGTCGCTACGGAACACGCCGCGCCGCCCCGCAGCCCGCCGCCGAGACGGGCGGCGAGGCCACACCCGTGTCACGCCCGGTGTCCGTCGGCACCGGCCTCGCCGCGGCCTCCGCCGGAGGGTCCGGCTCCCCGGTGCCCTCGGTCCCGGCGGCCCGCTCGATGCCGCCGCAGGCGTCGGCGGTCCAGCAGCCGGCCCGCGAGGAGCTGCGCCCCAGCGCCTTCCCGGGCCCCCGCAACGGCTGACCGTACGCCGCCCCTCTGCCCCACCGTGCCGGTCGCACGGCGGGGCAGTCTCCTGTCCGGGCCCACGGCCCGGAGAGGCTCCGCCGATGCCGGGCCCGTCGGCCCGACGGGTGGCCGACCCGCCGGCTCAGCCGATGTCGGGCGGGTCGATCCTGATGCGTATCGGCTCGTTCGCGCCCTTGGCCGTACGGGTCGCGAGGGCCGTCTTCAGGGCCCGGGCGAGCGCCGCCCCACGCCCCGGGACCACCCGGATCAGGGCGCGCTCCCAGGTCTCGCCCGGCGGCGCGTCCCCCGGCCTGCGGGCTCTCCCGGGTGCGGCCGAAGGGGCCGGCACCGGCCCCAGGATCTCCGCCTCCGGCGGCAGCCCGGCGGTCCGCAGGAACGCGGCCAGAGCCTCGGGCGGGCCGGTCGCCGAGGCCATCCGGGAGACCGGCGGAAAGCCCAGCTCGGCCCGCTCCGCCAGCTCCCGCCGGGCGAAGCCCGCCGGATCCCAGCGGACCAGCGCCTGCACCGCACGCTCCGTGGGCTCCGCCACGATCACGACCGTGCCGCCCTCCTCCTGGCCCCGCACCAGCGAGCCCACCGCCAGCCACCGGCGCAGCGCCTCCTCCCCCGCGCGCAGATCGGGCCGCCCGAGCATGGCCCAGCCGTCCAGGAGCAGGGCCGCCGCATACCCGCCCTCGGCGACGGGCTCCGCGCCGGGCGTGGAGACGACCAGGGCCGGGGCATCGGGCACCGCGTCGAGGATGTGGTCGCGCCCCGAGGTGCGGACGGGCACGGCGGGAAAGGCCCGGCCCAGCTCCTCCGCGGTGCGGCGGGCGCCGACGATCCGGGCCCGCAGCCGGGTGGAGGCGCACTCCGCGCACTGCCAGGCCCGCTCGGCCCGCCCGCACCAGGCGCAGTTCAGATCCTGCTGGTCCGGGGCTTCGAGGGGCCCCGCGCAGTGCCGGCAGCGGGCGGGCGCGCGGCAGCGTTCGCAGGCGAGGCGGGGGGCGTACCCCCTGCGGGGCACCTGGATCAGCACCGGGCCGGTGCGCAGGCCGTCGCGCACGGCCCCCCAGGCGAGGCTGGGCAGCCGGGCGGAGCGGGCGGCGCCGTCCCGGGCCAGCTCGCCGTCCCCGACGGTGCGGATGAGGGGCGCGGCCCGGCGCAGCCGCTCGCGGTCCGCGAGGAGCGGCAGCGCCCAGCCGCTCTCCACGAGCTGGGCGGCCTCGACCGTGCAGCTGATCCCGCCGAGCAGGAAGCCGCACCGGCCCTGTGCCGCCCGCAGCTCCAGGACCTCGCGGACATGTGGGAAGGGGGCGTTGTCGTCGCTGTGGCTGGAGTCGCCGTCGTCCCAGACGACGACGAGCCCGAGGTCCTGGACGGGGGCGAACATGGCGGCCCGGGTGCCCACGACCGCCCGCACCGAACCCCGGCGTACCGCGAGCCACTGGCGGTAGCGCTTCTCGGGGCCGGAGTCGGCGGTCAGCAGGGCGTGCCGGCCCGTGCCGAGCGCTTCGGTCAGGGCCGCGTCGACCCGTCCGGCGGCCCGCCCGTCCGGGACGACGACGAGTGCGCCGCGCCCGGAGGAGAGCGTCGCCGCGACGGCCCCGGCGATCTCGGCGGGCCAGTGCGGTCCGGGCAGGGCGGTCCACACGGCGCGCGGCGCACCGCCCTCGGCCAGTGCGCGCAGGAAGGCCGGGCCCTGGCCGTACCGCTCCCAGGTGCCCGGGTCCGGCGGCCGGGGCGGGGGCAGCGGGTCCGGGGAGGGCTTGGACTCCGCGCGGCCGTTGCGCGGCGGGACGGCCAGCTGGAGGACGTCGGCGAGGCTCCCGGCGTACCGGTCGGCGACAGCGCGGCAGAGCGCGAGCAGCTCGGGCCCGAGGACCGGCTCCGGGGAGACCACGGAGGCGAGGGCGGCCAGCGCTCCCCGGTAGTCGGAGTCGGCGCGGCGCTCGACGATGAAGCCGTCGATCAAGCCGCCGCCCTCGCGCCGCCCGCCCTGGACGTTGCGCCCGCCGGCCCCGAACCGGACCCGCACCCGGACGCCCGGCTGGGCGTCGGCGTCCAGCTCCTGAGGCACCGCGTAGTCGAAATACTGGTCGAGGTGGAGGACCCCCTTGTTGACCAGGACGCGGGCGACGGGCAGTTCCCCGGCGAGGGCCGCGCCGCGCCAGGTCCGCGGCTTGGCGCGCGGCACCTTCGCCCGGCGCACGGTCTCCCGGATCAGCGCAAGCTGCTCCGGCGCCCCGGCACCGGGTTCGGCGGACTGCTCGTTCTCGCTGCTCACAGCTGAATTCCTACCAGAGAGCACGGACAGTCGCGGGAGCACGGCAGCGGGGCCCGGCCACCGCGCTCGGTGTCCGGGCCCCGCTGTCGCTTACCGCTGATGCCTTACGGCCCTCACAGACCCGCGGCCGCGCGCAGCGCGTCCACGCGGTCCGTGCGCTCCCAGGTGAAGTCCGGCAGCTCACGGCCGAAGTGGCCGTAGGCAGCGGTCTGGGCGTAGATCGGGCGGAGCAGGTCGAGGTCCCGGATGATCGCGGCCGGGCGGAGGTCGAAGACCTCGGCGATCGCGTTCTCGATCTTCTCGGTGTCGACCGCGGCGGTGCCGAAGGTCTCGACGAAGAGTCCGACGGGCTCGGCCTTGCCGATCGCGTACGCGACCTGCACCTCGCAGCGCGCGGCAAGACCGGCGGCGACCACGTTCTTCGCGACCCAGCGCATCGCGTACGCGGCGGAGCGGTCGACCTTGGACGGGTCCTTGCCCGAGAAGGCGCCGCCACCGTGGCGGGCCATGCCGCCGTAGGTGTCGATGATGATCTTGCGGCCGGTGAGGCCGGCGTCGCCCATCGGGCCGCCGATCTCGAAGCGCCCGGTCGGGTTCACCAGGAGGCGGTAGCCCTCGGTGTCCAGCTTGATGCCGTCCTCGACGAGCTGCGTGAGCACGTGCTCGACGACGAACTCGCGGATGTCGGGCGCGAGCAGCGAGTCCAGGTCGATGTCGGAGGCGTGCTGCGAGGAGACGACCACCGTGTCCAGCCGGACCGCCTTGTCACCGTCGTACTCGATGGTGACCTGGGTCTTGCCGTCGGGACGCAGGTAGGGGATGGTCCCGTTCTTGCGCACCTCGGACAGCCGCCGGGAGAGGCGGTGCGCGATGTGGATCGGGAGCGGCATGAGCTCCGGGGTCTCGTCGCAGGCGTAGCCGAACATCAGGCCCTGGTCGCCCGCGCCCTGCTTGTCGAGCTCGTCCTCATCGCCCTCGACCCGCTTCTCATAAGCGGTGTCGACGCCCTGGGCGATGTCCGGCGACTGGGCGCCGATCGACACCGAGACGCCACAGGAAGCACCGTCGAAGCCCTTTTTGGAGGAGTCGTAACCGATCTCCAGAACCTTGTTGCGCACGAGGTTGGGGATGTCGGCGTAGGCCTTGGTGGTGACCTCGCCCGCGACATGCACCAGACCGGTGGTGATCAAGGTCTCGACGGCGACGCGCGAGGAGGGGTCCTCGCGCAGGAGCGCGTCGAGAATCGTGTCGCTGATCTGGTCAGCGATCTTGTCGGGGTGACCCTCGGTGACGGATTCCGAGGTGAAGAGACGGCGGGACACATCGCTCCCTGGGGTTGCAGCGGCTGCTGGCTGATCATGGGTGGTACGTCCGAGAGCTGCGCTCGGTGCGTACCGTCGGCCAGTTTATCGGTCACATCCGGCGGCCGGGCCAGGTGTCTCGCCCTTTGGGAGGTTCGTGATGTGCGCCACACAGGGCACCAGTAGGACAATCCACCCTTCTCGGCCGCCATTTCAGGGCTTATGGGGTGATTTGGTTCGCCCGGAGGGTGGATGATGAATTCGGCTGGAACCTGACAGAAACCAGATCCCAGACCGTGTCGGCAAGCGATTCCTTGGGGCCGTACGGCACCGGCGTCTCCTGGCCGTCGGCGGCGAGGACGACCGCTTCGTTCTGCTCCGAGCCGAAGGTCCTGCGCTCCCCCACCTCGTTGACCACGAGAAGGTCGCAGCCCTTGCGGCGGAGCTTCGCGCGGCCGTTGGCCAGCACGTCGTCGGTCTCGGCGGCGAATCCGACGACGATCTGGTCCGGCCGTACCCGCTCGGCGGAGACCTCGGCGAGGATGTCGGGGTTACGGACCAGGGCGACCGTGGGCGCCTCCTCGCCGTCCTTCTTCTTGATCTTGCCGGTGGCGTACTCGGCGGGGCGGAAGTCGGCCACCGCGGCCGCCATCACCACGACGTCCGCGTCGGGGGCGGCCTTCAGCACGGCCTCGCGCAGCTGGACGGCCGTGCCGACCCGCAGGACGTCGGCCCCGGCCGGGTCGGGCAGCCCGGTGTTGGCCTCGATCAGGGTGACCCGGGCCCCCCGGGCCACCGCGGTACGCGCCAGCGCGTAGCCCTGCTTGCCGGAGGAACGGTTGCCCAGGAAGCGCACCGGGTCGAGCGGCTCGCGCGTGCCGCCGGCGCTGATCACCACGTGGCGGCCCGCGAGGTCGGGTGCGGTGACCCCGCGCGCCAGCACCCGGCGGCAGACCTCGAAGATCTCGCCCGGATCGGGCAGCCGGCCCTTGCCCGTGTCGACGCCGGTGAGCCGCCCGACGGCGGGCTCGATGACGACGGCGCCCCGGCGGCGCAGGGTGGCGACGTTCTCCTGGGTGGCGGGGTGCTCCCACATCTCGGTGTGCATGGCGGGGGCGAAGACCACCGGACAGCGGGCGGTCAGGAGCGTGTTGGTGAGCAGGTCGTCGGCGAGCCCGTGGGCGGCCTTGGCCAGCATGTCCGCGGTGGCCGGGGCGACCACGACCAGGTCGGCGCCCTGCCCGATCCGCACGTGCGGGACCTCGTGGACGTCCTGCCAGACCTCGTCGGACACCGGGTGGCCGGAGAGCGCCGACCAGGTGGCCGCTCCCACGAAATGCAGCGACGCGGCGGTCGGGACGACCCGTACGTCGTGGCCGGACTCGGTCAGCCGGCGCAGCAGCTCGCACGCCTTGTAGGCGGCGATGCCCCCGCTGACCCCCAGGACCACCTTCGGCTTGTCCACTGCGTCTCCCCGCACTCGGCAACCTCACGGCAACGTGTGGGTCCCATGCTGCCTCACCGCGTGGAACGCGTTCACCCGGCCCCGGACACACCTCAGGCCCGGCGGACGGGCCGCCGGGCCTGGAGTGAAGGTGCCTTGGTGCCGCTGCGTTACTGCGCGGGGCCCTCGATGGCCTCGGAGGTCAGCAGGCCGGCGTTGATCTCGCGGAGCGCGATCGACAGCGGCTTCTCGTGCACGTGGGTGTCGACGAGCGGACCGACGTACTCGAGGAGGCCTTCACCGAGCTGCGAGTAGTACGCGTTGATCTGACGGGCGCGCTTGGCCGCGTAGATCACCAGGCTGTACTTCGAGTCGGTGGCCTCGAGGAGCTCATCAATCGGCGGGTTGATGATGCCCTCGGGCGTGGTGATGGAAGAGGACACTCTCTGCCTTCCGAAGGGGGTGTAGATCAAAGATCAGGGGATCTGAACGATCACGGAGATCTAAGCCTGAAGCATCAAGGCTAGCAGCTCGCGTGCCACGTCCTCGACGGAGGTGTTGACGAGCGTCGTATCGAACTCCGCCTCGGCGGCCAGTTCGACCTTGGCGGCGGCGAGCCGGCGCTCGATGACCTCGGGGGCCTCGGTGCCCCGGCCGGTGAGCCGGCGCACCAGCTCCTCCCAGCTCGGCGGGGCCAGGAAGACCAGGCGCGCGTCGTCCATCGACTGGCGGACCAGCCGGGCGCCCTGGAGGTCGATCTCCAGCAGGACCGGCTCACCCGTCTCCAGGCGGTCCAGCACGGCGCGCCGGGGCGTGCCGTAGCGGTTGCCCGCGAACTCGGCCCACTCCAGCAGTTCGCCGTTGGCGACGAGCTTGTCGAACTCCTCGTCGTCCACGAAGAAGTAGTGCACACCGTTGCGCTCCCCGGGGCGCGGCTTGCGCGTCGTCGCCGACACGGAGAGCCAGACCTCGGGGTGCACGGAGCGCATATGAGCGACGACCGTGCTCTTGCCGACCCCCGAGGGGCCGGAGAGCACGGTCAGCCGCGGACGTACGTCCGGGGGTACGGGGGACGTCCCCCGGGATGTTGCAGCCATGGGGCGATTATCCCCGCTCTCAGGAGTGCCTGAGAACGTCAGGCGGGGCTGCCGCCGAACTCACGCTCCAGGGATGCGATCTGGTTGGAGCCAAGACCCCTGACCCGGCGGCTCTCGGAGATGCCGAGACGCTCCATGATCTGCTTGGCGCGGACCTTGCCGACGCCCGGCAGGGATTCCAGCAGTGCGGAGACCTTCATCTTCCCGATGACGTCGTTCTCCTGGCCCTGCTTGATGACCTCGTGGAGGGAGGCGCCGGAGTGCTTGAGTCGATTCTTGACCTCGGCCCGCTCCCGGCGAGCCGCGGCGGCCTTTTCGAGCGCGGCTGCGCGCTGTTCAGGGGTAAGGGGCGGAAGAGCCACGCCTACGTCACCTCGGATGTCGATCTGTCGGATACGGACCGGCGGGGAAGCTGGACGCCACCCCACCAGGTGAGCGACGAACACACTGTGCTCGGCCGCTCTTCGACGGAGACTAGCGGCAAGGGCCGCTGTAGTCAGCGAGAACAGACGAAAAGTCCTGGTCAGCTGTGGCCGACCAGGATTTTCCCGACATATCGACCAGGTTTCTCGTCAGTAATTCGTCAACACGCTGTAAACGTGTCAGGGTCAGCTGCCGGATACGGCCCCGCGGACCTCGTCCGCGAACCGCTCGGCGGCTTCGCGCAGCCCGGACGCGTCCGGACCGTGGCGCAGCACGCCCCGGCTGACGCTGGGCACCACGTTGCCGACCGCCTCGCCGAAGACTCCCGGAAGATCCGCCGGAGTGGCCCCCTGGGCGCCGATGCCGGGCGCGAGGAGCGGCCCGTTGATCGCCAGGTCCGCCCCCGCGTCGCCGAGCGTCGCGCCGACCACCGCGCCGACGGAGCCGAGCGGAGTCGCTCCCTCGTTCTCCGCCGCCATGTGGTCGAGCATCAGCTGGGCGAGCGAGCGCCCGTCGGCGGCCGTGGCCCGCTGGACCTCGGCGCCCTCCGGGTTGGAGGTGAGGGCGAGGACGAAGACCCCCGCGCCGGAGACGGCGGCGGCGTCCAGCGCCGGGCGCAGCGAGCCGAAGCCCAGGTACGGGGAGACCGTCACCGCGTCCGAGAAGAGCGGCGAGTCCTTGTCCAGGTAGGTCGCGGCGTAGGCGGCCATGGTGGAGCCGATGTCGCCGCGCTTGGCGTCCATCAGGACGAGCGCACCGGCCGCCCGGGCCTCCTCGACGGCCTTCTCCAGGACGGCGACGCCGCGCGAGCCGAAGCGCTCGAAGAACGCCGACTGCGGCTTGAGGACGGCGACCCGGTCGGCCAGCGCCTCCACGACGGTCCGGGTGAAGCGCTCCAGGCCGGCGATGTCGTCGTTCAGCCCCCAGGAGGTGAGCAGCGAGGTGTGCGGGTCGATGCCGACGCAGAGCGGCCCGCGGGTGTCCATGGCGTGGCGCAGACGGGCGCCGAAGGGTTCGAGCGTCACAGGGCGGCCTTCTTCCGGGTCTCGGCGCCGACGGCCTCGGCGAGGGTGGCGTACGGGGAGGTGGCGAGCCGGGCGGCGAGACCCTTGTGGATCGCGCGGGCGTAGAAAGGACCTTCGTAGACGAAGGCGCTGTAGCCCTGGACGAGGGTGGCGCCGGCGAGGATGCGCTGCCAGGCGTCCTCGGCGTTCTCGACGCCCCCGACGCCCGCCAGGGTGATCCGGTCCCCCACGCGGGCGTACAGGCGGCTCAGGACCTCCAGCGAGCGCTCCTTGAGAGGCGCGCCGGAGAGTCCGCCGGTCTCCCCCAGCAGCTCCGGGCCGGACTTCAGGCCCAGGCCCTCGCGGGCGATGGTGGTGTTGGTGGCGATGATGCCGTCCAGGCCCAGCTCCACGGCGAGGTCGGCGACGGCGTCGACGTCCTCGTCCGCGAGGTCCGGCGCGATCTTGACGAGCAGCGGGACGCGCCGGGTGGTGACGGTGCGGTCGGCGGCCTCGCGGACGGCGGTGAGCAGCGGGCGCAGCGACTCGGTGGCCTGGAGGTTGCGCAGGCCGGGGGTGTTGGGCGAGGAGACGTTGACGACCAGGTAGTCGGCGTGGGCGGCCAGCGCCTCGGTGGACTTCACGTAGTCGGCGGCGGCCTCGGCCTCGGGCACGACCTTGGTCTTGCCGATGTTGACGCCGACCGTGGTGCGGAAGACCGGGTTACGGGCGGCGAGGCGGGCGGCGACGGCGGCGGAGCCCTCGTTGTTGAAGCCCATGCGGTTGATCAGCGCACGGTCCGCGACGAGCCGGAAGAGGCGCTTCTTGGGGTTGCCGGGCTGCGGTTCGCCGGTGACGGTGCCGATCTCGATGTGGTCGAAGCCGAGCATCGCCATGCCGTCGATCGCCACGGCGTTCTTGTCGAAGCCGGCGGCGAGGCCGAAGGGGCCGTGCATCCGCAGGCCGAGGGCCTCGGTGCGCAGCTCCTTGAAGCGCGGGGCGAGGGCGGCGGCGACGAAGGTGCGCAGGACGGGGATCCGGGCGGCGAGGCGGATCCAGCGGAAGGCGGCGTAGTGGGCCCGCTCGGGGTCCATCCGCGTGAAGACCAGCCGGAAGAAGAGCTTGTACATGGAGAGATGTCCTCGGTGCTCGGGGTGCTCGACGGGGCTCGCAAAGAGGGGGACACCGTTTCCGGTGTCCCCCTCTCCGGGCGGCTAGTCGCGGGCCGCGGTCAAGTGTTCCGCGTGTTCCTGAAGGGAACGGACGCCGACGTCGCCGTGGTTGAGGGCGTCGATGCCCTGGACGGCGGCGGCGAGCGCCTGGACCGTGGTCAGGCACGGTACGGAGCGGGCGACGGCCGCGGTGCGGATGTCGTAGCCGTCGAGCCGGCCGCCGGTGCCGTACGGCGTGTTGACGATGAGGTCGACCTCGCCGTCGTGGATGTGCTGGACGATGGTCTTCTCGCCGCCCGGGCCGGGGCCCTCGGACTGCTTGCGCACGACGGTGGCGTTGATGCCGTTGCGCTTGAGGACCTCGGCGGTGCCGGAGGTGGCCATCAGCTCGAAGCCGTGGGCGACCAGCTCGCGGGCCGGGAAGATCATCGAGCGCTTGTCCCGGTTGGCGACCGAGATGAACGCGCGGCCCTTGGTGGGCAGCGGGCCGTACGCCCCGGCCTGCGACTTGGCGTACGCCGTGCCGAAGACCGAGTCGATGCCCATGACCTCGCCGGTGGAGCGCATCTCCGGGCCGAGGACCGTGTCGACGCCCCGGCCGTGGATGTCGCGGAAGCGCGACCACGGCATCACGGCCTCCTTGACGGAGATCGGCGCGTCCAGCGGCAGGGTGCCGCCGTCGCCGGTCTTCGGCAGCAGGCCCTCCTCGCGCAGCTCGGCGATGGTCGCGCCCAGCGAGATGCGGGCGGCGGCCTTGGCGAGCGGGACGGCGGTGGCCTTCGAGGTGAAGGGGACCGTGCGGGAGGCGCGCGGGTTGGCTTCGAGGACGTAGAGGATGTCGCCGGAGAGCGCGAACTGGATGTTGATCAGTCCGAGCACGCCGACACCCTTGGCGATGCCCTCGGTGGAGGCGCGCAGCCGCTTGATGTCGAAGCCGCCGAGGGTGATCGGGGGCAGGGCGCAGGCCGAGTCGCCGGAGTGGATGCCGGCCTCCTCGATGTGCTCCATGACGCCGCCGAGGTAGAGCTCGTGGCCGTCGTAGAGGGCGTCCACGTCGATCTCGATGGCGTCGTCGAGGAAGCGGTCGACCAGGACCGGCCGGGTGGGGCTGATCTCGGTGGACTCGGAGATGTACGAGGCGAGGCGCGTCTCGTCGTACACGATTTCCATGCCGCGGCCGCCGAGGACGTAACTCGGCCGGACCAGGACGGGGTAGCCGATCTCGTCGGCGATGGCCTTGGCCTCGCCGAAGGTGGTGGCGGTGCCGTGCTTGGGCGCGGGCAGTCCGGCCTCGGCGAGGACCCGGCCGAAGGCGCCGCGGTCCTCGGCGGCGTGGATGGCCTCCGGGGAGGTGCCGACGACCGGCACGCCGTTGTCCTTGAGCGCCTGGGAGAGGCCGAGCGGGGTCTGGCCGCCGAGCTGCACGATGACGCCGGCGATCGGGCCCGCCAGCGATTCGGCGTGCACGATCTCCAGGACGTCCTCCAGGGTGAGCGGCTCGAAGTAGAGCCGGTCGGAGGTGTCGTAGTCGGTGGAGACGGTCTCCGGGTTGCAGTTGACCATGACGGTCTCGTAGCCCGCGTCGCTCAGGGCGAAGGAGGCGTGCACACAGGAGTAGTCGAACTCGATGCCCTGGCCGATGCGGTTGGGGCCCGAGCCGAGGATGATCACGGCCGGCTTGGTGCGGGCCGCGACCTCGCTCTCCTCGTCGTAAGAGGAGTAGAAGTACGGCGTCTTCGCGGCGAACTCGGCGGCACACGTGTCAACGGTCTTGTAGACCGGGCGGATGCCCAGCGCGTGCCGGACCTCGCGGACGACGTCCTCGCGCAGCCCGCGGATCTCGCCGATCTGGGCGTCGGAGAAGCCGTGCCGCTTGGCCTCGGCGATCAGGTCGGCGTCCAGGCGCTCGGCGGAGGCCAGCTCGTCCGCGATCTCCTTGATCAGGAAGAGCTGGTCGACGAACCACGGGTCGATCTTCGTGGCGTCGAAGACCTCTTCCTGGGTGGCTCCGGCGCGGATGGCCTGCATGACGGTGTTGATCCGGCCGTCGGTGGGGCGGACCGCTTCCGCGAGCAGCTCGGCCTTGTCGCCGACCGGGCCGGTGAAGGCGAACTGCGAGCCCTTCTTCTCCAGCGAGCGCAGGGCCTTCTGGAGGGCCTCGGTGAAGTTCCGGCCGATCGCCATGGCCTCGCCCACCGACTTCATGGTGGTGGTGAGGGTGGAGTCGGCGGAGGGGAACTTCTCGAAGGCGAAGCGCGGGGCCTTGACGACGACGTAGTCGAGGGTCGGCTCGAAGGAGGCCGGCGTCTTCTCGGTGATGTCGTTGGGGATCTCGTCCAGGGTGTAGCCGACGGCCAGCTTGGCCGCGATCTTGGCGATCGGGAAGCCGGTGGCCTTGGAGGCGAGCGCCGAGGAGCGGGAGACGCGCGGGTTCATCTCGATGACGATGACGCGGCCGTCGGCCGGGTCGATGGCGAACTGGATGTTGCAGCCGCCGGTGTCGACGCCGACCTCGCGGATGATCGCGATGCCGACGTCGCGCAGCCGCTGGTACTCGCGGTCGGTGAGCGTCATGGCCGGGGCGACGGTGATCGAGTCGCCGGTGTGGACGCCCATCGGGTCGAAGTTCTCGATGGAGCAGACGACCACGACGTTGTCGTTCCGGTCGCGCATCAGCTCCAGCTCGTACTCCTTCCAGCCGAGGATGGACTCCTCCAGGAGCACCTCGGTGGTCGGGGAGAGCGTGAGGCCCTGTCCGGCGATGCGGCGCAGCTCCTCCTCGTCGTGGGCGAAGCCGGAGCCGGCGCCGCCCATGGTGAAGGAGGGGCGCACGACGACGGGGTAGCCGCCGAGGGTGTCGACGCCGGCGATGACGTCGTCCATGGTGTGGCAGATGACGGAGCGGGCGGACTCGCCGTAGCCGATCTTCTCCTTGACGGCCTCGACGACGCCCTTGAAGAGGTCGCGGTCCTCGCCCTTGTTGATCGCCTCGACGTTGGCGCCGATGAGCTCGACGCCGTACTTCTCCAGCACGCCGTTGTCGTGCATGGAGATCGCGGTGTTCAGCGCGGTCTGGCCGCCGAGGGTGGGCAGGAGCGCGTCGGGGCGCTCCTTGGCGATGATCTTCTCGACGAACTCGGGGGTGATCGGCTCGACGTAGGTGGCGTCGGCGATCTCCGGGTCGGTCATGATCGTCGCCGGGTTGGAGTTCACCAGGATGACGCGCAGGCCCTCGGCCTTGAGAACGCGGCAGGCCTGGGTGCCGGAGTAGTCGAACTCGGCGGCCTGGCCGATGACGATCGGACCGGAGCCGATGACCAGGACGGACTGGATATCGGAGCGCTTAGGCACGCTGGCCCTCCATCAGGGAAACGAAGCGGTCGAAGAGGTACGCGGCGTCGTGCGGGCCCGCGGCCGCCTCGGGGTGGTACTGGACGCTGAAGGCGGGCCGGTCCAGGAGCTGGAGGCCCTCGACCACCTGGTCGTTCAGGCAGACGTGGGAGACCTCGGCGCGGCCGAACTCCGTGTCCGACACCCGGTCCAGCGGGGCGTCGACGGCGAAGCCGTGGTTGTGCGCGGTGACCTCGACCTTGCCGGTGGTGCGGTCCTGCACCGGCTGGTTGATGCCGCGGTGGCCGTACTTCAGCTTGTAGGTGCCGAAGCCGAGCGCGCGGCCGAGGATCTGGTTGCCGAAGCAGATGCCGAAGAGCGGGGTGGAGCGCTCCAGTACGCCGCGCATGAGGGCGACCGGGTGGTCGGCGGTGGACGGGTCCCCGGGGCCGTTGGAGAAGAAGACGCCGTCGGGCTTCACCGCGTACACCTCCTCCAGGGTGGCGGTGGCGGGCAGGACGTGCACCTCGATGCCGCGTTCGGCCATCCGGTGGGGGGTCATGCCCTTGATGCCGAGGTCGATCGCGGCGACGGTGAACTTCTTCGTGCCGATCGCGGGGACGACGTACGCCTCCTTGGTGGCGACCTCGGTGGAGAGGTCGGCGCCGGTCATCTCGGGGGCCTGGCGGACCTTGGCGAGGAGGGTGCCCTCGTCGGGGATGGCCTCGCCGGAGAAGATCCCGACGCGCATCGCGCCGCGCTCGCGCAGATGGCGGGTGAGGGCGCGGGTGTCGACGCCGCTGATGCCGACGACGCCCTGGGCCGCCAGCTCCTCGTCGAGCGAGCGCTGGGAGCGCCAGTTGGAGGGCTTGCGGGCGGGGTCGCGGACGACGTAGCCGGAGACCCAGATGCGGCCGGACTCGGGGTCCTCGTCGTTGACGCCGGTGTTGCCGACGTGCGGGGCCGTCATGACGACGACCTGGCGGTGGTACGAGGGGTCGGTCAGCGTTTCCTGGTAGCCGGTCATGCCGGTGGAGAACACCGCTTCGCCGAAGGTCTCCCCCACGGCCCCGTAGGCACGGCCGCGGAAGGCGCGACCGTCCTCCAGGACGAGTACGGCGGGGGTCTGTGCCCCCCGGGTGGAGAGGGTCATCGTGCGGTGCCTTCCGTAGTGGTGGTGCTGGTGAGTTCCGCGGCGGCCGGGGCGCCGGCGAGCCGGTTGACGGCTTCGACCCAGGCCTGGTGCTCGGCGGCGCGGTCGGAGCGGAAGCCGGAGTCGATCATCGTCTCGCCGTGCTCCCAGGTGATGATCAGCAGGCCGCCCTCGGGGAGGACCTTGCCCGCGAGCGCCTGGTCGAGACGGGCCTCGCGCAGGGCGTCGGCCGGGATGAAGAAGTCGGCCGCTCCGGGGCGTACGACGTCCAGGCCGCGGGCGGTGAGGGTGAGCTCGGTACGGCTGCGGGTGCCGAGGCCGTGCGCGACGATCCGGTCGAGCCACTGCCCGGCGGTGGTGGAGGCGTGGTAGCGCCCCTGGAGCGTCAGCAGGGTCTCGTCGTCGGCGAAGCCCTCGGGAGTGGCGGGGAGCTCCGGCAGATCGGACTGGAGGCTGGCGCGCCACTTCCAGCCCTGGCGCATGAGCCAGTAGACGAGGGCGACGAAGACGAAGAGGCCGATCACCCAGGCGATGCGGGCGGCCCAGTCCGTCACTTCCGCCGACTTCTGTTCGGCGGCCAGCTGGTACAGGGGGGTAAGAGTTGTCACGCGAGCTTCCCGTCGACGACCGTGGCACGGCCCCGCAGGAAGGTGTGGGTGACACGGCCCGGCAGCTCACGGCCCTCGTAGGGGGTGTTGCGGCTGCGGGACGCGAAGCCCGCGGGGTCCACGGCTCCACGGTATGCCGGATCGACCAGAGTGAGGTTGGCGGGCTCACCCGCCGAGACGGGGCGGCCGTGTCCGTCGAGCCGGCCGATGGCCGCCGGGCGGAAGGACATGCGGTCGGCGACGCCCGCCCAGTCCATCAGGCCGGTGTCCACCATCGTCTGCTGGACGACCGAGAGCGCGGTCTCCAGGCCCACCATCCCCATGGCGGCCGCGGCCCACTCGCAGTCCTTGTCCTCGTGCGGGTGCGGGGCGTGGTCGGTGGCGACGCAGTCGATCGTGCCGTCGGCGAGGGCCTCGCGCAGGGCCAGGACGTCGGCCTCGGTGCGCAGCGGCGGGTTCACCTTGTAGACCGGGTTGTAGGTGCGGACCAGCTCGTCGGTGAGGAGGAGGTGGTGCGGGGTGACCTCGGCGGTGACGTTCCAGCCCTTGGACTTGGCCCAGCGGACGATCTCCACGGAGCCGGCGGTGGAGAGGTGGCAGATGTGGACGCGGGAGCCGACGTGGGCGGCGAGGAGCACGTCGCGCGCGATGATCGACTCCTCGGCGACGGCGGGCCAGCCGCCGAGTCCCAGCTCGGCCGAGACGATGCCCTCGTTCATCTGGGCGCCCTCGGTGAGGCGGGGCTCCTGGGCGTGCTGGGCGACGACGCCGTCGAAGGCCTTCACGTACTCCAGGGCGCGGCGCATGATCACCGCGTCGTCGACGCACTTGCCGTCGTCGGAGAAGACCTTCACCCCGGCGGCGGAGTCGTGCATCGCGCCGAGCTCGGCGAGCTGCTTGCCCGCCAGGCCGACGGTGACGGCGCCGACGGGCTGGACGTCGCAGTAGCCGGACTCCTTGCCGAGCCGCCAGACCTGCTCGACGACGCCGGCGGTGTCGGCGACGGGGAAGGTGTTGGCCATGGCGTGGACGGCGGTGAAGCCGCCGACGGCCGCGGCCTTGGTGCCGGTGAGGACGGTCTCGGAGTCCTCGCGGCCGGGCTCGCGCAGATGGGTGTGCAGGTCGACCAGGCCGGGCAGCAGGATCTGGCCTTCGGCCTCGATCACGGTGGCGCCGGCGGCGTCGATGCCGGTGCCGACCTCGGCGATGGTCTCGCCGTCGATCAGGACGTCCCCGGGCTCGCCGCCGAGGATCCGCGCACCGCGGACAATGATCTTGCTCATGGTTACTTGTTCTCCTCGGTACGGGCGGGGGCGGCGGACAGCGCGGTGTCGGAGCCGCCGAGCAGCAGGTAGAGCACGGCCATGCGGATGGAGACGCCGTTGGCGACCTGCTCGACGACCGTGCAGCGGTCGGAGTCGGCGACCTCGGCGGTGATCTCCATGCCGCGGACCATCGGGCCGGGGTGCATGACGATGGCGTGTTCGGGCATCTTCGCCATCCGCTCGCCGTCCAGGCCGTAGCGGCGGGCGTATTCACGCTCGGTCGGGAAGTAGGCGGCGTTCATCCGTTCGCGCTGCACACGCAGCATCATCACCGCATCGGACTTCGCCAGCACGTCGTCGAGGCTGTAGCTGACGTCGCAGGGCCACTTCTCGACGCCCACGGGGACGAGGGTGGGCGGGGCCACCAGGGTGACGTGCGCGCCGAGCGTGGTCAGCAGGTGGACGTTGGAGCGGGCCACGCGGCTGTGCAGGATGTCGCCGACGATCGTGATGCGGCGGCCGTCCAGGTCGCGGCCGAGCCCGGCGTCCGGGCCGACGAGCCGGCGGCGCATCGTGAAGGCGTCCAGCAGGGCCTGGGTGGGGTGCTCGTGGGTGCCGTCGCCGGCGTTGACCACGGCCCCGTCGATCCAGCCGGAGGTGGCGAGCCGGTAGGGGGCACCGGAGGCGCCGTGCCGGATGACGACGGCGTCGGCGCCCATCGCCTCCAGGGTGAGCGCGGTGTCCTTCAGGGACTCGCCCTTGGAGACGGAGGAGCCCTTGGCGGAGAAGTTGATGACGTCGGCGGACAGCCGCTTGGCGGCCGCCTCGAAGGAGATGCGGGTACGGGTCGAGTCCTCGAAGAAGAGGTTGACGACGGTACGGCCGCGGAGGGTCGGGAGCTTCTTGATCGGCCGGTCCGCGACCCGGGCCATCTCCTCGGCGGTGTCGAGGATCAGGACGGCGTCGTCGCGGGTGAGGTCGGCGGCCGAGATGAGGTGACGCTTCATCTGGGGGTTCTCCGGGTGGCTGGAGGGAGTTTCAGGCGTGCGGGCGCGCAGGAGCGGCCGTACGGCCCCGGGAGGACGTACGGGAGGGATCGGGCTACTGCGGGTCCGCGGGGGCGGCCTGCTTGACGCCCAGCAGCACGGCGTCGCGGCCGTCCTCCTCGGCGAGCTGGACCTTGACCGTCTCCCGCAGCGACGTGGGGAGGTTCTTGCCGACGTAGTCCGCGCGGATCGGGAGTTCCCGGTGGCCGCGGTCGACGAGGACCGCGAGCTGCACCGCGCGGGGGCGGCCGATGTCGCCGAGCGCGTCGAGGGCGGCGCGGATCGTGCGGCCGGAGAAGAGCACGTCGTCGACCAGGACGACCAGGCTGCCCTCGATCCCCTCGCCGGGGATGTCGGTGCGGGCCAGGGCGCGCGCCGGGCGCAGCCGCAGGTCGTCGCGGTACATGGTGATGTCGAGCGATCCGACCGGCGTCTTCCGGCCGGTGATCTGTTCGAGTTTGTCGGCGAGCCGACGGGCGAGGAAGACGCCCCGGGTCGGGATGCCGAGCAGCACCACGTCGTCGGCGCCCTTGGCGCGTTCGACGATCTCGTGGGCGATACGGGTCAGAACACGGGCGATGTCGGGGGCCTCGAGAACGGGGCGCGCCGCGTTGCCGGTGTCGTCGTGCTGTGCGTCCATAAGAAACGGACCTCCTTCTCCGCCTCACGGGACGGATCGTTAAAGGACGTCGAAATTGCGTCATCCACGCTACCAGGGCTTGTGCTCGGCGCCGGCCCCGCCCCCGGGAGGTGCCGGTCCGGACCATTCGGCTTGACGCATCCAAGTAACGCTGCGTAACCTCACAGTGAGTTACCAGCCACGCGGCGGAGCCGCACACTGTTCCAGCGTCCGGGGAGCCATATGTCCAGCGAATACGCAAAACAGCTCGGGGCCAAACTCCGTGCCATCCGCACCCAGCAGGGCCTTTCCCTCCACGGCGTGGAGGAGAAGTCCCAGGGTCGCTGGAAGGCCGTCGTGGTCGGTTCGTACGAGCGCGGCGACCGCGCCGTGACCGTGCAGCGCCTCGCCGAGCTGGCGGATTTCTACGGGGTCCCGGTGCAGGAGCTGCTGCCCGGCACGACGCCCGGCGGAGCCGCCGAGCCGCCGCCGAAGCTCGTCCTGGACCTGGAGCGCCTCGCCCACGTCCCGCCGGAGAAGGCCGGTCCGCTGCAGCGCTACGCGGCGACCATCCAGAGCCAGCGCGGTGACTACAACGGCAAGGTGCTCTCGATCCGCCAGGACGACCTGCGCACGCTCGCCGTGATCTATGACCAGTCGCCGTCCGTGCTCACGGAACAGCTCATCAGCTGGGGCGTGCTGGACGCGGACGCGCGCCGTGCGGTCTCCCACGACGAGAGCTGAGCGAGCGGGGCCGGGCCCCACTGCAGAAACGTGCCGCCGGGCGGGCGGGAACCTTCGGGTCCCCGCC
>NZ_JBHXPF010000048.1:0-60826 GCF_042718715.1 Streptomyces sp. NPDC058576 | reverse complement strand
GCCATCGGCGGGTCGGACGACCGGGAAGGAGCGGGCTGTTCACGCCTGGCCGGCGCCGTGTCGTCGGCGCAGGGCGAGCACTCCGGCAATCGCCAGAAGCGCCCCGCCGCCCAGGGCGGTGACAGGCACGACCGGGAAGCCGTCGCCTGAGGCGAGGCCGCCGAGGCCGGCGCCGACGCCGCCGTCGGGGTGGAGCGAGTCGGCCTGGTTGACGGCCGCGGTGTTGGGAAGCGCTACGTAGGGGAAGGTGTCGCCGGGCTCGCGGTAGGGAGTGTCGACGGCGTCCCCGGCCGCGAGGGCGGGCACGATCTTCCCGGTCTGCGCGGCGCCTTCGAGGGCCTGGAGCTCGATGTCGACGACATCGTCGTTGAGCCGGCGGCCGTTGGGGAATCCGGCCAGGTCCTTGCCGAGGACGCCGAGGCGGTTGGGCTTGGCGGCGGGCGGGACGGACATGTTCAGGCGCAGCATCTCCGCGGGGACGACCGCGGCCTTGTCGACGTCCTGGTTCAGGCGCTGCGAGTTGAGGTCCGCCTTGATGGGGCCGCACTCCTTGCAGATCCCGGTGAGGAAGATCTCGACGAGGTCGTTGCGCGGGGTGGCGGGGGCGGGAACCTTGTAGATGTTCTGGATGAGCTTGGGGAGGATGGGGTCCTTGACCTTGTCGACGACCGGAGTGATCGTGGCGTCCTTCTCCGGGCTGAGCGCGTTGAAGGCGTCCTTGAACTTCAGCGGCACGACGACCTCGTTGATGAGCGGGTGGCCGAGGCGGGACACCTGCCGCCACTCGTCGGTGTTTCCGTCCTTGGTGGGTGTCCCCTGTGCGTCCACCGCCTTCGCGTCCTCGGTGCCCTTACCGCCGGTGCCCGTGACGGCCGCTCCTCGGCGGTCGGTGGTGGACCACACGCCGATGACGGGGTTGCGCTTGGCGTCGCCCTTGAGCGCCAGCGTCGACTTGGGCACCTGGACGGCGAGGGTGTTGATGTTGTAGCCGGCCAGGGTGTTGTGGCCGGTCTCCGAGAGGTCGCCCCCGTACAGGAGGTCGAAGATCCTCAGGTCCAGGAAGAACGGGTCGGCCGCCTGGCCGGCGAAGGTCGTGCCGCCGCCCGGCAGCGGGACCACGGCTTCCTTGCGCAGGGAGGCGTAGTCGGGCATCGACGCCTTGCCGACGTTCGAGGGTGCGACCGGCGAGTCCTTGAGGAGCGTCTTGGTGTTCCCGCTGCTGTCGGTGACCTTCAGGCTGTAGGTCTGCCGGAAGTTCAGGGTCTCGTCGTCCACCGACTTGACGACCCCGGTGTTGTAGAGGAACTGGTCGGCGGCGTCACGGATGTGGTCGGTGAACTCCCACGTGTAGGTCGTGTCCGGCTTGCCGTCGCCGTCCGCGTCGATCTTGATGTTGTAGCGGGCGTCCTGGGCGAACGGGTAGAAGTTCGGTCCGCCGTTCGGCTCCTGGAACGGCAGCCAGTTCGCCACCAGGGTGACGGTGTCGGGCTTGTCCGGGCTGGTGAAGGCGTAGACGTCGGTGTTGTCCGCCCTGGGGTCTCCGGCGGTCATCGGTGCCTCGCGGTGACTGGAGGCCGAGCTGGAGGCGGGGGAGAGGCCGGTGACCGCCGCGGCAGTCAGCAGGGACAGTGCGCCGGTGGCGGCGAGGGCGCGCTCGGCCCGACGGGAAGCGGGGCGGCGTCGGAGCATGCGGGGAGAGGGCATGGGAGTCCGTTTCCGGTGAGAGCCGCTTGCCTCGGTAGTCCTGGCGGGCGGCTGGGAGCTGGAGCTTCCAGGGCCACACGGGCCCGCAAGAGGTCGCTCTGAGCGACGATCAGTGCGGAAACAATCCCACAATGTGACCCTGGGTCGACTTCAGGTCACCATGAGGCAGACGGCGCCGCAACGGCGGCTGAGCTGATCGGGGACGCGCCTGCCTTCCGGCGCGCCGTGGCCGGATGCGGTCGAAGGGGCGTGAGTCAGGCGTACTGGATTTCTCCGGCGGTTGTCGAGGGCAGGGATCGTAGGGAGCGCACGAGTTCGGGATGCGTGGCGAGATGCGCGGCGATGGTGGGGTCGGCGCCTTCGAGAAACGCGAGGTGCCGTACGGCGTGTGCCACCACGTGGTCCATCTCCAGACCTGGGGGCGTCGGGTGGCCCGGCCGGGGGGCGCGTGCGATCACGTGCGGTTCCAGGAGCGGGATGCCGGGGCGGTCCGGGGCGGGGTCCGGGTGGACGAGATAGGTCAGGGTGATGCCGCCTTGGCGGGTGGCGCGCCAGCTGGTCGAGTGCACCACATGGGTGTCGTCGTCCTCATCCAGGAGCGCGAGACTCCTCGCTGCCCGGTCCGGGCTGGTTTCCCTGTGCAGTGCCGTGACGAGTCGGCGGTAGGTGAAGCCATCGGCCGAATCGTGCCGCAGCAGCACCACCTCGACAGCGACCGGGGGCGCATCGGGCGCTTGGAGCGGGGTGAGCGGCATGGTGCACGGCTCCATCGTCGGCGGCGGCCCCAGAGGGGAGGGGCCCTTCGGCGATCTTATTGCAAACCATATGCAGATGCGCAATTCGACCGAAAAGGGTCGCGGCTCCTACGCTTCCGCACGGGAACCGGCCTGCTGGTCGTCGGCTTCCCCTTCCCACCGCCACTCGCTGCCCTCCGCTGAGTCGCGGACCTGGACGCCCCCGGCTGCCACGGCCTCGCGCACCGCGTCAGCCAGCTCCCAGGCGCCCTCCGTGCGAAGCCTCGTACGGAGCTCCAGCAGAGGAGTCACGATCCGCCCGAGTGTGCGCTCCGGTTCGCACAGACCCCGTCCGGCGGCTCCCGCGAGACGCCGGATCATGCCATGCAGTACGGTGCGGGCCCATTCCCCGCCCTGGTCCTCCTCCATGTCGGCGCTCCATGCCGCGATCACCGACTCCAGCTCCACCGCAATGTCGGCCATTCTCGCGGCGTCCCTCGCCTTGTGGGCGGCGTTGAATTTCAACTCGGCCGCAGCGACTGCTTCTTGGAGTGTGGCCGCGCCGCCCCCGGCGCGGTGCGCGGTGTCGTCGGCGTCCTCGGGGGGCCGACGAGACGAGGGGACCGCTGCGGACGGTGTGCCTCTCACCAGGCCACGCAGCTGCTCCAGGGGCAGCGTGGTGCCGCCGAACACCGGGGTGCTGCTTCCCTTACGCCGGATCGTCATGGCGCCCCGACCCGACACACGTACCCGCGAGGTGCCGAGATCGACGATGACGGCGGTGTGCTCGTCGATGCCGAGGACGGCGCTGCCGTCGGGTAGTTCCTCTTCCAGAGCGCTGAGGCGGGGTTCGCCCAGGTAGCAGAATCGCGTGTCGTGCGTGCCGCCCTCGGTGTTGTCGTAGTGCGGGATCACCGCCACCGGAAGTCCGAGCGTGCCCATCAGGTCCAGCCCGGGAAGCCACTCGGGTGGATGCCCGGCCTTGTAGATCTCGTAGACGGGCAGCGCCGCGAATCCGACCGTGCAGGCCGCCGCGGAGGCCATGACCGTCACGCCGTACCCGCGGCTCACTCGCTCGCGGAGAATCTCTCCCAGGCGCAGGGTGTTCCAGCGGCCCAGCGCGTACGACGGGCTGCCGGGCCCGGAGAAGACCCACTCCGCCCTGCGGACTCGGTCGCGAACCCTGTCCGCGCCGCCGTCGCCCGAGGGGCCGTCGTTCTGCGCGTCCGGAGCGACCACGGTCGCGAGGCTCACCGAGCGACGGAAGTACTCCCTGGCGCGGGTGGAGATGTCGGCGCGGTTGACCTGAAAGCCGTACGGCGTCTCCAAGATCACCGCATCGGCTTCGCGGGACAGGTGGGCGGTGACCTCCCGATGCAGAGTGACCATGGTCGGGCTCGTCTCGCCGGAGCCCATCAGCACCAGAAGCCCGTGCCCAGCGTTCACGTCAACCCCGCCGCCTCCGCTCACGGTGAGCAGACCTTCCATGAGTACCCGAGGAGCACTCGCCGCATGCTGATGTTCCGTGCGCGGACGCCTGGTTCGCCGGGCGCGAGGCGGAAGTCGGCCGGTTCGCCGCAGAGATGCGCCGGCGGACTCCTCGCTTCGTGCAGGCCGCCCCTGTCCTCGGCATCGCGCAGGGCGCGCGGCGGTGATCCGCAGGAGTCAGCCGTTGCCCGCGGCTGCCCGCAGGGTCAGGCCGAGGCCCACGGCGATGACGAGGAGTGAGGTGATGACGGGGCCGGTCCGTGCCAGCTTCCTGAGCAGGGTGTTGTGGCGGAGTGTCCGGGCCCGGTCGTGGTTCTCGATCCGTTCGCGCAGGCGGACGAGAAGGAGTCCGGCGAGGGTGAGAGTGGCTGCCATGCCGAGGCCGTAGCCGATGACGAGGAGGACGCCGAAGGCCGTACGCCCCAGGGCGACGGCACCGAGGAGCACGACGAGGGCGGAGGGGCTGGGGACGAGGCCGCCGGCGATGCCCATTCCGATGAGGCCGGACCTGCTCGTACGCCGGACCTTCTCGGGGGCTTTCGATGTGCCTGACAGGTGGTGCTCGTGGTCCGGCGGGGTGAGGGTCGCGACCGCGGGGTTCGACCGAAGCTCCTTGGCCGGTGAGCTGTCGAGCGCGGGGAGCGGTGCGGCGGGCCCATGGCGGTGGGGACGACCGGGCCCGTGGTCGTGGCTGTGGCCGTGGTCATGATCATGGCTGTGGTCGTGGTGGTGATGGCCGACGTCGCCGTGGCTGTGGCCGTGGTGATGGTGCTGGTGTTGCGGCCTGCCCCGGACTGCGCCCAGAAGGAGCCAGAGGCCGATGCCGGTGACCAGGAGGCCGCTGGCGGCGCCGAGCCACAACAGGACGGACTCACCCGCCAGATGGGTGGAGACCGGGAGGGCCAGGCCGAGGACGAGGACGCCTGCGGTGTGGGTGAGGGTGACGGTGGCGCCGACGGTGAGGGCGTCCCGCCGGGTGCCGCGGCGGCCCGCCAGGTAGGCGGCCATGATGGTCTTGCCGTGGCCGGGCATCGCCGCGTGGGAGGCCCCGAGGACGAGCGCCAGGAGCAGGGCCAGCAGCCCCACGGGCAGGGTGATCTCGCGGGCCCCGACGAGCGAGTCGAAGGTCTCGGTGACCTTGGCGAGCACCTCGCTGACCACGCCCGAGCCGGGGAGGTCGGCCGCCACCGCCGGAAGGGCTCCCGCACCCTGCCCGGGTTCGCTGCGCAGTTCCGCCTCGCGCTGGTCCAGCGGGGAGGCGAGGGGGTCCTGCGGGTACTGGCGCAGCTCGCGCGTGGTGGAACGTGCCGGCACATCGGTCCGGGTGATCCTGACGCCCTGGCCGGTTGCGGTCATCTCGTGCCAGCCGACGCGCTGGGTGTCGTAGTCCGTTTCGGCCCGGATATCGGCGGGCTCCGTGAGGTCGGCCTGGCTGGTCAGCGAGCAGGTCAGGCGGCTGGTCTTGAGGCCCGCTTCCCCGTTCTCGTACACCAGGGTGGCCGAGGACCGCTTCCAGTCCGCCTGGGTACCGCCCACGCTCAGGCGGAGCTGCCCGCTCAGGTCCGAGCAGGTCTTCTCGGCGTGGACGCGCGATTCGTCCTCGCTGACTTCGCCGTCGCGATCGGTGTCGATGGCGGAGCGTTGCTGGAGGGCTGAGATCTCCGCATGGTCGACCACGACGCGGGCGTCGATCCGGTCGGGCCGAAGGACGAGGCCGGTGTGGTAGTTGACGCTGAAGTTGCCCAGAGGGTGGGCGGTGGCGGCGGGGGCGGACGCCACGCTCGCGACGGCGACGAGGGCGCCGGCGGCCAGGGTGGTGAGGGCTCGGCGCAGGGTGTGGTTCATGGTGTGGTGTCGATTCGCTGGAGCAGGTCACGGGCGGCGCCGGCGTGCAGGGGGTGGAAGCCCGGCTCGCGCAGCGCTTCGGTCAGGTCGCGGCGGGCCGCTTCCGGGTCGCCGAGGGCGTGGTGGATGGCGGCGCGGTGGTAGCGGAAGAGCGCGCTGCGGGTGCCCTGGGCCAGGGCCTCGTCGGCCTGGGCGAGGGCTTCGGCGCCCCGGCCGGCTCGGTGCAGTGCCCAGGCGTACGCGTCGTGGACGGCGACGAAGGGGCGGTTACGGAGGGTCTCCTCGGCCAAGGTGACAGCGCGTCGCGGGTTGCCGTGATCGGCTTCGAAGAGGATCGCGTCGGTGTCCGCCGGGTCGCCGGCCGCTTCCCGGATACGGTCCTGCGCGCGCAGGAGGTCGTAACTCTCCTCGGCCCGTTCGCGGTTGCCCAGGGCCTGCTCCAGTTCGCCCAGGCCCAACAGGTAGTGCGGCAGGGGGGCGATCGCGATGGCCGACCGGTAGTCGGCGAGGGCCTTGGTGGTGTCGCCCAGTGCCAGGTAGGCGCGGGCACGGGTCTCCAGGAGAGCCGAATCCGTCGGGGCGGTCCTGAGCGCGGTCTGCGTCCTTGCCAGAGCCGCCCGGGGGTTCGCGTCCTGGAGGTCGAGGGTTGCCAGAACACTGTGGGCGAAAGCCTTGTCGGCCGGGGTGGCCGCCGCCGCCAGGGACCGTTGCATCAGGGCGCGGGCCCGAGTGGTGTTCCCCTTGAGCTCGAAGGCGTAGGAGGCGCGGGCGAGGGAGGCGGCGTCCGGGCGTAGATCCGTCATCCTCTGGACGGCCTCGTCGGCTTCGTCGTACTGCCCGAGTTGGGTGTGGGCGTCGGCGAGGACTCCGTAGGCGGAGGAGCTGTAGGGCCCGCTGGTGGTGGCCTTGCGGGCCCAGCGCAGCGCGGTGGGGAAGTCGTGGCGGGCCGCGGCCAGGGCGCCCATGGCGGTCTCCGCGTCCGTGTTGTCCTCGCTCTGCACGGAGAGAGAGGTCCGCAGCGCCTTCTCGGCCCGGTCGTAGGTGGCCGGGTCAGCGGTGCTGCGCGCCTGCTGGACATAGGCCATCCCCAGGGCGGCCCAGCCGCCGGAATCCTTCGGCAGCCGGGACACCCGGGCCTGGAGCGCTTCGATCGACCCACGGGGCGCCACGTCCGGCTGGCCGCGGCCGGCCGGGCGGACAGCGGTGGTCCCGCCGGGCGTCAGCATGACCGCGCCGACGGCGAACATCGTCGCGCCCAGGGCCAGGGTGACCACGATGTTTCGCAGCCGCCGGCCGCCTCGCGACGGGGCCGGCGGTGGCGTCGACGTGGGTGCGGTGTGGTCCGGGTGCACGAAAGGTCCTCCCCATGGTTCGGTGATGCCCGGGCCGGGGCTGTGCTCCCCGGCCCGGACACCTTCGCGGCCTCGATCCGTGTGCTGCTGCGGCCGGTTCAGCTGTCCTTGCCGCGGCGGCGGAGGCGGAAGCCGCCGACGCCGAGAAGGAGCGCGCCGGCCCCGGCGAGCGCCGCCGCCTGGGTGGGCTTCATGGCGGTGCTCGCCGCGGCGTTCTCCGTGGCGGTCTGCTCGGCACTGCGGCCGGTCGCACCGGGGCCGCGGTTCACGTTCTTGGTGTGCGGCAGCGCGACGTACGGGAACGAGGCGCCGAACGGGACCTCGTTGGTGTCGACCTTGTCGCCGTCCGCGAGCGCGGGGACGAGAACGCCGGTCTGGGCGGCGCCCTCGACGGCCTGGAGCGAGATGTCGACGATGTCGTCGGCGAGGCGGCGCCCGTTCGGGAAGCCGGCCAGGTCGCCCGCGAGGACACCGAGCCGCTGGGGCTTGGCGGTGGGCGGCACCGCCATGTTCAGGCGCAGCTCCTCCGCCGGGACGATCTTCCTCAGCGTCGCGTCCTTGTTGAGGCGGTGGGCGTTCAGATCGGCCTTGATCGGGCCGCAGGCCTTGCAGATGCCGGTCAGGTAGATCTCGAAGAGGTCCTTGCGAGGGGTCGGCGGGGCCGGGATGCCGTAGACCTGCTGGATGAGCTTGGGCAGGATCGGGTCGAGCACCTTGTCGACGACCGGCTGGACGGTACGGTCCTGGCTCGGGTTGAGGGTGTTGAAGGCGTCCTTGAACTTCAGCGGGACGACGACCTCGTTGACCAGCGGGTTCCCCAGGCGTGACACCTGCTTCCACTGCTTCTTGGACTTCGCGTCACGGGAGTCGTTGACGGTGACGCCCGCGCGCTCGGTGGTCGACCACACCCCGATGACCGGGTTGCGGGAGGTGTTGCCCCGGAGGGCGAGCTGCTTCTTGGGGACCTGGATCGCGATGGTGTTGACGTTGTAGCCGGCCAGGGTGTCCTGTCCCCGCTCGCTCAGGTCTCCGCCGTACAGGAGGTCGAAGACACGCAGGTCGGCGAAGAACGGGTCCTCGGCCTGGCCCGCGTACGTCTTGCCGCCGCCGGGCAGACCGAAGGTCGCCTGCTTGCGCAGCGCCGCGTAGTCGGGCATCGACGCCTGGCCCGTACGGGAGGGCGCGGCCGGGACGTTCCGCAGGAGGGTGCGGCTCTTTCCTCCGGTCGTGACGACGAGGTCGTAGACCTGGCGGAAGTTGAGGTCCGGGTCGTTGAGTGTGGTGACCTGGCCGGTGTTGTAGAGGAACTGGTTCGCGTCATCGCGGTAGCTGCCGCGGAAGCGCCAGCTGTACGTGACGTCGGCGACCCCGTCGCCGGTGTTGTCGATCTTGATGTTGTAGCGCAGGTCGTCGCCGAACGCGTAGAAGCTCGGGCCGCCGTTGGGCTCCTCCAAGGGGATCCAGTTGGCCACCATCGTGACGGTGTCGGCCTTGTCGGGGCTGCTGAACGCGTACACGTCGGTGTTGTCCGCCCGCGGGTCCCCGGCGATCAGGGGCGCCTCGCGGTGGCTGGAGGCCGCGCTGAGGCCCGGGGCGAGGGTCATCGCTCCGAGTCCCGCGGCCAGGGTGGTGGTACCGAGCACGAGCAGGGACCGGTCCAGGACGCGTCGTGAGCGGGGCTTTGACTGAGAATCCTTCACGCTGTTCCTTCTGTCTGCTGTCCCCCCGTCCGGCATGTGTGACGGCATGCGGAAGCGAGGGGTGGGCGGATGGGTGGTGTGGCGTTTCGGCGCAAGGGCGGGAAGATTCGCCCTGACCGGGTGACAGGAACGGTGCGGATCAACGAGGTGATCCGAGACCTGGTCCCTCGTCGAAGAGCTGCGCGTGGGAGGGCCGCGCATGGAGGAAAGACGCGTCGAGGAGCCGCGCAGCCGTAGACAAGCACGCCGAAACCACCTCCTGTGCACACTCGGGCCGGATCCGCGGGTCAGCCGAGCGGCCCAGGAGGGAGGAAAAGGCCGGTGGGACGGGAAAACGGTGCGGTGGACCTCCCGCGAAAATTTGCGGCGACACACGTGCGGGCCACTGGGCCGAAAGGGGCACAGCCCCGTTATTGCAAGCCGTTCGCAAGAAGGAAGGCGAGGGGAATTCACTCCGTCGGCGTATCGCGTTCATCGGTTAAGCGGACGTCGAGGGGCATCCGGCCCGCCGCATCGATGGTTGATGGAGCACAAAAACGCTGCGAGAAGGCGGAGTTCGCAAGGCCCGGCCCGTTGGCCCCGCCGGTCTGCGCCCCCGGTACCGGTGCCACCCGCCCGCACGTGATGGCCGCTCAACCCCGTTGATGACTCCGATGGGGTGACTTTCGGGGATTCTTCCCATCCGCGGGTGCCCGGGCTCCGAATCCGTCATGAACCCGCTCGCCATTCCGCGGGACACCGCGATTCCCTTGGAGCATCATGCGTACGCGTAGAACCGTCGTAGCCGCCGTCTCGGTCGCTGTGGCCGCCGCCCTGTCCGCTCCGGCTCTGGCGTCCGCGGACGGCCGCGACATGAACCACCGAGGGCACAGGGCGCTCACCGCCGTCGGGCTGACCGCCGACCAACGCCTGGTCGAATTCAGGGTCGACCGGCCCGCCGGCACCACGAACATCGGAAGGGTGTCCGGCCTGCGCGGTGACACCAAGGTCGTCGGCATCGACTTCCGCGTGCAGAACGCGAAGCTCTACGGCATCGGCGACCAGGGAGGCGTCTACACCCTCAACACCACCAACGCCAGGGCCACGAAGGTCTCCCAGCTCACTGTCGCCCTCGCAGGCCGGCAGTTCGGCGTCGACTTCAACCCGGCCGCCAACCGGCTCCGTGTCATCAGTGACACCGGGCAGAACCTGCGGCACAACATCGACGACAGTGCCGCCCCTCTGGGCACCACGACCGACGGCACGCTCACCAACCCGACCATGCCGCCCACCACCGCGACGGGCGTCACCGGCGCCGCGTACACCAACAACGACCTCAACACGGCGACCGCGACGACCCTGTTCGACATCGACGCCATGGCCGACCGGGTCTCCCTGCAGTCGCCCGCCAACGCCGGCACCCTCGCCCCGACCGGGAACCTCGGAGTGAATGCGGGCCCGGACGCCGGTTTCGACATCTATTTCTCCCCCAAGCACGGCACCAACCGGGGCTTCGCCACCCTCAACACCGCTGGTGCCGCCCGTCTGTTCGAGGTCGACGTGCTCACCGGGGCCGCCCGCGACCTCGGCGCCTTCCCCCAGCGCCGGCAGGTCACCGACCTCGCCCTGCCTCTCGCACAGGGCTGATCCACAGCCACCGGCGGATAGTCGCCTCCTTGCGGGAGAGACGGCAGCTCGTCGTGATCAGGTCCGGTCGGACCGGTGTGGACGACGGGGTTGTCGGCGCAGCGGTCAGCCAGTGGAGAGGGAGCCGCTGTCAGGCGGTCGCGAGGGAGACCTCCGTCGACTTGATCAATGCGACGACGGGTGACCCGACGGCCAGACCCCGTTCGGCGGCGGCCTTCTCGGTGATGGCCGCAGTGAGGGGCATACAGCCGTCCCACCCATCACCAGGTGGGAACCACACTGCGGCGCGTTGGATGAACGACAAGCTCAGGGTGCGAGGCCCGCGTCGCGGGCCAGGAGTGCGGCTTGGACGCGGTTGGTGACGCCCAGGGTGGTCAGGATGCGGCTGACGTGGGATTTGACGGTGCTCTCCTGCATGCCGAGCGTTTTCGCGATGTCGGCGTTGGTGTCTCCTTCGGCGAGCAGGGCCAGGACGTCCTTTTCGCGGGGAGTGAGGGGGGCGATGCGACTCTGTGCCTGGGTTGCTCGGGGGCGGCCTGTGTGGTGGTAGCGGTCGATGAGGCGGCGGGCGGCGGCGGGGTGGAGCATGGCGGAACCCGCGTCGACGAGGTGGACGGCGCGCAAGATCTCGGCGGGATCGGTGTCCTTGAGGAGGAAGCCGTCGGCGCCTGCGGCCAAGGCGTCGTAGACATATTCGTCGAGGTCGAAGGTGGTCAGGGTGATGACCTTCGGTGGGTGAGGCAGGGCCCGCAGTCGCCGAGTGGCGGCGATGCCGTCCATGCGGGGCATGCGGACATCGACCAAGGCGACGTCGACGCGGTGGGCGGTGGCCTGCTCGATGGCGTGGAGCCCGTCGGTGGCCTGGGCGACGACCTCGATGGTGTCGTCGCTGTCGAGGAGGTCGGTCAGTCCGAGGCGGACGAGAGCGTCGTCGTCGACGACCATGGCGCGGATCACGTGCGGGGACCGTTCTGTTCGGTGACGCGGTGGGGGATGCGGGCGGCCAGTCGCCAGGTGCCGGCGCCGCCGGGCCCGGCGTTCAGGTGCCCGCCCAGTGTTTCGACGCGCTCGCGCAGACCGATGAGGCCGAATCCCGAGGAAACCGCCTGAGCGCCAGGGAGACTGGTGCCGGGAGGGTTGGTGACTTCGATCAGGGTGGCGGGCGGCCCGTAGTCGACGCGGACGCGCACGGGAGCGTCGGGGGCGTGTTTGCGGGCGTTGGTCAGTGCTTCCAGCACCAGCCGGTGGACGGCCAGCCGGTGCGCCGCGGGAGCCTGCTCCGGACTGCCTTCGACGTTCGTGTCGATGACCTGTCCGGCTGCCCGTGCCTGCCCGATCGCGTCTTCGACGTCGCGCAGCGCCGGTGCGGGCCGGTCGGTGGCCGGGGAGGCTTCGGCGCGCAGGGCGCCGAGCACGTCGCGCAGATCGGTCAGGGCGTCGGTGGAGGCGGTGCGCAGCAGGCTGAGGCGTTCGACGACGGCATCCGGCAGAGCGTCATTTCTTGTGGCCAGGACACCTGTGTGCAGGGCGATCAGGCTGAGCCGGTGGGCGAGTACGTCGTGCATCTCCGCCGCGATGGCGGAGCGCTCGGCCATGCGGGCGGCCTGCTCGCGTAGTTCCCGTTCGGTCCGCAGATGCTCCACCTGGGCATTCAACGCCTCGACAAGGCGGCGCCGGTTTCCCATCCACAGCCCGCCCACCACGGCCAGCAGCACGAAAAGCACCGAACCATAGGGTTGCGGGTTCCACAGGGACACAGCCGGGTGCAGGACGGCGTTTCCGGTGAGCGCTACGCCAGAGCAGACCACGGCTGCCAGGACGCGCCGACGGGCGGCGAGGTCGAACAGGGCCAGCAGGAGCAGCGGGAGCAGGGGCCACCCCCACACGCCCGCCGCCGCCGTGGTCAGAGCCGGGGCGAGCCACCAGGGGGCCCCGCGCAGCAGCAGGGCGAGCCCGCACGCGAGCGCCACCGCTGTGCGGACGACACCGTACTGGCCGCCGGCACTCGATGCCGCGTTCTGGACCGCGGCCAGCGTGAGCAACACCACCAGGCCATAGCGTCCGTACACGACCCATCTGCGGCTCTGTTCCCGTTTCACCTGTGCAGCGTAGGCCGGTGCCCGTCTGCTTCACGGCCATCGTTCGACCTTGGCCACCCCCTACTTTGGTAGGGGAAGGCGGTCGCACAAGGGACGATCCGCAGGAGAGCGGCCGTCCTTAGCGTCGAAGCCATGGACGACTGGACCACCTCACACGACCGTGTCCTCGCGCAGCGCAACGCGGAGGGCTGGATCTTCCTCCTCGAAGCAGCCCGCGACCTACGCACCACCGGAGCCGTCGCTCCCAGCAGCAAGGCGCTCGCCCGCCTGCTCACCGACCCGGTCCAGGAGCACGGAACGCGGCCGTTGAACGTGCTGGAGGCGGGCGCGGGCACCGGCTCCGTCACCCGCACCCTGATCTCCCGCCTCTCCCCGGGCAGCCGACTGGACATCGTCGAGGCCAACGCCCGCTTCGCCGCACAGCTGCGCCACCTCGTCGGCACCCATCCGCAACTGGCCGGCGAGAGTGAACGGGTCCGCGTGCACCACGCCCTCGTCGAACAGCTCGACACCAGCCGCCCCTACGACGTGATCGTCTCCGGCCTGCCCTTCACCAACTTCTCTCCCACCCAGGTCGAGATGATCATGAACCGATACCTGGAGTTGCTCCACCCCGGCGGGACGATCACCTACTTCACCTACCGCGGCACCCGCTACGCCCGCGCCCTGACCGCCTCCCGCGCCGAGGCCCGCCGCCACCGCGCCGTCGAAGAGGTTCTCGCCGGCTACCAGCGCCGGTACGCCACCGGCTGCTGGACGGTATGGGGCAACCTGCCCCCGGCCAGCATCTGGCAGCTGCGCGGCCCCGCCCGAGCATCCGCCCCGGCAGCGCCGGACATCACGGCCGGCGTTGCTTCGTGAACACCCTGACCGGACTGATCGGCCACGTTCCCGCCCCGGCCGCCTACGCGATCCTGGCCGCCGCGGTGCTCGCCGAGTCCGTGCTGCTGCTCGGCGCGTTCATCCCGACCCTGACCCTCCTGCTGGCCGCAGGTGCACTCGCCCGCACAGGCGACCTGAACCTCGTTCTGGTCATCGCCATCGCAGCGGGCGCGGTCGTGGCCGGGGACGCCCTCGGCCACCGCGCCGGACATCTGCTCGGCAGCCGCCTGCGCACAGGGCGCCTCGGCCGCCGCATCCCCACCGCCGCCTCGGCCGCCGCATCCCCACCGCCGCCTGGCAGCGAACCGAAGCGCTCATGGCCCGATGCGGCGGTCAGGCCGTCTTCCTGTCCCGCTTCGTTCCCGTCGTACGCACCCTGACTCCGCACCTGGCCGGGGCGACCCACCTGCCCTACCGGCGCATCGCCCCCTACAGCCTGCTCGCGGCACCGCTGTGGGCCGGCGCCGAAGCCACCATCGGATACGTCGCGGCCGCATCCCTCCAGCACATCATCACCTACGGCGGCCCGGCCCTCGCCGCTGGCGCCGCAGTGATCGCCGCGGCGGTCCTGGGCGGCCGCGGAATCCGCAGCCGGGCCCGGGCGGATCACCGAGGATACGGGCGGCGTGGACGCCGGGACGATGAGCGTACTGGCCGTGGTGCCGTGCGTCCTCGCGGAGGCGGCCTGGCTCAGCGCTGACCAGCACGTGCGGCTCGTCGCGGTCGCCTCCGTGGTCACCGGCACGAGGCGGCTGCTCGCGGACGACCCGGGCACCGCGGTCATCCACGGTCAGGTAACCCGGATGTGCGCCGTCCTCGACCACGCCGCCCGTCCGGACGGCGCGCAGTGGCGTGGCCCGACGACCTGATCCGCGCACAGGGGGGGATGACTCCTGCGCGGGGCCGGGCGGGTGAGGGCGCAACGGTTCTGCGGGTGCGGGGAGGGCTGGGCGGTCGGTTCCGGTGGCAGGCACCTCAGAAGTCACAGGGGCCCTGTCCGGCTGACAGCCGGCTGACCTGCGCTGTCGGTGCCATGTCGGAGCACTGCGGGGGGCTGTGGGTCGGACGTCGGTAGCTCGTCGGCGGGGGCTGGCACCTGTCCAGAGACGGCCGGCCGGAGCTCACCGGGCGGCCCGATCCCGAAGCAGCCACCATGCGCACCCCGGTCACGATCGTCGGCGCCGACACCCGGCACCCGGCCGCCGCGAAGGCGGTCGGCGGCGGGTCGATGATGGCGCCCACGCCGGGCAGGGAGATCTTCGCTCACCGGGAGAGCCGCGACACCCTGCACGCCTACGTGTCGCTGTCCAGGCCGCTGGACTGGTTCGCCGCCATCGACTTCGCCGACGCCGACGCGGCGAGGGCGCTGATCGCGGCGGAGTTCGACGGCTGAGCTCCGGAGCTCACCGCGCTGATCACCGACGGCGACAGCGCGCCGGTGCTGCGCTCCCACCACGCCCTGCCGACCGGGCACCGGTGGGACCGGGTGCCGGGGGTGACCCTGCTCGGCGATGCCGCCCACCTCACGGCCCCGAACGGCGAAGGCGCCAACCTGGCCATGCTCGACGGCGCCGAACTCGGCAAGGCCCTCGCCGCCCACGCCGACGACATCGAGACCGCGCTCACCGAGTACGAACAGACCATGTTCCCCCGCGGCGCCGAAGCCGCCACCTTCGAAGGCGCCGACCTCCAGGGAATCGACTCCGAGAACAACACGGTCAACAGCAGGCATCCTCATGCTTTCTGGTCAGAGGCGCCTTCTCCGTCCCTGACCAGCTGTCGGACAATCCAGCTCACGGAAGGTGAGTGGTGCCGGCCCCCGAGCAGGCAGGGAGGGCCGGCACCAGGATCAGGGTCCCGACCGTCCCCGGCGCGGGCGTCCGGGGACGGTCGTACGGGGGTCCGGGCGGGTTACGAACGCCGACGGCGGCGGGCGAGCACGACGAGTCCGGCTCCAAGGGCCAGGGCGGCTGCGGCGATGCCCAGCGGCAGCTTCGGGTCGGAGCCGCCGGTCTGCGCCAGTGGTTCGCTGCCGCCGTGGGCCGTCAGGCCTGAGCCGTCGTCACCGGCTGCGCCGGTCTCCGCACCTGCATCTGCGCCCGCGCCGCCCATCGATGCCGCGTCGGCCGAGGGGCTCGGGTCCGTGTCACCGGACGGCTCGCCAGCACCCGGGGCTGGGCCTGCCTGGCCGGGCGCGGTTGAGTCGCCGACCGTCGCGGGCCGCGCGCCGACGCCGGCTCCGTAGCTGTACGCGCCCCGGTCCGGCGCGCCGCCCTTCAGGCCCGCACCGCTCAGGTCCTTGGTCACCGCGTCGAACGGCGTGCCGGACGCGATGGCGGGCGAGCCCTTCACGAGCCGGAAGTCCGCATCCGCGGTCCTACTGGGGGCGGTGAACTTCGGGTCGGCGATGATGTCGTGGGCTCCCTTGACCTCGGGGGCCTTGCCGCCGAAGTAGACGTTGTAGTCGTAGGTGACTTTCACGTTGCGGGACTTGCTGTTGGTGGCCTGCCCCGGACGCCCGTAGGAGATGTTGTTCAGCAGCTTCACGTCCGTGCTGTCGTGGGCGTAGATGTTGGCGTAGGGCTTCTCGATACGGGTGCTGCGTCCGTTGAGGTACGCCGTGTTGTGCACGATGTCGACGTGTCGGCTCTTGTAGGCGTGGATGCCCGAACCGCCGTTGTCATAGCTGACGTTGTCGGCGACCAGGATGCGCCCGTTGTAGGCGGGCCGCCCCTTGGTGGTGTCGACGATGATGCCGTTGCCGTCGGAGTAGCAGCGGCAGCCCTCCCACTTGACCTTGGTCTCGTTGTCGTGGACCCGGTTGCCGGTGATACGGGTCTTGTACGTCCGCGCGTCGCCGCCGCCGATGTCGCGCGGCGTGAGGATCGAGATGCCGCTGGTGCCGTAGACGGTGAACCAGGCGTTGGAGTAGACGTGGTTGTCGGTGATGTTCACGTGGTCGGCCTCGATCGCCGAGATGCCGCCGCCCGCGCAGTGGTGCACGGTGTTGCCCGTGATGTCGACGTGGTCGGAGAAGGCGCCGGACTCCCGGTTCTTCTCCACGGATATGCAGTTGGTGTTGAACGTCGGATCCGTCGTGCTCGACGAGCGCTCGGCGGCGCCCAGCGTGAGGGCGGCGTTGTTGCCCTTGACCTCCAAGTCCTTGATGACGATGTGGGACGCGCCGAAGATGCTGATGCCGTTCCAGCCCTGTTTCGGGTGCAGGACCGGGTGGTGACCGGGATACGCGGTGAAGGTGATGGGCGCTCCGGGGCGTCCCGAGCGCTTGACGGTCAGCACGTTGGAGCCCTTGCGGGGCTCGGAGTAGGTGCCGTTCATGACGGCGACGACGTCACCGGGCTCGGCCACGTCGGCGGCCCGCTGGACCGTGCGGAACGGTGACCCCGCCGAGGTCCCGGCGTTGGAGTCGCTGCCGGCCGCGCTCACGAAGAGGGTCGGAGCGGGGGTCTTCGCGGGCAGGGAGGTGCGCACGACCGGCGGCGCGACGGGGGAGGGGGTACGGATCGGCATGGGCTTCCTCGCGGGGACGACCGGCTCGGCGGTGCTCCGGCTCGGGGCGGGAGTGGGCGCCGCCGCCGACGGCGTGACCTGCGACGCCGTGTCCCGCGCGTCGGAGGCGTTCCCCGACGGGAGCGCGACGACGACCCCCGCGACGAGCGCGGCCACCCCGGCCCCGACCGTCGCGGCCGTCACCTTGGCGGAGATTCCGCCGAGCACACCGTGGTCGCCCCGCGGGCGGCCGGTCGCATGACGGCCGTGTCCGCGCGGTGCGTTCCGGTGGATGGCGGTCTCGTAGGGACGTCCTGCCGCGTCCGGCAATCCGGCCCCGCCGGGGCCGTCCGCGCCCGGAGCCGACCAGCCGCCGGTGTCCGTCGGACGCACCGCTTCACCGAGACCTTGCTGTCCCGCCCACTCCGCGGCGTCGGCCGCCCCCTTCTCCCCCGCTCGGCCCGGCAGCAGCAGTGGCAGGCCCGCGAGGAGCCGCTCCGGCGGAACAAGGCGGGCCGACACCGGACCGCACAGCTTGCAGCCGCGGACGTGCCGGGCGATCCGTTTGCGCAGCAACGGGCTGGGCTCGGGGTCGCCCGGGCCCGCCACCTCGGTCAGCTCCGCGCAGCGCGGTGTGCGCGACAGCGCGCGCACGATCGTTCGCGCCACGTCCAGCTGGGTCCTCATCCGCTGCACCTGGACCGCGAGGTGCGCCGCCGGAAGATTCGTCGCCACCGCGATGTCCTTCCGGGACAGCCTGCCGCACGCCTCCAGCCACCACAGCGAAAGGAGGTCCCGGTACGACGGGTCGAGCCACGCCGTGGCCGCGGCGACCTGCCGCTGCTCGACGGTGAGCGACTGCCGCAGGAGGAACATCGTCGCGAAGTCCGGCTCCGGGGCGTGCCGCTCCTCCGCGTGTTCCAGCGTCGTCAGCCGCCCGGCCCGCGCCCGGCGCCGGGCGTCGGTGAGCTGTCGCATCACGATGGCCACCAGCCACGAACGGAACTTCCCCGCGTCCCGCAGCTCCGGCAGCGCGCGGATCACCGCGAGCATCGTGTCCTGCACGATGTCATCGACGTCGAGATCGGCCTCCGCCGCCCGGCCGACCACGTTGTACACGAGCGGCAGCGAGCCTGCGGTGAGCCTCTCGACCGCCCCGTCGTCCCCGTCGCGGGCGGCTTCGACCGTGCTGCGGTCCGGAAACGTGTCGGCCCCGTGGGACCCGTCATGTCGCATGCGATACATCCTCGAACAACGGCGGTCACGGCCGCCCTGGTGGGTGGTTGCAACACCAGGAGACGAGGGGGCGCGCCGGGCATAACACTTTCCCGCGCCGACGAGCGGCCGGCCGCGTGCGCCGATTGCGCAGGCGTCAAGGGCCGGGCGACAAAGGTCTGGCTCAGGGGCATCCGAGGGCGCGGAAGGGCCACCCAGCCCCGCGCCAGGTGCCGGCATCGAGGGTGCCGTGGCCGTCGATGACGCGTGGGGTGAGAGCGACGTGTGGAGGTGGGTACGCGCCCCGTGGCGCAGTGGGACTCCAAGCTGCCGGGCGCGAGCCGCCGGCCGGTCAATGCCGATGCCCCCGACGGCCTAAGGCTTCAGGTCCAGACGCACGACCGCGCCGATTTCGATGAGCTGGTCCGGCAGAGCCAGATCGACGACACCCAACGCGGTGCAGGTGGGCCGGTGCCCGTCGAAATACTCCGCATGACGGCGCGCCACCACCTCAAAGTTCTGCCGTAGATCGACGATCAGCAGCGTGGTCTCGACGATCTGATTCCGTGCGGCACCGAAGTGCCCCAGCACGAGATCCAAGTTGTCGAAGGCGGTCGTCGTTTGGAGATCGATGTCTCCAGCGCCGATGAAGGTTCCCGCTTCGTCATGAGACACCTGACCGGAGATGTAGAGAGTCTCACCTGCTTGCAGCGCCTGACTGTACCCGGCAATGGATTCCCAGGGAACACCGAATCCGAACGTCTTGGCCTGAACAGGCATAGCATTCCCCATCGACTCTGCTGGCAACGACGACTTCCCTCGGTCCGTAATCGAACCGGAGTGCACTGCGGCGAATCACTGACGGCGGCTGCAGTTTAGTGACCCGCAGGGCAAGGAGCCCGCAGCCACGCGCGTCCAAGGCAGACCACACGAGACTTGCAGACCCGGCTGCCGGCCTTGATGACTTTACCCTCGGCACAAGTCGGTACTGAGTTCCTCGTGAACGATCCACCCTCCCCGCTGATGGCGTGCTGCTCCTCATCTTCCTGAGGGGAACCCGTCAGTCAGGTAGGCCGCCAACTGAGCAGGCGCGTCTTCCTGGAGGAGGTGGCCGGCTTCCTCGATCCAGTGCAACTCGGCGTGCGGAATACGCTCGTGCAACCACGTGGCGTATTTCGGAGGGAGGATTCGGTCCTCGCGGCCCCAGATGAGCCGTACCGGAAGAGACAGTCCAGCCAGCAAGTGCTCATACACCGCAGTGTCCGTCTGCCTGATCTGGCTGTACTGGCGGTAAAACGCCGCCTGCCCCGCGGCCCCCCGCCATGGTGCGAGGAATTCGTCGAGAACTCCCGGCCGGAAGCCGACGTGCGTGGCGTGCCGCAGGTGGCTGGCGACGATCGCTTCGTGCACGTAGTCCGGAATCTTCTGGAACACCTCCGTATGCTCCAGGAAAAGCTGGAAGAGTCCACGCTCCCACTCGCCGCCGCTCACCGCGTCGAAGAGTGTCAAGTCCCGATAGGTTTGCTCCTCCAGCAGCAATGTCCGAAGCGCTACGGCCCCGCCGATGTCGTGGGCGACCACGCTGGGGCAGTTCAGCTTCCAGTGTTCGAGAAGTCGGGCGAAATTCCTCGCATGAGCCGCCAGGCTCAGGTCTTGGTCTTCGCGCTGCTCCGACTGGCCGAAGCCGAGATGGTCGAAGACGAAGACCGTGCGGGTACGGGCAAGCGCTGGAGCGATGTCCCGCCAAAGAAAGGAGGAATACGGTGTGCCGTGAACCAACACAATCGGGTCTCCACTGCCAAGAACCGCCCATCGCACGACCCCTTGAGGTGTCTCGAATTCCTCGTCAAGCGTCCAGCCCATGGCAGTTCTCCCCTTCTTCGGCACGACGAGTACGTCTCACCTAGAGAATGCCTGATACCTCCCCTTCAACAGCCCCCGAGGGCTTCAGCCGGACGGGTAATTCAGCGGGTTGCTATCGGTGTGGCGGGCCGGCTCGCCCGGACTGTCGCTGCTCCTGAAAGGCTGCCCCACGGCGAAGCCCACCGGCGGGATCGCGGACCTGGAGCATCTGGTCGGCGTGGTGCTGGGCCTGGCCGCCACCCGGTGGAGCGACTGTGGCGTCGGCCGCCGACCGCTTAGGTGCCTCCATGTCGTGTATTCGGGTGGCATCCCATCGGGCCGGCCCGGCAGGGCGGGCGAAACAGGCGCAGTTGGTCTGGACTCTGGGGTGTGACGACATCTGCGAAACTCTGGGTCCGTCTGCCACTGGGGGCGCTGAGCGGCCTGCTTGCCGGGTTCGCGGCTCTCGCGGTTGCTGAGCTGGTCTCCGCCGCGGTCCGCCCGCAGGCGGGACCCCTTACTGCCGTGGGTGGGGCGGCCATCGACCGTACACCGACGCCGGTCAAGGACTGGGCGATCCGCCACTTCGGCGAGGACGACAAACTGGTTCTGCAACTCGGCATCCTCGCCACGCTGGCCGCGTTGGCCATCGTGCTGGGCGTGGTGGCACTCCGGTTCCGGCGGGTCGGCGCGGCTGGGGTTCTGATCTTCGGGGTGATCGGCGCGACTGCTGCGCTGACCCGGCCGGACTCGTCGGGCTTCACCGACGCGCTCCCCTCCGTGGTGGGCGCCGTGGTGGCGGCGGCGCTGCTCTACTACCTCATCGGACGGCTCACCCAGCCTCCTCGTGCCGGCAGGACCACGGCGGGCGCGGAACCGGGTCGTGAAGCGGCCTGGGACCGGCGTGGGTTCGTCATCGGCGCGTCGGCGGCGGCGGTCGCGTCACTTGGTGTGGGAGCGCTCGGTCGCTATCTCACCGGTAACGCGTCGCAGGCGGCGGTGGAGTCCCGGAACGCGGTGCGGCTGCCCGCCCCCGCTTCGCCGGCGCCTCCGCTGCCGCCCGGCACTCAGCTCAAGGTTCCGGGGATCAGCCGCTTCACCACGTCGAACAAGGCGTTCTATCGTGTCGACACGGCCCTGGTGGTGCCGAAGGTGGACGCGGACACCTGGCGGCTGCGCATCCACGGCAAGGGCGTCGCCCGCCCGGTCACCCTCACCTTCGAGGACCTGCTCCGGCGTGAACTGATCGAGCGGGACATCACGTTGACCTGCGTATCCAACGAGGTCGGCGGGCCGTACGTCGGCAACGCGCGGTGGCTGGGCGTACGGCTGGCCGACGTCCTGGCCGAAGCGGGGGTCAGGCCTCCGTCGAAGGGCGGTGCCGCGGATCAGCTCGTGGCGCGCTCCGTGGACGGTATGACGCTGGGCTCCCCGGTGGAGGCCGCCATGGACGGGCGTGATGCGATGCTGGCGGTCGGGATGAACGGGCAGCCGCTGCCGTTCATTCACGGCTTCCCGGTCCGCATGCTCATTCCGGGGCTGTACGGATACGTCTCCGCCTGCAAGTGGATCGAGGACATCGAGCTGACCACGTTCGCCGATTACGACCCGTATTGGGTGAAGCGCTCGTGGGCCCGTCGGGCACCGATCAAGACGCAGTCGCGGATCGATGTTCCCAAGCCGCTGTCCCGGTCCGAGGCCGGGACGGTGATGGTCGCCGGCGTCGCCTGGGCGCAGCACCGCGGTATCGACCGCGTTCAGGTCCGGGTGGACGACGGCCCCTGGCAGGACGCCGACCTGGCGACGGAAGCGAGCGTCGACACGTGGCGCCAGTGGTCCTTCCCGTGGAAGGCGACGCCCGGCAGCCACACGCTGACCGCCCGCGCCACCGAACGCGGTGGACAGGTACAGACGGAGAAGCGGACGGGGACGGTCCCCGACGGTGCCAGCGGCTGGCCGTCCGTCGTCGTCACCATCGACTGACCCGCAGCGCCGCTGGGGCTCGCTCACATGCTGACGAGCAGGTCGGAGCCGATGGGCCTGGCGCTGGGACCGGAAACCTGAACCTCCGTTGCCGCACTGCACCCGGTTCCGTCACCGGCGAGAACCCCGGACGCGGAATCGGCCGGGGGCCTGCTCCTCGGGGGGCGGGCCCTGCACGCACAGGCCCTTCGCCACCGGACGGGCGGTGGATCGGTCCGCGAGGCGATTCCTCGCAGAGTGGCCCAGCCCTCCCGCCCGCGGGCGACGCCCGGCACCGTGGATTCGCCGGTCCGGTCGGCGAGTGGAGACCCGGGGAACACGGGGGAGGGTGCAGCATGGGGTCATGACGATTCAGCCCCGCGCTTTCGCCCACGTGCGTCTCACCGTCACCGATATCGAGCGCTCCCGTGCCTTCTACGACGCGGTCCTCGGGCTGCCGGTGGCCTTCGACCTCCCTCCCGACGCCGACGAGAAGACCCGGGAGGAGCTCTCGTTCCTCTTCGGCGGGGTGATCTACCAGCTCGGGGACTCCCTCTTCGGTCTGCGGCCCGTGGCCTCGGACCGCTTCGACGAGGACCGGGTGGGCCTGGACCACGTCAGCTTCGCCGTGGACGGCCGGGCGGACCTGGAGCGGGCATCGCGCCACCTCGACCAGCTCGGGGTGGCTCACGAGGGGATCAAGGACATCGGAGCGGGATACATCCTGGAATTCCGCGACCCGGACGACATCGCTCTGGAGCTGTTCGCACCGGGAAGTTGACCTCACGCGCTCAGGGATGCGCGCTTCATTCCTCACGGCTGCGTCCCTTGTCGAGGCCGGCGCAGACAACGAGGTTGTCCCGGTACTCACCGCGGCTGCGCTCGTAGGCACCCGAGCAGGTGATCAGATGCCGGGAGGGCGGGCCGCTGGCTATCTAGGGCTGTCAAGCTCATCCGCTGGTCAGTCGGCTGCTCATGGTGCAGACAAGTACGGTACGTGTTCGGCGAGTTGATCAGTCTCCGGGGAGCCGTCAATATCCTCGTTGCCTGACCGCAGGGTGCCCACGTCCAGTCTGCGGCCCCGGCCTTCTCCCGAGCGGGCGTTACTGATGAGGGATGTAGATGCCGGCCGCGCGCAGGTTCGCTTCGACCAGGGCGTTCAACCGGGCGATGGAGGGTCCCTGGTCTTCCCGGTGGTGGTTGACCAGTCCGTACCGGGCGGCGGCGTCGGACTGATTCTGAAACCCGGTCGGCACCGTCTGCAGCGCACGGTTGGTCAGCAGATTGGCGGCCACCGCGGACGCGAGCCCGTCGATCCGCGGGTCGTCGGGATCCCAGGACCTGGCGTCCCAGCTGCGTTTGGTCAGCTCGATGAAGTCGGCGTCGGCGAGTGAGTGTTCGAGCTGGGTCAGGAAGCCGTCGAAGATCTCCGGAATCAGTGCCCGGGCCAGCACCAGACCCTCGCGTTGAACGGCCACGTAGTCGGGGCTGAAGCCGAGATCGGTGAGTCGGTCCAAGATCGCGCAGGCCCGGTCGGGCAGCAGAGCCCGGTCGCTGTGGTCGAGCCGGTGGAGCGTGTCGCGGCGTGCGGCCAGGTCCTCGATCCGTTCGGTGAGGCGGCGATGGACGTCGTCCAGGGCGGCGGCAAACCGCTCGGGACCGGCATCGAGCAGGTCGCCGATCTCGGCCAGCGGTACGCCGGCCCCGGCCAGGGTCCTGACCTGGATCAGCCGGAGCAGGTCGGCCGACCCGTACCGGCGATAGCCGGAACCGTCACGTTCCGGCTCGGCGACGAGGCCGAGCCGGTGATAGTGCCGCACTGTCTTGATCGTGACGCCGACGAACGCCGCCGCCTGACCGATCGTGAGCCCGTTCGCCATCGGCTCAGCACACCTCCAGATCGTGGGCGGCCACGGCCGCGGCCGAGGTCTCGCGGTACGGGTTGCGGGCGATCACAGGGGCGAGGGTAGCGCGCAATGATCGGTGCCGGTCAGCCCGTGGTCACGATGGAGGTTGACCTTGACCCGAGGTCAGGGTGCACGCTCATCGCAAGGCCGCCTGGAAGGGGCCGGAGCCGCCAGGGCCAAGTGTCGCGAGATTGAGGAATGACCATGAGCGAGTCCCCCCAGACCACAGAGAACTCCGTTGCGGGACAGGATCGCCCGGAGCTGCAGAAGGCCATCCAGGAGATCGTCGATTCCGGTCTCACCGGGGTGTCGCTGCGCGTGAACGATGAGCGGGGCGAGTGGGTCGGCAGTGCCGGGGTGGCCGAGCTGGGCGAGGCTGGCAAGCCGCCGGTCAACGGGTACGTCCGGATCGGCAGCAACACCAAGACCTTCACCGCGACCCTGGTGCTGCAACTGGTGGCCGAAGGCAAGGTCGAACTGGACACCGCGGCGGCCGACTACCTGCCCGAGTTCGGCCTTGACCGGCGGATAACGGTGCGGATGCTGTTGCAGCACACCAGCGGGGTGTTCAACTTCACCGGCGAACTCTTCGAGGACGGGACGGTCGTAGCCGGGATCCCCTGCACCATCTCGGGCCAGGAGTGGGTGGACAACCGGTTCAAGACCTACCCGCCGGAGGAACTGGTACGGCTGGCGTTGTCCAAGCCGGCGCGGTTCGAGCCGGGGACGGACTGGAGCTACTCCAACACCAACTACGTGCTGGCCAGACTGCTGGTCGAGAAGGTCACCGGCCGCTCGTGCGGCGAGGAGACGCAGGAGCGGATCCTGGGTCCGCTCGGGCTGTCGGACACCGTGGCGCCGTACACCTCACCGGAGATCCCCGAGCCGCACGCCCACGCCTACTACCGGTATGAGGAAGCCGGCCGGCAGAAGACCGTCGACATCACCCGCCAGAACCCTTCCTGGATCTCCGCCGGCGGAGACATGATCTCCACCACCCAGGACCTCCACACATTCATCTCCGCGCTGGCGGGCGGGAAGCTCCTGCCCGCCGCGCTGCTGGCCGAGATGCGCACGCCGCACCCCAAGAGCGGCTTCGGCCTGGGGCTTCGGGTGCAGGGCGCGGGCCCCGACGGCGGCACCCTCCTCTTCCACAACGGCGGTGCCGCGGGCCACGCGGCGCTGATGTACAGCACGCCCGACGGCAGCAAGACCCTCACCGCCTCGCTCAACTATGTGGACGACGCCGCAATGTCCCTGGCCGGGGCGTTCCTGAAGGCGATGGAGAGGCTCGTCGACGAGGTGTTCGGCGGCGCGCAGGCCGGATCGACGGACGAGATGGCCGAGCCGACGCAGCCGACGGACTGAGAGTCCATCTCATGTGGTGAGTCTGCGGTAGCAGATGAGGGTGCAGGCGATGCTGGTGAAGGCGAGGAAGCGGTCGGCCTGGCGTTCGTAGCCTCCGTGGACGCGGCAGGAGCCGGCGAGCCAGGCCATGGTGCGTTCCACGGTCCAGCGGCGGCGGCCCAGTCGTTGCGGGAACTCGACTTCCTTGCGGGGGATGCGGTGGGTGATGCCTCGCTCGCGCAACCATCGCCGCAGGTGGGTGTAGTCGTAGCCCTTGTCGGCGCGGAGTTTGCCGGGCTTGCGCCGTCGTCGACCGCGGCGCGAGCGGAACAGCCTCCGCAACGCCGGACCGGCACCGAGGCCGGGCCCAGCAGGAACGGACAAGAGCCCGTCCTAGGTGTACCCGGCCCTACGTTGGTCGCATCGTCGGGGTAGGCGAGACTTACGGACCAGGCTTGACCCTCACGTTGCGTGAGGTTGGAGGGTGGGCGCATGAGCGACTACTACAACGCCTTCGAGATGAGTCCTGTGCCTGCTCCCGGCCCGGGTGCGGTTCCGCCGGAGCCGTTCCGTGGCATCTATGGAATGCCTGCGTTCGTGACGATCCCCACGAGCGATCTGGCGGCGTCGATGGACTTCTGGATTCGCGGGCTCGGGTGCAATGGGGAGCATGCCTGATGCCACTGACGCCGAAGGCCTGACCGTCGGCCAAGTCTCGACGCGTCTGGGCGTGACAGTCCGCGCGCTGCACCATGGGGACGAGATCGGTTTGGCGCGACCGTCGCTGCGCACCGCTGCCGGGTATCGGCTCTACACCGCTGGTGATCTGGAACGCCTGCACCGCATCGTCGTCTACCGTGAGATCGATCTCGGTCTGGACAGGATTCGGGCCGTCTTGGACGACTCGACCGCAGACGTGCCCGGCGCATTGCGCGCGCAGCGCAGCCAGGTTGCTGAACGGATCGACCGTCTCCAGCAGCTCACCGCCGGACTGGATCGGATGATCGACGCCCACGAGCGCGGCTTGCTGCTGACCATCGAGCAGCAGGCCGCGGTCTTCGGCCCCCAGTGGAACCCGGACTGGCCCGCCGCAGCCCGTCAGCGCTACGGAGACACGACGCAATGGCTGCAGTACGCCGAAGGCTCAGCCTCTCGCGGTCCGAAGGAATGGCAGGACGTCTCCGACGCCGTTGCCGACTTCGACCGCGCTCTCGGGGATGCGCTGAACGTCGGCGTCACACCTGGTAGCCCAGAAGCGAATCAACTCGTCGAGCGGCACCGCGAAGTCTTTGCTTCGTACTTCCCCCTCACCAGGCAGATGCAGGTCTGTCTCGGCCGCAAGTTTGAGACGGATCCGGGATTTGCTGCTCACTAGGACGGCATCCGCGCCGGCCTTGCCACGTGGTTCCGTCGAATCATCGACGCCAGCGCACGCGCCCACGGCATCGACCCGGACACCGCAACCTGGCAGTAGAGCGCCGGGTCCGGAAGCCTGCATCCCGGCGCGGGCGTCCGATGACACTCGTACGGGGTTCCGGCATACCAGCGAGTGGGTGCCCGTGGAGAGGCGGCCTTCGGGGCCTGTTCGCGGGGTTGGCCCGGGCAGACGCGTGAGGCAGGTCCGACGAATATGGGAGCTTTTGGGCTACATATTCTCTATGGGCGATCTCGATTACGCGGACAGGGCCGATTTCGACGACGCGGAGCGGGGCTTCGTCGCCGCTCTTTCGCCGGCGGTGGTCCGGACGGAGGACGGCCGGGTGATCTGGGACGGGGAGGCGTACGCGTTCCTGGACGAGGACTGCCCGACCACCGCGCACCCGAGCCTGTGGCGGCAGAGCCGGCTGTGCGCCAAGCAGGGCCTGTTCGAGGTGACGGAGGGGATCTATCAGGTCCGGAACCTGGACCTGTCGAACATGACGCTGGTCGAGGGCGACACCGGGGTCATCGTCATCGATCCGCTGATCTCGGCGGAGACCGCGGCCGCCGCGCTTGCCCTGTACCGCGAGCACCGCGGCGACCGCCCGGTCACCGGGCTGATCTACACCCACTCGCACGGCGACCACTTCGGTGGCTCCCGCGGCGTGCTGCCGCACGGACACGACCCGGTGCCGGTGATCGCCCCGGCCGGGTTCCTGGAGCACGCGGTGGCGGAGAACGTGTACGCGGGCGGCGCGATGACCCGCCGCGCGGTCTACATGTACGGCGCCGAACTGGCCAAGGGGCCCGCCGGACACCTCAGCGCCGGACTGGGCATCACCACCTCCAAAGGCACCATCACGCTTGTACCGCCGACGCTGGACATCACCCGCACCGGACAGGAGGAGACCGTCGACGGGGTGCGGATCGTGTTCCAGATGACGCCGGACACCGAGGCGCCCTCCGAGATGAACTTCTACTTCCCCGACCGGCGCGCCCTGTGCATGGCGGAGAACGCCACGCACAACATGCACAACATCCTGACCCTGCGTGGGGCGGTGGTCCGCGACACCCGCATCTGGGCGCACTACCTGGGCGAGACGATCACGCTGTTCGGCGACCGGGCCGAGGTCGCGTTCGCCTCCCACCACTGGCCCACCTGGGGCCAGGACAGCGTCGTCCAGCACCTGGCCGGCCAGCGCGACATGTGGGCCTACCTCCACGACCAGACCCTGCGCATGACCAACCAAGGGCTGACCGGATCGGAGATCGCCGAGCGGATCGAGCTGCCGCCGGCGGTCGCGAACCGGTGGGCGAACCGCGGCTATTACGGTTCCGTCAGCCACAACGTCAAGGCCATCTACCAGCGCTACATGGGCTGGTTCGACGGCAACCCGGCCAACCTGTGGGAGCACCCGCCCGTCGAGCAGGCGAAGAGGTTCGCCGCCGACTACGGCGGCGTCCCGGCTCTGATCGCCAAGGGCGAGGAGTACGCGGCGTCGGGGGATCTGCGGTTCGCCGCGACGCTGCTGGGGCACGCGGTCTTCGCCGCCCCCGACGACTCGCTCGCCAAGCAGGCGCTGGCAGCGGTGTACGAGAAGCTCGGCTTCGGCGCGGAGAACGCCACGTGGCGCAACTTCTACCTGATGGGCGCCCAGGAGCTCCGCGGCACCGTCGCGCACACCGCGCTGGAGATGACCAACCCCGAGATGGCGATGGCGCTGACCGTCGACATGCTCATCGACTCGCTCGCCATCAGCGTCGACGGCCCCCGCGCATGGGACGAGAAGCTCACCATGACCTGGAACCTCACCGACGAGGGCCGCACCTGGCACCTCCTGCTGTCCAACGGGGCCCTCACCTACCGCAGCACCGATACCCCCCAGAGCGTGAACGGGCCGAGCCCGGCCGCTGACCTGACCTTGACCCTGACCAAACCGCAGCTGCTCGGCGTCCTCGCCGGCAAGGGACTCGACGGCGTGGGTGTCCAGGGCGACCCGCAGGTCTTCGCGACCCTGGCGGGCCTGCTCGACACCCCCGACCCCGACTTCCCCATCGTCACGCCTTGACGCCCCCGCCTGCGGCGCTCACGGGAGCAGTGCGGTGAGCACGGCACAGCTGGCGACCGCAACCGTCGGCTTCGGATCGTTCGAGTTCACCGGTGGCGGCACGTTCATCAACCTCGTCGCGGCGACCACCAACGCTCTGAACGGGGCGCTGCTGGCTCGTCGCCCCGACCACTACAAGAACTTCACCGTGGTCGGGATCCTGCTCATGGCTCTGCTCGGCGGCATCGGCGGTGGAGTCAGCCGCGACGTCATGGTCGGCCGCGTCCCGGCCGCGCTGACCAACTCCTCGTACGTCGTGCTGTGCCTGATCGCCGGATACATCGGACACCGCCTCGCCTACTCCGAAGGCCAGCTGTTCCGCGAAGGGCTCTTCCAGTTCGTCACGTCCTTCGCCCTGCCCTGGTACGCCATCGTCGGCGCGCAGACCGGGACGGATGTCGGACTGCCGGTGCTGGGATCCCTGGTCCTGGCCGTTGTGGGCCCCACCGCGGGGCGCTTCCTGATCGACGTCGTCTGCGGCATCCCGCCCAAGCAGTTCGTCCGCGGCGAGTGGTTCGTCGCCATCGCCGCACTGACCGGCGCCGTGTGGATCGCCCTCGACCAGGCGGGTCTCCCACGCGCCGCGAGTGCTCCGCTCGCGTTCCTGGTCGGCTTTACGGTCCGCCTCACCGCCCTGTACCGAGGCTGGGAGGAGCCCCTGGCCGCCGAACCGGCCGGCGTCTACCGCCACGACGACGGCCGCCCCCTCCTCGGCCGCAAGATCGCCGGAAAATCCATGCGGGAACTGCGCCTGCTCGGCCTGACCGTCGAACCCCACGAGCCCGGGCCTCGTCCTGCCGGGCCCACGCAGGATGGCCACAACGGCCAGCCGAACGGCCAGCCGTGAAGCACTCAGCGGCCAGCCCAACACCCGGGCCATCGCTCGGATGCCCGGGGATGGCCTCGGGCGTGAGCGGACGACACCATCCGACAAGCACGTCCCAGGCCAGCCAGTGCCGGTACGCGGGGGAGTGGCCAGCAAACTGCGCTGGCAGCTCACCGCGGATGACCGTGAGCTCGAAGCGCAGAAGGTCTACGCCGAAAGTCCGTGCGAGTACACCATCGTCCGCTACATGCAGCTCGCCTGACCGCGCGTCTGCTGAGGAACGCGGCGGGGGCTTGGGAGGGTGGCCCCCCCCGGCGGTCGCTCAGGCTTGGGGCTGGTCCGACCGCCGGGGCACCCCGGCGGTCGGAGCCCCGCCCGTGCCGGGTGGTGGGGCTTGGGCGCCGGCTGTGTTCAGCCAGGTACTGATCCTGCCCAGAGCCCCGGGACCGTTGTCGGAGGTGACGTCGGTGGCGAGATCGGCGACGGTGATCGAGCGGAGGGCCTCCCGCCAGGCGGCCTCGGCCCGGCCCATGGCGCGGGCGATGGCGCAGGGTGCGGCGCAGGCTTCCGGGGGAGTGGCCATCGGGCCGCGCTGCCGGATCTCGGTGCAGACGAACGCGGGACCCAGGCCGTCGACCGCCTCGACGACGTCGAGCACCGTGATGAGCGCGGGTGACCGGGTCAGGACGTAGCCGCCCGCCTTGCCCTGGACCGACTGGACGAGACCGGCCCGCGACAGGGCCTGCAACTGCTTGGCGAGATAGCTGGGCGAGACGTCGTGCAGCTCCGCCAGCCGAGCGGCCGCCGCGGGCCCTTCCGCCGCGGTCAGCACGACACAGCAGTGCAGTGCCCACTCGACGCCACCAGACATTTTCACTTCTTCACTCTAATCCACGGCTCCGGATTCCCGGATACTGGATGTCCGAGTATTATCTCGGATAAAGGATGTCCGCGTTTGCCGGGGTGGGTGGTGTGACGCCCTTGCCGGCCGGACGGGACGCGTGATCGAGGAAGGGCAGGACCATGCACATTGCCGTCATCGGCGGAACCGGACTGATCGGATCCCAGGTGGTACGGGATCTCGACGCGGCCGGACACCGCGCAGTACCCCACTCCCAGTCCACCGGGGTCGACGTGATCACCGGCGCGGGCCTGGACGCCGCCCTCGCGGGCGCGGACGTGGTCGTCAACCTCACCAACTCACCTACGTTCGACGACGCCTCGCCGGCGTTCTTCCGGACCTCGATGGACAACCTCGTGGACGCCGCCCGGAAGGCGGATGTCGGGCACTTCGTCGTCCTGTCGATCGTCGGGGTCGACCAAGTGCCCGAACTGGACTACTACCGGGCCAAGACGCTCCAGGAGGACATCCTCAAAGCCGGTCCCGTGCCCTACTCCATCGTTCGCGCCACGCAGTTCATGGAGTTCATCGACGCCGTCCTCTCCTGGACCGCCGACGACGACACGGTCCGCCTCCCACGCACCCGGCTCCAGCCGGTCGCCGCCGCGGACGTCGCCGCCACCGTCGCCGAGGTAGCCGCCGGCACACCGCTCCGGGGCACCCTCGAACTCGCCGGGCCCGACGCCTACCCGCTGGACGAGCTGGGACTCATCACACTCCGGGCCAAGGGGGACAGTCGCTCGGTGACCACCGACGACACCGCCGGGATGTTCGCCGCGGTCAACGGGGACGTCCTCACCCCGAAGGGCGGCGTCCGAATCGCCCCCACCCGCTATGCCGACTGGCTGGCGCGGCACGCCTGACCCGTCCCGCGGACGGCGGCCCCCTCGCTGGGCGTCGGGGAGCCGCCCGAGAACGCGCGCCGCGGCGACTCCCCGTACGGAGAGCCGCCGCGGTCGCCCGCGTCACAGGGGCAGGGTGAACGCCTGGGGAGCCGGAGCGGGGCTGCCGCTGCTCGACGGGCCCAGTTCCCGAGCCAAGGTTCCTCGTCATCCCCGAGTCGTGGGTACGGCGTCCGGGCTGGTGCGGAGGGATCCTCGGTGGCATGGCCCGCGGCCCCGGGTGGCGGGCTCGGGGGCGCGGGACGTAGGGGCTGATGGGCGGGTGTCCGGTGTCAGGTGGCTGTGGCCCGGTCGACCCCGAGCGCGGCGAGTACGTGGCAGCAGGCGCGGCGGCCCTAGCGTGGGACGAGCAGGAGATTCTCGTAGGTGTGGTGGTGCCGGGTGGCGGTGCGGTGGTGGAGAAGAGCGGCTGCGCAGGCGGGGTCGCCGGAGTCGATGAGAGCGCGGGCGAGGGTGTCCTGGATGATCTCCCGTTCCACCCGCACCCCGCCGATCCGTTCGGCCTTCTCACCGAGAGCGGTGAGGCCTTCTGCTGCGGCGCGGGGGCGGCCGGATGTGATGTGGGCCAGTGCCCTGACCACCGGGGCCAGGACGTCGTGGTAGTCGGGGCGCGGATCGGCGGCGGCCCGGGCGGCCAGCTTCTCCAGGTCCTCGGTCGCGGCTTCCACGGCGAGGGCCAGGGCCAGGTTGAAGGTGTGGAAGATCTCCGCCATGCCTCCTGGCGCTGCCAGTAACTCCCGTACGTGATCCAGGTCGCTGCGACCGGCGGGCTCCTGGCCGACCAGCAGCAAGCGCCAGTTCGTCGCCGCCCGCATGCCCACGTCCTCATGCCGCAACGCCGTATCGGCCCGGCGGCGGGCGTCGGTGAAGTCCCCGCAGGCGATGGACTGCAGAGCGGCGTGCCAGTTCAGATGTCCCAGCTGCACCGCCCGCGCGTCCTGCGCCAGCCAGTCGTCCAGCATCCGGGTGGATGCCGGGCCGGCACCGAGCTCGTGCTCGGCATGGGCGAGGGCGTGGACCGCCACTCCCGAGCGGGGGTTGAGGGACAGTGCCTGTTCGGCGAGCCGATGCGCTTCACGCACCCGGCCCTGCTCTGCCCTGATGGCGGCCAGGCAGCTCGTCCACACCCAGCTGTCGGGCCCGGCGAGCATCGCCTGCTGCTCCACCAGGTCGTTTCCGTGCGCGCGGTAGGTGATGTCCCCGCCGGCGGAGAAGGCGTCGAGTATCAGTGTCGCGACTTCGTCGGCCGGCCAGCGCTCGAAGTGCGCCACCAGATGATCGGCAGCCAGCCGGTACTGCCGGTGGGTGTGCAGGAACACCCCGTACACCAGGCTCGCCTCCCGCTCCCCGGCCCCCTGCGCGTCACGGTGGGCGGTCACCAGCTGCTGCTTGAGGACCGTGTCGCTCATCCGCTCGGACGTCGCGAGGGTCAGCAGGCCCCGCGCCAGACCGCAACCAGGCTCCTCGCCCGCCCACTTCCGCAGCAGGGGCAGCGTCTGCCCGCTCAAGGCAAGGAACTCTGCCACCGCCCGGTCACCAACCGGCACGCCGGTCGTCACCGCGCCCGCTCCCGTCACCGTCCCGGGCCCTTGGTCACCGGCGCCGGTCCGTCCGCTCGGCGCATCAGTACCGTGCCATGAACAGAGCCGTGCAGATGATGCCGCTGTTGCCGCAGTTGTTGCGTACCAGGTTCAGGGGCAGACCGGCGTGATTGCCGCTGCCCAGGCCGCTCCCGGCGACCGTGGCTCCCTCGGCCCGCGCATCGGCGTGGTTCGCGCAGGTGTTGCCGAACGCCGCGTTCCCGACGCCGACGACGTTCGCTTCAGCCGTCCCTGCGGGAAGGAGTGCCGCGCCGGCGACCGCCCCCAGCACGATCGCCCGCGTACCGGTGTTCCGTGGTTCCTTGCTCATCGTCAGCTCCATGTGGTTGCGGCGGGCTCGATCCGGCTGGCATATGCCGGTCTCTTGATCAACGAGCGGACCCAGCCCCCGACACGACGTACGTCAACCGCGCGCACCCGCCGCGTCGGAAGCCCGATCGGGTCACACCCGGACCATGACCTTCACCGACCCCCGTCTGTGTGTGGCCATCGTCGATGGACTCACCTTCAACGGCGCCATCATCGAGACCGGCACCGACTCCTACCGCCTCGCCAGCACCCGAGCCCGAGCGGAACAAACCACAGCGGGCTGCCCCCCTGAAACCGCTGGACTGCTGGTCAGGACACCTGTCAGGCTCCGCCTCATGGAGATTCTCGATGTCCTGACCAGCATGGCGAAGACGGGCCGGCTGGGCCCGGTGTTCAGCGGAGCCGACTGGAGCGACGTGACCGCAGCTCTCGGCGAGCCGTGGGACATCGGAACGATGAGTCGGAACAGAAAGTGGCCGAGACTCTTCGCCTACGGAGACCTTGAGCTGAGTGTCTGCCGCTGCCGCAAGGTGTCTCTCATCTGCGTCCAGACCTGGCGTGACGTCGTCGAACTCCCCCCGTCAGTGGTCGAGGGGACGGGCACCTTCCCAGCCGGACTCAGCCACGGGGACGTCGTCGCCGCCTTGGACAGGGCCGGCTGTTCGTGGGAGCCGTATCCGCCGCTGACCTTCGGCGACCAGTGCTCGCTCGTGGTGATCCCGACGGCCGCAAACTTCACCTTCGAGATCCCTGAGGGCCAGGGACCCGTGTTGAACGTCATGGGCCTGCCCGGCGACGGACACGACTGCAACGTGAAGCGTCGTCAAATCTCGGTTTCTGGGGCCGTTTCTGTGAAGTCGTCGCGCTGAGTGGTCAGTCCTGTGGAACACATTCTCAGAGGCCGTCAAGTCCGTTTCCGGTAGCGGCCTCGCCCGGGTTGGGTGAGGAGGCCTTGGCGGGTGAGGCGCCCGAGGCGACTGCGGGTGACGTTCATGGACGGGTCGTCGGTGGGCATGCCGAGGAGTACGTGCAGTTACGGATCTCGGCGTTCGCTGAACTCGACGGCCGGTAGAAGTAACCCCCGCGAGCGCAGAGCTGGGGCGGCATGCCTGGACCAACGGCGACGTTCGTGTTTCCGTAACGCAGGTGAAAGCAGCCGCTGCCCTGCGGCTGTAGTCAGCTCAGAGATGCGATCGTGAAGTGGCGCACCTGAAGTGGCGCCACGAGGTACTCGTCTTCGCCCGGCAGAACCACAGGCTGGTCACGCCAGTGCTCGCCGGCGAAGCCGACCAAGTCCTCCTCGCTGTGCCAGCGACTGACGTACACCAGTGAGTCGGGCGGCGCGAGCAGCACCTCGTGGTCGACCAGCCCTGAATAGCGACCGGGAAACTCGCGCACCGCGGAGACGATCCAGTCGTGGAACGCTTCGAAGCGTTCAGGACGTACGCGTGCCTCACTCACTCTGACGATCACGGCCGTCAGCGTGGCACACAGGCAGCCGCAGCGCCAGCCTCGTGCCGCTGCGGAACTGCCAGTTGGCTGTTGTTGCTCCGGCCCGAGGCCGCTACCGGAACCGGACTTAACGTCCTCTCAGAGGTCTGGGTGTGAGTGGCTCGTATGATCGTGCGGTGGGATGGGGCTCGTAGCGCAGTGGCTGTCGCGCCTTCACCGCATGTGGGAGGACGCCGGTTCGAAATCCGGCCAGCCCCATCCCAACCTGAATTATGCCAACAATAGGCGTTTGCGCAGGAGTTGGAATCGTGCGCGACCGAACACCCTGGCGCTTGAGCATCTTGATCCGGTTGACATGGCCTTCGGCGGCGCCCATCCGGGTGGTCGAACGCGTGGACGGGGCGAGGGCCCTGCTCGGGAACGCGCTGACCGTCCACTCCACCTTGGTGACGATAAATCAGGACGAGGCCATGCGCCGCATGTCCAGCGCGAGCCTCGTCCAGGGCGAGGAGAGCCGGCGTCTCGCGGAGGAGACCATCGAGCAGGGCGAACAGGTAGAGACGATCTCGTCATGGGCGGCGATCCTGTTCACCCCGTCCTCACCCCGGTGGCCCCGTTCCGCAAGCAGGTTGACGAAACCTCAGTGGGTGTTGGTGTGAAGGAGCGCGCGCGGACGTGCTCGGCGCCGAGCACGAGCGCGGGACGGGGGGAGGGGGCGAAGCGACACCGATCCCATGCATGCCCGCGTCGTGCTCGGCTACCTGCGGGCCGGGCGCGAGCTGGATTCGGTCGAGCTCGCACCTCAGGGCCGACTCGGCCTTCTCTCCGGTGTGCTCAGCTGTGCTCAGGAAGGAGCGGTATCGCCCGAGGGCTCTGCTCCCAGGAGGGCGAGCAGCCCGGGGAATCTCTTCTCGATGTCCGCGCGTCGTAGTCGGATGCCCTTGCGATTGCCGTAGTCGATCTCGTCAACGAGACCTGCCTCGCGCAGGACTCGGAAGTGGTGGGTCTGGGTCTGCTTCGAGATCGGAAGATCGAACGAGTTGCAGCCCCGCTCGCTGTCGCCGCGGTCGGCGGTCAACTGCGTCATCACTGAACGACGGTGCTCGTCGGCGAGGGCGCGAAACACCGCACCCAGATCGAGCGCATCGGCCTCCGGGCCGTCCAGGTTCCTCCCGGTCATGCGGCACCCCCTTCAGGTACGACTTGAATCGTACCTGAAGGATGTGCTCCACTGAGGTACGAAATCTTTCGTACCTTGGTCCGATCGCGGTGCCCCGTGCCGCCGCGCCCGGAGACCGGCCCCGGCACTCGCCGGGGAACCTGGTCATCGACACTCCGAGAGGTCATCGTCATGAAGAAGCCCGAGGTGCTGATAGTCGGTGCCGGAATCGCAGGGCCCGCACTCGCGTACTGGCTCTCCCGGAATGGCTACCGGCCGACGGTCGTCGAACATGCCCGGCAGTTGCGCTCCGGTGGTAGCGCGATCGTCGTGAAGGGGCCCGCGATCCCGGTCGCCGACCGCATGGGCATCCTCCCGCAGCTCCGCGAATTCGCCACCCGCAATCGGTCACTGACCCTGCTCGACCCCGACGGCAGGCGAATCCTGCAACTCCCGCTCACCTCGGACGAGGCGCCGACGGTCGAGGTGACCCGGGCCGACCTGTCCGAGGTGCTCCACGGGTCGGCGCAGACCGAGGCCGAGTTCCTGTTCGACGACACGGTCACCGCTCTCGACCAGGACGGAGGAGGGGTCGACGTCACCTTCCGGCGGTCCGCCCCACGGCGCTTCGACTTGGTCGTCGGTGCCGACGGGATGCACTCCACCGTACGGCGCCTGGTATTTGGACCCGAGCAGCAGTTCGCGAGCGACCTGGGCCTGTACGGCGCGACCGTCCCGCTGGAACCCGACGCGATCGAGGACCCGAGCGAGATGACGATGCTGACCGTGCCGAATCGGATGCTGGTCGTCCACCCCTCGCGGACCACTCCGCTCGCGATCTTCACCTTCCGGGCCGCACAGCCGACCCCCCACGACCGCAAGAACATCGCCCTCCACAAGCAGACCGTGGCCGACGCCTACGCCGACGTGCGGTGGCGGGCACCGGAACTCGTGGCGGCGTTCCTCGACCACCCGGCTCCGTTCTTCGACCCCCTGACCACCATCCGGGTGCCCTCGTGGTCCCGAGGACGGGTCGTACTGCTCGGGGACGCGGCGGCGGCGACAGCCCTGCTGGGCGACGGGTCCAGCATGGCGATGGCGGGCGCGTACGCCCTCGCAGAGGAACTCACCGCCCATCCCGGTGACCACGCCCGCGCCTTCGCCGCCTACGAGTCGCGGATCCGCCGTGAGGTAGGCCCGCGGCAGCGACGCGTCGGTCTGCTCTCCAGGCTCCTGGTGCCCCGCACCCGGCCGGGCCTCGCGGTGCGCAACGCTGCGGGCCGCGCGGTCGGTCGCACGAACCGGATCACCCCTCGCGAAGCCGCGAAGCGGTAGACCGGGTCCGCACCGACCGTTCACCGGTCGGTGCGCAGCAGCGCGGCAGCTCTCAGCCGGGTCAGACCGCTATGTCCGACGAGCCCGGCTCGGCGTGGCAGTCACCGCCGATGCGGCGGTCGGCTGCTGTCGGCCCTCACCTACCGTTCCCGGCGCTCGCCACGACCAGGGTGCTGCCGGTAACTGCGCCCCCGCGACGCGGAAGTGAAGTGCTGGGCGGACAAGGCGCATCAAGGCGCCGACGGCATCATCCGGGTGCCCTTCCGCGGCCTGCGTGTCAAGCTGCGGCGACGTGCCTGTCCGCTGCCGCACCGAGTCCCTGGGCGAGTGACGGTGCCGTTCATGCCGGTTGCCGGCGGCGGGTCGGTTCGACGAGGTCGCGTCGCGGTCGGGCCCGAGCCGCGCACGCCAGGTGGGCGAGCACATCTCATGGCCCCGTACATGCAACCTTGGGCTTGCGCCGGGAGTCGTTTCAGTCATGTCCTCCTCCCAGATCGTCCGCGGCCGCGGGGCCACCGCCACCCTGAAGAAGTCAGCCGTCGTCGTCGACCGCGAACAGGTGCGCACCACCATTCCGTTTGAAGTCATTCAGGAGACACGAGTAGGCGGACGTCGCGCGCGTACGGTCGAGATCGTCCTCACCGACGGCATGACTCACGAAATCCGGGCGAGCAACGCCACCTCCGCAACAGCGTTCGCGGCTGCCGTCAACGCCGGCCTTCCGGTGGAACTCGATCCGCGCGGAAGCAGACTTGTCCGAACCAAGAGGTTGCGCGCGCCCGAAGCGCCGCCACTGTTCACCGGCTGGCGCATACCATCTGCGGTCCTCTGTGGCGCAGTCGCGTACTGCGGATATCTGATATATCTCGGCGTCGCGCATTCATCCGTGCTCATCATCGGTGCGGTCATCGGCCTCTTCCCCCTCACCCTGGGCTCGGTAGGCACTTTCATGTCAGTGAAGCACCTGTGCGACAAGGTCGTGCTGCGACGGAGAGGCGTGACGGTCGAGGCGCTCTCCACGCACAAACTGCATGGGAGATCGGAGTATCGATTCATCGACGGAGAGGGCAATAAGCGCACCTTCAAGAGTGCGCTCAACACGGGAAGGCTTGAGGTGACCTACGACCCCAGGAACTCGAAGCGGATGGCTGCGAGTACTTCGCTACTGCTGGCAGTGCCAGTAACGGTCCTGAAACTGGCCGTCGCCTTGGGTCTGGTGGCAGTGGGCGTAGTCGCCGCCTTCAGCCCCGTGATTCCCTGACGCCCCGTGTGCTCGCAGCTGGCCCCTGGGCAGTCCTTGCACTCACGGCCGCGGACCGCCCGCCGGCACTGAACGCCCCCGGCGCCTCCAGGAGGAGCCCCCCACGGTCCGCCGGGCGCCGGGCTTTCGACCGCAACCCCTCGACCTTCGCGGGCGTCGATCCAAGGCCAAGCTCCACCGCGACTTCCTTGGCTCGAAGCGGCCCGTGACCCGTGGATCGCTCTGTTCCAGCACGCCCGGAATCCGTTGACAGTCCGGCGCCATAACCGTCACCGGCAGCCCTTCCCGCCAGAAAGCTCGACTATGCGGTGCCCTTTCACGCCCGCAGCGCCAACAAGCTTGTTGCACAGGGCTTTCGGTGGATGGTGGAACCGAGCCAGGGTGGCATAGCAGTGCAAGCCCGTTTGGCACCCCTCCTTTCGCGCTCAAACTTGCCGTCGGACGGGCCGTGGCCATGGTCGCGAAAACCAACGGCTTTGCTGAGCCGTGATTCGCTGTGAGGTTACTCGATACGTTTCCGGGATGCGCTCAGCAGGCAGGCAGAGCGAGGAGTCCGGATACGCCAAGCAGGGTGATGCGATCGAGCGCCTGACGCAGCTGTCCGCGGAGAAGAGGACCACAGCGCCGACCGCAGCGCCGGCCCGCCGTGGACTGGGTCAGCTGACGGTCGAGGAGTACGCGAAGCAGGGGCGGCCCCGGCAGCCGAAAAGGGCGGACTGCTCCACCGGCCGGCACGTCGACAGCTCGATCAACGTGCACATCCTCCCGCGCCTGGGGTCGCGGAAGCAGAGCTCGGTCACACACCGATCGTGGTCGAGCGCTTCCTGGACGAGATGGAGTTCGGGACTTCCGAAGGACAGGTGTGCAGGCCACGAGATTTGTGGCACTCCCTTTACTGCCGCTATACCTTCACCGGGCGGCGATCTGTCTAGTCTTCAACTTCCGCGGCATCGCTCGTTCAGGAGCGGGGTGGAGGCGGAGATGGCGCATCACCGGTGTCCGAAAAAGATGCGCCGACTTTCCGCCATTCGGGACGGAGTACTTCTTATTTTCGCCGCCCGGAACGGTCCGTATCGACCGATCGTCCCTTTTTTCGCTGGCCGTACCCGGCATCCCACCTGCACCGAAACGCTTCGGTCCGACGTTTCACACAACCCGAACGCGAGCCACGTGACAGGTGTATATCAGTCCTTCGCCGAGAGGTTGTTGAACACGTAAACGCCACCGGTCACACTGAGGACCGAAGCCGCCGTGAGTACAGGCAGTGCGTGATTCGTCGGCTCCAGGATCTACTGCACGCCGATATTCGTCGTTCCCTCTACGCCCATGCGGGGTGTTACACGTGTGCCCTCTTCCTGGAAAGCGATGACGTGACCCGAAAGCCATGGTCGGCCCCAGGCCAGAAACCGGCCCTGGGGACATCTCCCCGACCCGTAAGGGGAATGGGCCGGCCTGCGGGGCCGGCCCGTGGAGCGGGTGGCGTGGCACCGGGGCTGCGACGGAGTGAGGGCGACATGTCCGGGACGGTCTCGTGGAGTGGGGTACGGAGCCGGCCGCGTCCGGGTCTGCGATGACACGGGCCCCGCGGGCGTGCCGGCGGACGACGGGCGCCGATGAGCGCTTCTCCCGATGTCCGGGAACCCTCGCACGCTCCTGACCGGGTGAGCCTCCGGGCCGCGTCGCGCCCTCCGGTCCCCGGGTCGGGCGGCCTTTCCGTCATGGCCTACCGGTGCCCTCTTCCCGGCGTGCCCCCCGTTCTCGTCGAACGCGCGCCGGTGCGGTCTCCGTGCACCCCCGTATTTCTCTGCGAAAGGAAAGCAGCGTCATGGCTGTGGGAATCCACCACTTGAGGACCTTCCTCACAGCGGTCGACGAAGGCAGCATCTCGAAGGCCGCGGCCCGTCTGTACGAGGCCCAGTCCGCGGTGTCGCGCAGACTCGCGGAGTTGGAGCGCCACGTGAAACAGACCCTGTTGGAACGTTCCGCGGAGGGGGTGCAGCCCACCGTGGCGGGAAAGATGTTCTGCGCCAAGGCGGATGCCGCCGTCACCGCCTTCGACGACGCCATGCACTCGGACCTGCACCGGGTGCGGGCCCTGCGAGTGGGGCACGCCTGGTCGGCGATCGGCGTGTACACCAGCGAGATACTGCGCCAGTGGAAGGAGGCGAACCCGGAGGTCCTGGTACGCCTGAAGCGGGTCGACGACCCCGCGGGCGGGCTCACCACCGGCCAGTCGGACGTGGCGATCATGCGCACGCACACCGGGCGGCGCAGTCTGCACGAGGAGCTGCTCGTCATGGAGCCCCGGGTCGTCGCGGTGCCCTCGGACTGCCCGCTGATCGACCTGGACGAGGTGTCGCTGCGGGACTTGGCCGCCTACCCGCTGGTGCTCAACTCCTTCTCCGGGACCACCAACCCCGACCTGTGGGAGGAGGGCGGGCAACCCGTGGTGGCGGTGGAGGTGGACACGATCGACGACTGGCAGAGCTACATCGCCGCCGGTGTCGGAATCGGCGTGACCCCGGCCTCCACCGCCTGGATGCACCCGCATGCCGAGATCAGCTACCTGCCCCTGCGGGACGCGCCCGCGGTGCCGGTGTACCTGGTCTGGGCTTCCAACAATCGCCATCCGGCGCTGAGCTCCTTCATCCAGTTGGCGCGGGACGTGGTCGCGGAGGGAGCCGAGTAGGCCCGTGCCCGCACCCGCCGCCCCCGCGAGCGGGTGCGGCGGGTGCGGGCCGCGGCCGGTCAGACCCGCGACTTGACGGGCTCCGCCTCCGACGCGGCCCCCGGTTCGTCGCTGATGGCTCCGACGTGCCGCAGCACGACGGCGGACAGGATCGACAGGACCACCGTGCACGCCGCGGCCACGACCATCGCCGTGTTCATGCCGGAGGTGGCGGCCTCCTTGGCGAGGTCGAGCCAGCCGGCGGGCATCTGCCGGGCCGAGGAGACGGCGCCGGCGAGGCTGTCGCCCGCGGCGTCGGCCACGTCCGACGGCGTGCCGGCGGGGATCTCGTCGTCGATCTGGCCGCGGTAGATCGCGGTCGCCAGGCTGCCCAGGATCGCCACGCCGAGCGCGAGGCCCAGTTCCTGCACGGTCTCCGACATCGCCGAGGCCGAGCCGGCCTTCTCCGGCGGCGCCGCCCCGACCACCAGGTCCGTACCCAGGGCCGCGATCGCCCCGAGCCCGAGGTAGACGAGGCCGAATCCGACGACCATCAGGGCGATGCCGCCCGAGGAACCCACCAGGGCGAGCAGGACGTATCCGACCGTGGACAGCATCAGGGTGGCCGCCACCACGAGGCCCGGCGGCACCCGCCGCGCGACCAGGGGCGAGCCGATCGCGGCCAGGAACATCAGCAGGGCGGGCGGGCCCATCCACAACCCCGCCTCGACCGGCGGCAGCCCCTCCACGAACTGGAGCTGCTGGGTGATCAGCAGCATCGAGCCGCCCACGCCGACGAGACCGATGAGCAGCACGCTCAGCGCGGAGCTGAACGTCCGGTTGGCGAAGAGGCGTACATCCAGCAGCGGGCTCTCCAGCTTGCCCTGCCTGCGGACGAACAGCACCGCGAAGACCACGCCGATCACCGCGGCGGCGATCATCGGCAGATCGAAGCCGTCCTTGGCGAAGCGCTTCACCGCGTAGACCACCGGCAGGATCGCCAACAGCGACAGCGTCACGCTGATCAGGTCGAACCTACCGCTCTGCGGCGCCGAGTACTCGGGGATCAGGAGCGGCGCGGCCACGAGCAGCACGATCGCGACGGGCACCGCCAGGAGGAACACCGAACCCCACCAGAAGTGGTTCAGCATCACCCCGCCGACCACCGGGCCGAGCGCCATGCCGAGCGCGAAGCTCGTGGCCCAGACACCGATCGCCAGGGAGCGCTGCCGCTGGTTGGCGAACATGTTGCTGATCAGCGCCAGTGTGGACGGCATGAGCGTGGCACCGGCGACGCCCAGGGCCGCCCGCGCGGCGATGAGCATGTCGGCGCTGGTGGCGTAGGCCGCCAGCACCGAGACGATCCCGAAGGCCGCCGCCCCGATCATCAGCAGCCGACGGCGGCCGATCCGGTCACCCAGCGTCCCCATGGTGAGCAGGAAACCGGCGATCAGGAACCCGTAGGCGTCCATGATCCACAGCTCTTGGGTGCCGGACGGGCGCAAATCCTCGGCCAGTGAGGGAAGGGTCAGGTACAGCACGGTGACGTCGAGGCCCAGCAGCACGGTGGGCAACGAAAGGACGGCCAGCCCTCCCCACTCCCGGGCTCCCGCTCTGCCTGTGGTCGTTGTGCTCATAGCACTCCCTGCCTTTTTCTCGGATCGTCGACATGCGATCGCCACCCTGCCGCCCCTCACGCACGGTTTCCTGAGGGTCGTTCGGCGATAGACTGCGGCCATGCGTTACGGGGTGCTCGGTCCGCTGGCCGTCTGGAACGCCGAGGGGCAGCTGATCAGGGTCCCCGAAGCGAAGGTGCGCGCCCTGCTGGCGAACCTGCTCGTCCACGGTGGCGGGCCGGTGCCCGCGGACCGCCTCATCGAGGACCTGTGGGCGAGCAACCCGCCGGGCGGGTCCGCCAACACCCTGCAGACCAAGATCTCCCAGCTGCGGCGGGTGCTGGGCCGGGAACAGGTGGTCCGCGAGCCCGCCGGCTACCGGCTGCTGCTCGCGGATGCCGTGGTCGACGCCCTGAGCTTCCAGGAGCTGGCCGACCGCGCCCGCACCCACCGGGAGCCGGCGGTGAAGGCGGACCTGTTCGCCGACGCGCTCGCCCTGTGGCGGGGCCCGGCCTACGCGGACGTGGCCGAGTCCCTGTTCGCCCGCAGCGAGATCGCGCGGCTGGAGGAGCTGCGCCTGGCCGTCGTCGAGGACCACGCCGAGGTCCGGCTGACCCTGGGCGAGCACACGGCGCTCGCGGCGGAGCTGGGGGCGGTGGTGGCACGGCACCCGCTGCGCGAGCGGCTGCGCATGGCCCACATGCGCGCCCTGTACCGCTCCGGGCGGCAGGGCGACGCGCTGCAGAGCTTTCAGGAGCTGCGCCGGGAGCTGGCCGAGGAGCTGGGCGCCTCGCCCGGTCCGCATGCCGCCGCGCTGCACGAGGCGATCCTGCGCCAGGAGCCGGAGCTCGCCACACCGGCGATCGGGTCGCGGTCGTCCCGGACGAACCTGCCCGCTCCGCTGACCCCGCTGATCGGCCGGCGCGAGGCGGCCGCCCAGGTGCTGGCCCGCCTGGACCCCGGCGCGAGCACCCGTCTCGTCACCCTCACCGGCCTCGGGGGGGTGGGCAAGACGAGGCTGGCGATCGCCGCGGCGGGCGACGCGGCCGGGCGGTACGCCGACGGGGTATGGCTGGTCGAACTGGCCGGCCTGGGCGCCGCGTCCGACCCGGACGACATCGCCGAACGCGTCATCACGACGCTGGGCCTGTGCGACACGGCCGCGACCGAACCGGACCTGGACGACCTGGTGGGCTGGCTGTGCCAGGCGGTGGCCGGCAAGCGGCTGCTGATCCTGCTGGACAACTGCGAGCACCTCGTCGAGCCGGTGGCCGTGCTCGCCAAGTCCCTGCTGTCGGCCGTGCCGGCGGCCCACCTCCTGCTCACCAGCCAGGAAGCCCTGGACATCCCCGGCGAGGTGGTGCACCCGGTGCCGCCGCTGGCGCTGCCGGAGCACACCGATCCGCGGGCGGTCGCCCGGTCCAGCGCCGTCGAACTGTTCGTGCAGCGAGCCTCGGCGGCGGCGCCCGGCTTCGTCCTGGACGCGGACAACGCGGAGGCCGTCGCCACCGTCTGCCGCCGCCTCGACGGGATTCCGCTCGCCCTCGAACTCGTCGCGTCCCGGCTGCGGACGCTGAGCCCGCAGGAGCTCGCCGCCCGGCTGGACGACCGGTTCGCCCGGCCCGACGTACGGGTGCGCGGGCTCCCGGACCGCCAGCAGACGCTGCGGGGCATGCTCGACTGGAGTTGGCAGCTGCTGCCGCCGGACGAGCGCACCGTGCTGCGCCGTCTGGTCGTGCACGCCGACGGCTGCGTCATGCCCTCCGCCCAGGCGGTCTGCGCCGACGGGGAGCTGCCCGCCGAGCGGATCCCTGACCTGCTCTCCCGGCTGGTGGACCGCTCGCTGGTGGTCCGAGAGGGCGACCGGTTCCGGCTGCTCGAATCGGTGGCCGCCTACTGCGCCGAGCGGCTGGCGGAGGCGGACGAGGAGAGCGCCGTACGCGCGCGTTTCGTGCGGTACTGCACCGAGTCGGCCGAGCGGGAGAGCGAGCGGCTGCGCGGCCCGGACCAGCGGTGCTCCCTGGAACGCCTCAACGCGGAGACCGTCAATCTGCGCCGCGCCCTGGACCTCGCGGTCGCCCAGGACCCCGCCGGGTACGCGGTGCGGCTGGTGAACGCGCTCGCCTGGTACTGGTTCCTGCGCGGACGGTTCCCCGAGGCCCGCAGGTCGCTGCGGACGGCGCTGACGGCCGACGTCGACGCCGAGCCGGCCGCGCGCCTGACGGCACGGGTCTGGCTGGCCGGTGTCGAGCTGCGCACCTCGCAGGCCGATGCCGTGCCCGGCCGGGCGGGCGAGGACCCCACCGCCGGGGTCGAGGACCCGGTGCTGAAGGCCCGGCTCCAGTGGTTCGTCGGCACCGGGCTGACCGGCCGCGGCCACCACCGCGAGGGGCGGCGGCTGGTGGAGGCAAGCCTGGCCGGCGCCCGCGCCGCCCGGGACCGCTGGGGCCAGGCCGCGGCCCTGGTGGAGCTGGCGAGCCACGCCCCGGACGGGGACGGGTCGGCGGAGCTGGGCGCCGCGTTGTTCCGCGAGGTCGGCGACCGCTGGGGCCAGCTCCGGGCCACCCGGTCCCTGGCACTCGCGGCCGAACGCGAGGGCGACCGCGTACGGACCGAACGGCTGCACCGCGAGGGGCTCCTGATGGCCGAGGAGCTCGGCCTGTGGACCGAGGTCGTCGAGACGCTGACCTTCCTCGGCCGGGCCGCGCTGGCGAGCGGCTTCGTCGAGCGGGCGACGGAGCTGTACGAGCGTGCGCTGTCCGTGTCGGCCGAACGCGCCTACCACCGGGGCGAGATCCGTGCCGAGATCGGCCTCGGACACGCCGCACGGCTCCGCGGCGACCGGGACGCCGCCACGTCTCATCTGAACCGGGCGCTGGCCAAGAGCCAGTCCTCGGAACACGCCACGCACGCCGCGGCCGCGCTGGCGGAACTGGACCTCGTCGCCCGGGCGTGACCGGACCCGCCGGGGGCGAGCCCGGCGCGCCTTCCGGGTGGGAGGGCCCCGCGCTCCGGTGGTCCGTCCCGCTCCGGCGGCGTGCGCCGGAGCGGGCGTATTCTTTCGTGCGCCCTACTCGAATACGCCCTACTCGATTACGCAGTAGCCGCACCGAACCCTTCACCCTAGCCTGATCCGAGCCGTTATTTATTCGCGTACGAATGGCAGGCGAAGGAGTGTCTTTCCGTGGGGATAGCAGCTGAATTAGGGGCCCTCGGATTAACCGGCTCCCAGCGCGACATCTGGGCGGCCGAAGCAAGGACACCGGGGAACTGCCAATTCAACGTCCTGGTCCACGAGCGGCTGGCTGGGGCCGTGGACCGGGAGCTGCTCGGTGCCTGCCTGGCCCGTGCGGTGGGGGAGCACGACGCCTTCCGGCTGCGGTTCGGCGAGGACGACGAAGGGGTCCCCCGGGTCCGGCGGATCACGGAGGAGCCGGACGCCGGGGCGCCGCCCTTCGAGCACATCGACCTCTCCGACGGGCCGGACCCCGCCGGGGCCGTGCGGATCTGGTGCGAGCAGGAGCTGGGCCGGCCGCTGGACCTCGGGGGCGGCCCGCTGTTCCGGGCCGCCGTGGTCACCGAGGGGCCGGAGGCCGTCCACCTGGTGCTGACCTCGCACCACATCGTGACCGACGCCTGGGCCCTGAACGCGCTGACCTTGCGGATTCTTTCCGACTACCGCTCGCGCGTGTCCGGAAAGGACGTTCCGGCCGCCGGTGAAAAAGCAGCCGAGTCGGCAGGACGGACCGAATCCGCCTCGTACTGGGATTTCATCCAGGAAAGCGACTCCGCCCTCGGCGACGCGGACCGAGAGAATGACCGCGCGTTCTACCGGGAATATCTGACGGGCGTGGAGCCCGCTCTTTTCACACGTTCCGGCGCCGCCCGGCCCGGCCGCGGCCGGCACTCCTTCCCGGTCGGCGAGGAGCTGGTGCGGCGCATCCTCGACGCGGGCGCGTCCCCCTTCCCCTACCTGCTCGCGGCGTTCGCGGTGTGCCTCGGGCGCATCCACCAGGCCGACGAGGTCGTGTTCGGGGTGCCTTTCCTCAACCGCCGGACCGAGGGCGAACGCTCGATCGTGGGCCAGTTCGCCAACAATCTGCCGGTGCGCATCGCGGTGGCGGAGGACCTGCCGCTGGTGGAACTCGCCGAGCGGGTCCGCCGACAGATCGACCGGCTCAGACAGCACGAGCGGCTGCCCTACGGCGACATCCTCCGGGAGGCCCCCGTGCAGGGCGCCGACGGCCGCCGGCTGTTCGACGTCACCGCTTCCTACCTGCGCTTCCCCCGGCCGTCGGGGATCCCGGGAGTGGACCGGACCACCACGATCATGGCCCCGGTCCACGCCGCCGACGCCCTCTCCGTCATGGTGCAGGCGTTCGACGACGAGCCGGGCCTGCGCGTCGACCTGGACTACGCCGACGACGTGTTCGACGGGCACCTCACGGCCGCGGCCCTCGCCGGGCACGTCGGGGAACTCCTCCGCCGCGGACTGGACTCCCGCGAGCTGCCGCTCGCGGAGCTGCCCATGCTGACCGACGACGAGTACGAGGACGTCGTCCGCCGCCGCCAAGGCGCTTCCGCCCCCTACCCGCGCGAGAAGACGCTGCACCAGCTGTTCGCCGAACAGGCGGCGCGCACCCCCGATCTGACGGCGGTGGTCGACGGCGCCTCCGGTGCCACGCTGACCTTCGCCGAGCTGGACCGGCGGTCCAACCAGGTGGCGCGGGTGCTGCGCGAGCGGGGCGCCGGCTCCGGCGACCGGGTGGCGATCCTCGCGGAGCGCGGCCCGGAGCTGCTGCCCGGCCTGCTCGGCATCCTCAAGGCGGGCGCCGCCTACGTCCCCGTCGATCCCGGCTATCCGCCCTCCCGCGTCCGGCTGCTCCTGGAGGACTGCGGGGCGAAGCTGGTCCTGCGCGGTGCGCACGAGGTCGACGAGCTGCCCACCGGCGCCCCGGTGCTCCGGATCTCCGAGCTGTACCGGGGCTCCAGCCGGTCCCTCGGGCGCACCGCGGGCCCGGAGGACGTCGCGTACACCATCTACACCTCCGGCTCCACCGGGCGTCCCAAGGGCGTGATGGTCGAGCACCACGCGGTGGGGAACCGGCTGACGTGGATGCAGCGCCGCTACCCCATCGGTCCGGGCGACACGCTCCTGCAGAAGACGCCCATCTCGTTCGACGTCTCGGTGTGGGAGCTGCTGTGGTGGGCCGTCCAGGGCGCTCGGGTGGTGCTGCTGCCGCCGGGAGCGGAGAAGGACCCGGAGCGGATCGCGCGCACGATACGCGACCACCGGGTGAGCGTGATCCACTTCGTGCCCTCGATGCTCGGCCCGTTTCTGGACCTGCTGGAGGACTACCCGGAGCGGGCCGCCGGGGTCGGCTCCCTGCGTTCCGTCTTCTGCAGCGGGGAGGCCCTGCCCCCCGAGCGGGTCACCCAGTTCAACCGGATCTTCGACGGCGGTGACCGGCCCCGCCTGGTCAACCTCTACGGCCCCACCGAGGCCGCGGTCGACGTGAGCTACTTCGACTGCCCGCCCGCGTCCGAGGGCCCCGTCACGCGGGTGCCCATCGGACGCCCCGTGGAGAACACCACGCTCCACGTGCTCGACCGGCACGGCCGCCCGCAGCCGGTCGGCGTTCCCGGCGAGCTGCACATCGGGGGCGTCCAGGTCGCCCGCGGCTACCTCGGCCGGCCCGAACTCACCGCCGAGCGCTTCGTCGAGGACCCCTTCGTCCCCGGCGGCCGCCTCTACCGGACGGGGGACCTGGCCCGGCTGCTGAACGACGGCAACCTGGAGTACCTCGGCCGGAACGACGACCAGGTGAAGATCCGCGGCAACCGGGTCGAGCTGGGCGAGGTGCAGAACGCGCTGGTCGCGCTGGACGCGATCCGCGACGCCGTGGTCGTCGACCACCGGCCCGGCGGCGGCCGGGGCCCGGTCCTCGTCGCCTACTGCACGGCCGACCGGGAGCTCGACCCGGGCCGCCTGAGGGCGGCGCTCGGGAGCGTGCTGCCCTCCTACATGATCCCCTCGGCCTTCGAACGGCTCGACAGCCTCCCCCTCACGCCCAACGGCAAGGTGGACCGCAGGGCCCTGCCCGCCCCGTCCACCGACGCGGCCGAGGCCACGGACAGCGCCCCGAGCACCCCCCGTGAGTCGGTGCTCGCCGACATCTGGGCCCAGGTGCTCGGCGTCGACCGGGTCGGCGTCCACACGGACTACTTCGTGATCGGCGGCGACTCGATCAGCATGCTCCGGGTGCGGGCGCTCGCCGAGAAGGCGGGCATCCGGTTCACCACCGACGACTTCGTGCGCAACCCCACCGTGGCGGGGGTGGCCGCGTGCGCCGAGGACGCCGGCTCCGCGGTCCCGGCCGGCTCCGCGGCCCTGGCCCCGTTCGCCTTGGTCTCCCCGGTGGACCGGGCCCGCCTGGAGACGTACGAGGACGCCTACCCGATCACCCGCCTCCAGTTCGGCCTGCTGTTCCACAGCCGGGAGAAGGAGGACTCCGCGACGTACAAGGACGTCTTCCGCTACAGCCTGGCCATGCCGTGGCGGGAGCGGGAGTTGCGGACGGCCTTCGACCGGCTCGTCGCACGCCATCCGGTGCTGCGGTCGTCGTTCGCCCTGGCCGGCCATGCCGAGCCGCTCCAGATCGTCCACTCCTCCGCCGAGGGCGGGCTGAGCGTCCGCGATCTGAGTCAGGCTCCGGCCGCGGAGGCCGAGGCGGTGATCGACGAGCACATCGCCGCCCGGCGCCGGCACGACTACCGGTTCGACCGCGCGCCGCTGTACCACTTCCGGGCTTTCGCCCTGCCCGACACGGTGGAGCTGGTCCTCAGCTTCCACCACGCCATCCTCGACGGTGGCAGCGTGGCCAACCTCGTCTCCGAACTCCTCCAGGACTACGGCCACCTGCTGGGACTGGACCTGGAGCCGGTGCCGGACACCGCGCCGCCCTCGGCCGCGCTGCACGTCGCCCAGGAGCGCGCGGCCATCGACACCAAGGCGGGCCGCGCCTACTGGCGGAACCTGCTGACCGACGCGACGCAGCCCCATCTGGAGAGCTTCCGTCCGCACGAGGCGCCGGGGACGGACGAGCGGGTGGAGTGCGACCTGCGGCTGCCCGCCGATCTCGTCGACACCCTGCGCGCCACCGCCGGTGACCGTCGGGTTCCGGTGAAGTCGGTCCTGTTCGCCGCGCACGTCCTGATGCTGCGGGCCTTCTCCGGCGAACGCGACGTCCTGACAGGTCTGGTGACCCACAGCCGGCCGGACGTCGAGGGCGCGGAGCGCACGTGCGGCCTCTTCCTCAACACCCTGCCCGTGCGGGTGGACGCGGAGCAGGCCACCTGGTTCGACGTCGTGGGACGCGCCCTGGACCGGGAGCGGGAGAGCTATCCGCACCGGCGGGTGCCGCTGGCGGTCATCCAGGAGGACCTCGGCCGGACGTCGCTGGTCGACACCCTGTTCAACTTCATCCACTTCCGCCAGCTCGGAGAGGTCTTCCGGACCCCCGGGATCACCAGCCGCGGCTTCGCGGTCCGGGAGGAGACGAACTTCTCCCTGGTCGTCAACGCCATGGTCGACCCGGTGGACGAGGGCATCCGGCTCCGCCTCGACTTCTCGGGGCAGTCGTTCACCCCCGCGCAGGCGCGGCTGTACACCGACACGTACGTGCGCATCCTGCGCAGGCTCGCCGAGGAGCCGGACGGCGCCGTGGAGTTCGGCTTCCTCGCTCCGGCGCCGGAGCCGCCGCGGACCGGGCGGCCGCCGGTCAACGTGGTCCGCGCCTTCGAGGAGCGGGCACGCCGTGCCCCCGGGGTGCAGGCCGTGGTCTCCGAGGACCTGACGTGGACGTACGAGGAGCTGGACCGGGTCGCCACCCGGTTCGCCACGGGTCTGCTGGAGTCGGGAGTGCGCCCGGGCGACCGCGTCGGCCTCGCCATGGGCCGGGCGGCCGGGACCGTCGCCGCGTTCCTGGGCACCGCGAAGGCGGGGTGCTCGGCGATGCCGCTGGACACCGCCTATCCGGTGGACCGGCTGCGCGCCATGATCGAGCAGGGCCGCCCTGCCCGCGTGGTCGTGGACGCGGAGCACCGGGGCCTCGTGGAGGCCCTGGAGACCCCCGTACCCGTCCTCCCGTACGAGGCGCTGGCCGCCACCGGGCACGCCGCCGAGCTGCCGGAGATCTCCGAGGACGACGAGGTGTACCTGCTGTTCACCTCGGGCTCGACGGGACGTCCGAAGGGGGTGTCGGCGCCGCACCGGTCCCTGTCCAACCTCGTGGCCTGGCAGAACGGGATCGCCAGCACCGCCGAGGGCGCCCGCACGGTGCAGTACGCGCCCCTCAGCTTCGACGTCTCCTTCCAGGAGCTGTACGCCACGCTGGCCGGCGGCGGGACCCTGGTCGTCGTCACGGAGGCGCTGCGGCGCGACATGCCCGGTCTGCTGCGGCTGATCGACCGGGAGCGCGTCGAGCGCATGCACCTGCCGTACGTGGCCCTCCAGCAGTTGGCGGAGGCGTCGGTGACGCTCGGCCTGGTGCCGCGGAGCCTGCGGGTGCTGTGCTCGTCGGGCGAGCAGTTCCGTACGACGGACGAGATCCGCCGGTTCTGCGCGTCGCTCGGCGACGTGGTGGTCGACAATCACTACGGTCCCACCGAGACCCACGCCGCCGCCTTCCACGGGATGACCGGCGATCCCGCCGTGTTCCCCGCGCTGCCCCCGGTCGGACAGCCCATCCACGGGGCCAGGGTGCTGGTCCTGGACGAGGGGATGCGCCGGGTGCCGGTCGGGAGCCGGGGCGAGATCTACATCGGCGGCGCCGGCCTGGCCGACGGGTACGCGGGCCGGCCCGATCTGACCGAGGAGCGGTTCCTGTCCGCCCCTGACGGCGACGGGTTGGTCTACCGCACCGGGGACGTCGGCATGGTCCTGCCCGGCGGGGACGTGGTCTGCCTGGGCCGCGCCGACCGGCAGGTCAAGATCCGCGGCTACCGGGTCGAGCCCGGGGAGATCGAACTGGTCACCGCCGGGGCGGCGGCGGGCGGTCCCGACGCGATCACCGACGTCGCCGTGATCGCCCGGCGCGACGAGGCGGGCGACACCTCGCTGATCGCCTTCCTGGTCGGTGACGCCGAGCGCGCGGACCTGGACAAGCTGCGGCGCCACCTGCGCGCGAAGCTGCCGGACTACATGGTGCCCGCGCACTTCGTCTGGCTGCCCGCCATCCCGCTCACCCCGAACGGCAAGCGGGACGAGGCCGCGCTCCAGCAGGTGCGGCCGGTCCGCACCGGGCCGGCCGGCCCGGTCGCCCCCCGGGACGACCACGAGCGGGTGCTGGCCGGGATGCTGGCCGACCTGCTGCGCCTGCCGGACGTGGGGGTGCACGACAACCTGTTCGACCTCGGCGCCACGTCGATCACGGCGATGCGTCTGGTCGTCCTCCTGGAGGAGCGGTTCGGCACCGCGATCCCCCTGTCGGACTTCATCGTGGCGCCGACCGTGGCCGAACTGGCCGAACGGCTCCGTTCGGCGGGCAGCACGACCGCCGGCTTCGACCCGCTGGTGGCGATCCGGCCGGAGGGCACCCGGCCGCCGCTGTTCTTCGCGCACCCGATGGGCGGCAACGTGCTCTGCTACGTACCGTTCGCGGGGCAACTCCCCCCGGACCAGCCCTTCTACGCCTTCCAGGCCGCCGGGGCGGACGTCGGCACGGAGCCGGTGCGCGGCCTGGAGCAGCTCGCGTCCCACTACATCGCGGCGATGCGCCGGGTCCAGCCGTCCGGCCCTTACCACCTCGGCGGCTGGTCCTTCGGCGGGTTCGTGGCCTTCGAGATGGCCCGCCAGTTGCACGCCGCCGGGGAGAGCGTCGCCTCCGTGGTCCTCCTGGACACGACGGCGCTCAACCCGGGGCGGCGGCCCTGGACCGACGACGAGGCCCTGCTCGGCTGGTTCTTCTGGGAACTGCTCTGGCTCCAGCACGGCAGCGCCACCGCCGGCGACCTCCTGCCGCCCGGGCTGGCCACGCTGGACGAGAAGTTCGCGTTCATGGCGCGGCTGGCCGTCGACGAGGGCGTTCTGCCCGCGGGCAGCGGCGATGCCGTGGTGCGGAGGCTGTTCAAGGTGTACGAGGCGAACTGGCGCTCCGCCTTCGACTACCGGCCCGGGGTCGTGGACTACGACGTGGTCCTTCTCCGGGCCCGCGATCCGCTGCCGGGCGTGCTGCTGGAGATGCACACCGCCATCGACAGCATGCACGCGGACGAGACCAACGGGTGGCGGGAGCGCACCTCCGGCCGCCTCACGGTGATCGACACCGAGGGCGACCACCTCACGATCATGGAGGAACCACGCGTGGCCGACGTCGTCGGCCCGGTACTCAGGGCCATGGGACTCCTCACAGGCGAAAGCGGGCAGCACTGACATGAGCAGCACACGAACAGCCATCGTCGTCGGCGCCGGGATCGGCGGCCTGACCACGGCCATTGCGCTACGGCGCGTCGGCTTCGACGTGGAGGTGTTCGAGCGGGCGCCGGAGATGCGGGCGGCCGGCTTCGGACTCTCCGTGATGAGCAACGCCACGGCCGCGCTCGCCACCCTGGACATCGACCTCGGCCTGGAGAAGCGCGGCCGGGTCATGGAGACGTACCACGTCAAGGACTGGAAGGGCAGGCTGATACGGGAGTTCCCGTTCCCCGAGATCACCCGGCGCATCGGCGTCCCGTGCGTCTGCATCAGCCGGTCCGACCTGCTCGCCGCGCTCCTCGACCAGACGGCGGACATCCCGATCCGGCTGAACGCCGCCGCCGACCGGTTCGAGGTGGAGGGCGACCGGGCGCGGGTGCACTTCACCGACGGCCGGGAAGCTGAGGCCGACCTCCTGGTGGGCGCCGACGGGTTCAACTCGGCCGTACGCCGCCAGTCGACCGGGCCGGACGAGCCCGTGCACGACAGCGGGTACATCGCGTGGCTCGGCATCACCGAGTACAGCCACCCCCGGTTCGCCCCCGGCTCCGTGGTCCACCTGTGGGGCGACGGGATGCGGTTCGGCCTGGTCGACATCGGCCGGGGCCGGCTCTACTGGTGGGGCACCAAGAACATGCCCTTCGAGGAGTCCAGCACCTGGGACGGCGGCAAGGCGGGGGTCCTCGACGCCTACTCCGGCTGGCCGGACGAGGTCCGGGAGGCGATCCGGGTGACCCCGGCGGAGGACCTGCTCACGCTGAACACCCGGGACCGGGCGTTCCTCCAGCCCTGGGGCACGGGGCCGGTGACCCTGCTCGGGGACGCCGCCCACCCCATGCTCACCAGCCTCGGCCAGGGCTCCGCCATGGCGATGGAGGACGCCGCGGTCCTGGCCCAGCACCTGCGGCACGCCCCGGACGTGCCCCGGGGGCTGCGCGGCTACGAGTCGGCGCGGTACGAACGCACCCGGACCATGGTGGAGGCCACCCGTGCCATCAGCGAGTTCGAGCAGTCGCAGGGCCCGGTACGCCGCCGGGTCCGGGACGGCTACTTCCGGTGGATGCCCCACCGGAAGCTGGTGGGCAAGCTCGAACCGGCGCTGACCTTCCCGGGCGCCGGCCTTCCCGCCGGCGCGGGCGGGGAGGCGGGCCGATGAGCCGGAACACGGTACGCGGACCGCGCGGCGGGAGCACCCCGCCGCACGGCGCGGTCGTCGTCACGGGCGCCTCCTCGGGGCTGGGCCGCGAGTGCGCCCTGGAGTTGGAGCACCGGGGCTTCCAGGTGCTCGCGGGGGTCCGCCGGGAGGAGGACGGCGAGAAGCTGCTCACCGAGTCGCAGCACGGCAGGCTCCGCTACGCCGTCATCGACATCACCGACGACGCGTCGGTACGGGCCTCGGCCGAACTCGTCGAACACCGCTACGGCGGGCTGCGGGGGCTGGTGAACAACGCCGGGATCTGCGTACCGGGCCCGCTGGAGTGCATCGACGGCGACCAGTTCCGCCGTCAGCTCGACGTCAACGTGGTCGGGCACCTCGCGATGATCCGGGCCCATCTCCCGCTGCTGCGCCGGTCGCACGGCCGGATTGTCAACGTCACGTCCGGTCTCGGCAAGGCCGCGGTCCCCTTCCTCGGGGCCTACTCCGCCGCCCAGTTCGCCAAGGAAGCGCTCAGCGACGCCCTGCGCCGCGAGCTGGCGCCCACCGGCGTACGCGTCTCGGTGGTGGCGCCGGGAGCCATTCTCACGCCGATCTGGACCAAGGTGTCGCGGGCGGGCGAACGGGCGCTGGCGGATGCCGTCCCCTCGGTCGCCGACCTCTACCGGTCCGCACTCCGGGGGTTCCTGGAGGGCAACGCGCAGCAGGCGATGGCGAGCAGGACCACCCCGGAGGACTTCGCCCGCACGGTCCTGCGCGCCCTGACCGACGTACGCCCCCGGGCGCGCTACTGGGTGGGGACGGACGCCCGCCGGATGGCCCGGACGGCGCGGCTGCTCCCCGACCCGCTGCTCGACCGCCGGTTCCGGGCGATCACCGCCCTCGTGGGCACGACCGGCGGCAGGGACGCCGGCCGGTAATCGCGGCAGGCCCGGGGCGACTGCGTGTTCGCGTAGTACCGGGCGGATATGCCTGTACGCGCCCCGCGCCCCTCGCTAGCGTACGCAGCGTCCACGTCCGGGAAGAAAAGCCCGGCCGGATTTCCGCACGGCCGGCGAACCCGCCGGAACGGCCCCGTGAAAATGCCTGGCCCATTCACGCTCTGAGGAGAAGGAATGGTTACGGAGCGAGATTTCAAGGATTTCATGGCCGATGTCTGCACCCCGGTGGCGGTGGTCACGGCGATGGCGGACGGCCTGCCCCACGGTACGACCGTCGGCTCGCTCACCTCGCTGTCGCTGCGGCCGGCCATGGTGACCGTCGCGCTGGAGCAGCGCTCCCGGCTGCTGCCGAAGATCCTGCGGTCCGAGCGGTTCGGCGTGAACCTGCTCGGGGCCGGACAGGCGGACGTGGCCGGGGCGTTCGCCTCCTCGGCGGCCGACCGGTTCGACCGGGTCGACTGGTGCCCGGACGGCGGCCTCCCGCGTCTGCGCAAGGCCCCGGGATGGCTCGTGTGCGAGCTCCAGCGGCACGTCCCCGGCGGGGACCACCTGCTGCTGCTCGGCCTGGTGACCCGGGTCTCCGGAACCCGGGGCGCCGCCCCGCTCGTCTACGGCCGCCGGACGTTCGGCACGCATTCCGCGGCAGCACCGACGCATACCCGTTCCCTCACCGACCACATCACGGCATTCGCCCACTGAGACGGAGATTTCCATGGCCGACACCCGGACCGAGAATGAACTCCATTCCTCGGAATCGTCCGAGCTGCTCCGCACCGCGAGGGAATTCGTCCCGCTTCTCGCCCGCAACGCCGAGCAGGGGGAGCGCGACCGCCGGCTGACCGACGAATCCGTCAAACTCCTCACCGCCGGCGGCATGTTCCGGCTGGCCGTGCCGAAGCGGTACGGCGGCCACGAGGTGTCCCTGCGCACCCTGGTCGACGTGTCCGCGACCCTCGCCGAGGGGGACGGCAGCGCTTCGTGGGTGGTCGCGGTCGGCAGCTCGCTGGCGTGGGTCACCAGCCTCTTCCCGGAGCGGGCCCAGGACGAGGTGTTCGGGGCCGACCCCGACACCCGGATCTCCGGCGTGCTGACGCCCAGCGCGACCGCCGAGCGGGTCGACGGCGGCTACCGGGTCTCCGGCCGCTGGCACTACGCCTCCGGCTCCTGGCACGCCGGCTGGTCCGTGATCGGCTTCCCGGTCCCCGACTCCACCGGGCAGATCGTCGACCAGGGCATGGCGCTGATCCCCGCCGCCGACTACACGGTGGAGGACACCTGGTTCGTCGCCGGGATGCGCGCCACCGGCAGCAACTGCCTGGTGGCCCAGGACATCTTCGTACCGGACCACCGGGTGGTGTCGGTGCCGAAGGCGATGGCCGGCGACTACCCGGTGCAGCGGTCCGGCTCACCCCACCCCCGCTCCGCCTTCGTGCAGTTCCTCACCGCCGCCCCCCTGGCGGCCACCCAGCTCGGCCTGGGCCGTGCGGCGCTGGAGCTGGTCAGGGGCAAGTCCGCCCAGAAGGCCATCACGTTCACCTACTTCGAGAAGCAGCGCGACTCGACGGCCTTTCAACTGCGGGTCGCCGAGGCGGCGCAGAAGATCGACACCGCTCACCTCCACGTCCACCGCGCCACCGCCGACATCGACGGCGCGGCGCGGCGCGGCGAGGCCCTGGACCCGCTCCAGCGCATCCGGGCGCGGGCGGACCTCAGCGGGGCGATCGGGCACGTCACCGAGGCGATCGACATCCTGCTGACCGCGCACGGCGCGGCCAGCTTCGCCGACACCAACCCGCTCCAGAGGATCTGGCGGGACTCGGCCGTGAGCGCCCGCCACGCCATCCTCCAGCCCTCGATGATCAAGGAAATGTACGGCAAGGCCCTGCTGGGCGTGGAGGACCAGATCTCTCCGCTGGTCTGACGCGGACAGCCCGGCAAGCGGAACACCTCGTGAAGGAGTCGGACATGGCCGCACGCACGTACGGAACGAAAGAGGCGAACTGGCAGCAGTTCGCGGACACCCGCATCTACATCGGCGACCTGGCCGACGACGGCGTCCCGAAGTCGATGGGGGCGGGCTTCGCCTGCCTGCACCCCGGCGACGTCATGGAATGGGTGCCCAGCTACGACGAGTTCATCGTCGTACTGACCGGCCGGTTCGCCGTGGACTTCGAAGGCGGCTCGGTGAGCGCGGGACCGCACGAGATGGTGTGGGTGGAGCAGGGCGAGCCCGTCGCGTTCCGGGCCGACGGCGAGAAGGTCCTGATCGCCTTCGGCACCAACCCGCCCTGGCAGACCACCCCGGAGACCCGGGCGAGCGCGGGCATGTTCCGGCCGCTCTCCGCGTCGCCGGTCGACTGACCGGGGACGCCCGTGTCCACGACCTCCGGGGCGGTCCGGCGGGAACTGAGCCCGCTGGAGCGCTGGTACTGGATAGCCGACCAGATCTCACCGCTGAACGTCGTCGGACGGGTCCGCCTGCACGGGCCCGTCTCCCGCGCCTCGCTGCGCACCGCCCTGGACGGACTCCAGGCCCGCCACCCGCTGCTGCGGGTGGCGGTCGAGGCCGACCCGACGGGACGGCACCCGCGCTTCGTCGCGGTGGACGACCGTCCCGTCCCGCTCGAACACCGGCCCCTCGGCTCGCCGCAGGCCGTGGAGGACGGCTGGCGGCGCGTCGTGGACGAGGAACTCGTCAACGGCCGCATCGACCCGCGGGCCGGCCCGCTCGCCACGGCCGTCGTCCTCAGCGGCCCCGGGCCGGACGGCGAGGTGCACGACCTGATCCTGAGCCTGCTGCACGTCGTCGCGGACGGGACCACGCTCATCTCGCTGCTGCGGCAGTGGGCGGAGCTGGCCGTCGGCGGCACCGTGGGAGCGCGTACGGTGCTGCCCTCGGCCGAGGAACTGTTCCCGCCCGAGCACCGCGGTGCCGCGGGGCAGGTACGGGCGAAGGCGAAGGCCGACCGCGACGAGGGCGACCTCGAACGGCTGCGTCCCCGCCGGGTGGACGCGGACCGGCCGGTGCCCTTCGAGGAGCGCCGCACCCGGTTCCTCCACCGGTCGCTGGAAGGCCCGGCGCTGGACCGGCTCGCCCGCGCCTGCCGGGCCCGCGGGGTCACCATGCACGGGGTCCTCGCCGCCGCGATGGTGCGGGCGCTCGCCGTGGACGCCGGGGCCGACGAGGGCGCCTGGTACTCGATCGGCTCCCCGGTCGACTTCCGGGGCGACCTCGAACCGGCGGTGGGCCCCGACGACGTGGGCAGTTACGTGGCGACGATCCCCACCCTCGTCGAGCACCGGGCGGACCGCCCGCTGTGGGAGACGGCCCGGGAGATCAGCGCCGACCTCAAGGCGCGCAAGGCGCGGGGCGAGCAGTTCTCCATGATCAACGGGATCGGCGGGGCCGGTCCGCAGAACCTGGCCGAGAGCCTGCCGTTCGTGCGGCACCTGGACGAGAAGGGGCCGATCAACTTCTGCCTCTCCAACATCGGCCGGTTCCCGTTCCCGGACACCATCGGACCGCTGCGGGCGTCCGGTGCCCAGTTCATCGCCTCGCTCTCGGTGGTCGGCGCGTTCGTCGCCACCGTCAACTCCACCCACCACCAGCTCGCCTGGAACTTCACCTACGCCCAGGGCATCGTCCGGGACGACCGCGCGGAGCGGCTCGCCGACAGCTGTGTGGAGCTCGTCCTCGCCCTCGTACGAGCGGGCGACTGAAGCCCGTCACGAACCGCAAGGGAGCACCTTCCGATGGAATCACCGCCCCACCCGCCCACCGAGTCCCCTCTCTTCCTGCCCGCCTCCGAGCTGCGCGACCTGATCCGCGACAAGGAACTGTCCGCCCTCGAAGTCACCGAAGCGGTCCTGGGCCGCCTGGAGGAGGTGAACCCCCGGCTGAACGCGGTGACCGCCGTACGGGCGGAGGGCGCGCTCGCCGACGCCCGAGCCGCCGACGCCCTGCCGCCGGAGGAACGGGGCCCGCTGCACGGGGTCCCGTTCACCGTCAAGGACGCCCACGAGTCGGCCCAGCTGCCGACCGCCTACGGGTCGCGGCCCTTCACCGGCTACCGGCCCGGCTTCGACAGCGAGGTGGTCGCCCGGCTGCGGCGGGCGGGCGGCATCCTCGTCGGCAGCACCAACATGCCGGAGTTCGGGTTGCGGATCACGACGGACAACCGGGCCTTCCCGCCCACCCGCAATCCGTGGAACACCGAACACGGCCCGGCGGGATCCAGCGGCGGCGCGGCCGCCGCCGTAGCCGCCGGCATCGGCCCGCTCGCCCTGGCCGCCGACGGGGCCGGCTCCGTGCGGGCCCCCGCGTCCGCCTGCGGCGTCGTGGGGCTCAAACCCACCCGCGGCCGGATCCCGTGGGCGCCCGCCTCGCAGGAGCAGTGGGCGGGTTACGTCAGCAGCGGCCCGATGGCCCGTACGGTCGGCGACACGGCCCTGATGCTGGACGTGATGGCGGGCCCGTCCGTCGGGGAACCGTACGGGCTGCCCGCGCGCTCCGCACCCTTCCTCACTCCCGGCCCGCGCTCGCCGCGGCGGCTGCGCGTGGCCTACACGTGCACACCGCCGCACGGCATGGTCGTCCCGGCGGTGCGGGAGGTGTTCGAGCGGACGGTGTCGGCCTTCGGCGAACTGGACGTCGAGCTGGTCGAGGACGCCCCCGACCTCGGCGGACTTCTGGACCCGCTGCTGACGGTCATCGCCACCAACGTGGCCACCATGGTCCGCGGCGTACCGCCCGGGGAGCTGGCCGAGCTGGAGCCGACGACCCTCGACATCGCCCTGCGCGGCGAACGGCTCGGCGCGGTCGACTACTGCGCCGCCCTGGCGGCCGCCCAGCGGCGGGCCGCCGAGGTGCTGGCCTTCTGGACCCGGTACGACGTCCTGCTCACCCCCACGCTCACCGTGCTCCCGCCGGTCCTCGGGGCGGTTCCCGAGGGCACGGGGTTCGAGGAGCGGTGGCGCGAGTACGCCGACTGGCTGGCCTTCACCTACCCCTTCAACATCACCGGCCAGCCGGCGCTCTCGGTGCCCGCCGGGGTGGCCGCGGGGAACCTGCCGGTCGGCGTCCAGCTCGTCGGCGCGCCCGGGGCCGAGGACCGGCTGCTAGAGCTGGCCGCCGCGTTCGAAGGCGCCCGGCCGTGGGCGCACGCGCGGCCCCGGCTCGGGTGACTCCTCGGACGGGTCGTTCCAGCCGGTCTCCCGCAGCAGGGCGATACGGGAGTTGACCCCGGCCTTCTGGAACAGCTTCTTCAGGTGGTAGTTGACGGTGTGGGGCGAGATCCCCAGCCGCCGGGCCATCTGCTTGTTGGTCAGCCCCTCGGCGACCAGCTGCACGATCCGGCTCTCCTGGTCGTTGAGGTCCGGTGGCCCGGGCCGCACCCCCGGCCGGGCCCCCCGGCGCGGGTGCTGCCGGCACGGGGCTTGCAGGCGGGGCCGCGCCCGGCGCAGCGGGGCCGGCCCCCAGTCCGCC
>NZ_JBHXPF010000047.1:0-61402 GCF_042718715.1 Streptomyces sp. NPDC058576 | reverse complement strand
CGACAAGGGCCCCGCCTGGGCGGGGCCCTTGTCGTCGGCGGACGGGCGAATCCACCGGAAGGCGCTACCGCCGCTCGTGCACCCGCACCACCCGCAGATCCGGCGAACGGGCGATGTCCTTCTCGCAGAACCGCGACGTCACCCAGCGCTCACCCGCGTACAGCCGGGTCTGGTCGCTGTGGTGCGGCGACTTCGGACTCTCCGACTGGGAGTACGTCAGCAGCGTCCGGGCCACCGGGCAGCGGCTGCCGTCCCAGCCGACCGCCTGGATGTAGCTGGAGCCCGCCGACACCTCCGTATAGCCGCCGCCCGCCGCGTTCCACACCGGCTCGGTCTTGTTCCAGACGCCCAGCGACTCCGTGCCGCCGCTGATCGGGAGCCGCTTGCCGTTCCGTACGACGAACTGGTGCCTGCCCAGCGGGGCGTCCAGCGCGATGTCCGCCGCCCGCAGCTCCGCCACCGCGTCCGCCAGGGCCCTGGCCACCCCGGGCGCGGCGGTGTTGAGACCGCGCGGGGTGCGCACCGGATCGGCCGGGTCGAACGGTGTCTTCCACAGCTCGGCGGCCGGCACCGCCGACGCCTTGCGCCAGAACCGGTCGAAGAGCAGCGCGCCCCGGCTGTCGCTGTCCATGCTCCGGTCCCAGCGCCGCAGCACCCGGCAGGCATCCGCCACGTCGACCGGTTGTCCGTCCGTGCCCACGGCCGTGCCGCCCGGCAGCGCCGCGCACCACCGCGCCACGTCGGACGCGGTCAGATCCCCGGCCGGCGCCCGGTTGGCGAACTGCTGGCGCTGGAGGTCGCGGACGCCCAGCCCGCCCTTCTCCGCCATCGCCGTGACGTCCTCGACGGCACCCCGGGTCCGCATCGACCGAGGGGTCGCGATCGTGCCGAAGACCCGCTCGTACCCGGTCAGCGGCCGCTCCGCGTTCGTCAGCCACGCGCTGTCGTTGGAGTTCTCCACGTACGGCCGGTTCTTCAGCGTCGGCGCCCGGCCCGGGCCGAAGACGCCGGGCTGCACCGCGTCCCGGTCACGGCCCAGGGCGCAGTCCGTGCGCGAACCGTCCAGCACCGCGAGCCCGGCGGCCGGATAGGTGGCCCGGCCCAGCGGCGTGGAGCAACGCTCCGCCAGCTCGTCCGTGATCCTCGGCAGCACCTGCGACTGGGAGAAGTAGGAGTTCCCCGCCCGGTCCGCCGCGATCGTGTTCACCCAGGGCAGCCCCTGCCGCCGGTGCAGCGAGCGCTCGATCTCCGCCGTGCCGCGGGCCTTGCTGAACCCCAGGGCGGTGTCCGAGCCCCGCAGATTCGCCGCGTTGGGGTCGTTCAGCGCGTACGCCGTCGTCGACGTCCACGGCAACGGCAGCGCCGCCCCGAACGAGGTGACCACCGGCCCGTACCGGGTCCACCACTGGGTACGCGTCACGGGAGCCGCGCCCTTCACCGGGACGCTCACGGTCCGCTTCGTCATCCGCTCTCGCTTGCCGTCCACCAGATAGGCGGTCGGATCGGTCGGATCCAGCGTCAGCTGATGCAGATTCAGCGGCACGCCCGTGGCGACCGTATGACTCCACGCCACGTCCGCGTTGTGCCCGATGGAGATGGTCGTCGTGCCCAGCAGCGAGGAGCCCGACACGTTCAGCTCGCCCGGAATCGTCTGCTGCGACATCCAGAACCGCCGCCCGCCCTGCCACGGGTAGTGCGGGTTGCCGAGCAGCAGCCCGCGCCCGTTCGCCGTCGTGGAGCCGTGGAAGGCCACCGCGTTGGACCCCATGTCCGCGTTCTGCGTCGACAGCAGCCGCTCGGCGGCCTCCGCCGCCTCCTTCGGCGTGACCCCGGCGGCCGGGGGCGCGGCCGTCGGAGGCTGAGCGGCCGTGATGCCGTCGATGCCGCGCCCCTGGCCGCCGAGCACCGAAATGGCGAACCCCCGCGCCGCCACGTCCAGAGCCGTCACCGGGCGCACCCAGGACGCGCCCCGGCAGGCCGGATCCGTGATCCGGTTCTGCGCGAGCCACGCGTTGTACCCGGCGGCGAACCCGCGCATCGTCTCCTTCACGTCCCGGCTCGGACCGGCGGGTGCGGGAACCTTCAGCAGCTTCTCCACCGTGCCGCTGTCCCGCACGCCCCGGAAGTACAGGTCGCTGGAGAGGTTCGTCGCCGCCGAGGACAGCGAGAGGTCCGGGGCGGCGTCCGGGCCGAAGAACCTCGACCGCTCCCCGCGCACCGTGAGGAAGCCGTCGGCCAGCGTGCACACCTGGTCGGCGGCCTGCGCCCACCCAGTGCCGAAGCCGAGCTGCGCGTAGTCCTTACCCACGATGTGCGGAATGCCGTACTCCGTGTACCGGATGACGGCGGACAGACCGCCGCCGGACGGATGCCGCGTCTCCGGGGCCCCGGACGCGGTCGCCGGCGGCAACGACGCCGCCACGGTGAACACGGCGATACCGGCAACCCCGAGCAGTCTCAGACGGTTTCGCAAGGTCAAGGTGTTCCTCCCAACAGTGCGGGTGGCACAGGCGGTTGACCGGACCGTCCGGACAGCCACGCGTCACTCAGCCAGGCAGCCCCGCCGACTGTCAACCGTCTGGTCGGTATCCGGCCTCTTGACCCCCGGGGCCCGGGCCGCACAGGATCGAGCCATGACCGGTGTACGCAGCAGCACAGTCGACGGCGTCCTCACCCGCAGCGCCCGGCGCACCCCCGACCGGACCGCCGTACGGTACGCCGACCGGGCCTGGACCTACCGCTCGCTGGACGCCGCCGTCTCCACGGCCGCCGCCGTTCTCACCCAGGAGCACGCTCTCGCCCCCGGCGACCGGGTGGCCGCCTACGCGCACAACTCCGACGCCTATCTGATCGGCTTCCTCGCCTGCGCCCGGGCCGGGCTCGTCCACGTACCCGTCAACCAGAACCTCACCGGTGACGACCTGGTCTACCTCCTCGACCAGTCCGGCTCCACCCTCGTCCTGACCGACCCGGACCTCGCCGCCCGGATCCCCGACGGCCACCGGGTACGCGCTCTGCGCGACGCGCCCGGGTCACTGCTCGAAGCCCTGCAGGACGAACGGCCGTTCACCGCGGAGCGCCCGCCCGCCTCCGACGACCTGGTGCAGTTGCTCTACACCTCCGGCACCACCGCCCTGCCCAAGGGCGCGATGATGACGCACGGGGCCCTGATCCACGAGTACGTCAGCGCGATCACCGCGCTCGGCCTCGCCGCGACCGACCGGCCCGTGCACTCCCTGCCGCTCTACCACTCGGCCCAGATGCACGTGTTCCTGCTGCCGTATCTGGCGGTCGGCGCGGAGAACACCATCCTGGACGCCCCCGACGCCGGCCGCATCTTCGAACTCGTCGAAACCGGCCTGGCCGACAGCCTGTTCGCCCCGCCCACCGTCTGGATCTCTCTCGCCAACCACCCGGAGTTCGCCACCCGCGAACTCGGCGGTCTGCGCAAGGCGTTCTACGGGGCCTCGATCATGCCCGTGCCCGTCCTGGAGCGACTGCGCGGACGCCTCCCGCACCTGGCCTTCTTCAACTGCTTCGGCCAGAGCGAGATCGGCCCGCTGGCCACCGTGCTCGGCCCCGAGGAGCACGAGGGCCGGATGGAGTCCTGCGGCCGGCCGGTCCTCTTCGTGGAGGCCCGCGTCGTCGACGAGAAGGGCGAGGACGTCCCCGACGGCACCCCCGGCGAGGTCGTCTACCGCTCGCCCCAACTGTGCTCCGGCTACTGGGACAAGCCCGAGGAGACGGCTGAGGCCTTCCGCGACGGCTGGTTCCACTCCGGCGACCTCGCGGTCCGCGACGCCGAGGGTTTCCTCACCGTCGTCGACCGGGTGAAGGACGTCATCAACTCCGGCGGCGTCCTCGTCGCCTCCCGGCAGGTCGAGGACGCCCTCTACACCCACCCCGCCGTCGCCGAGACCGCCGTCATCGGCCTCCCCGACGACCGCTGGATCGAGGCGGTCACCGCTGTCGTCGTCCTGCGCGGCGAGGCGGACGCGAGCGAACTCATCGCCCACGCGCGCGAGAAGCTCACCGCCTTCAAGGCCCCCAAGCGCGTCGTCTTCGTGGACGAACTCCCACGCAACGCCAGCGGGAAGATCCTCAAGCGGCAGCTGCGCGACGAACTCGCCTGAGGCCGACCAGGGTCTCTCGTCTGGATCAGGCCGGACCCCGCGAGCCCGGCCTGATCCAGACGAGAGGCCCTCAAAGCCGCCCCGCCTCCACGATCCGCCGCAGGAACCGCCGGGTGCGCTCCTCGCGGGGCGCGCCGAACACCTCCTCGGGCGTGCCGCGCTCCAGCACCACACCGGCGTCCAGGAAGCACACCTGGTCGGCGACCTCGCGCGCGAACGCCATCTCATGGGTGGCGATCACCATCGTCATGCCGTCCCCCTTCACCTCCCGTACGAGACCCAGCACTTCGCCCACCAGCTCCGGGTCCAGCGCCGCCGTGATCTCGTCCAGGAGCAGCAGCCGGGGACGTACCGCCAGCGCCCTGACGATCGCGGCCCGCTGCTGCTGCCCGCCGCTGAGCCGGTCCGGGTACTCGTCCGCCTTCGCCCCGAGGCCCAGCCGCTCCAGCAGCTCCCGGGCCTCCTCCTCCGCCCGGGGGCGGGAGAGCCCGTGGACGCGGCGCGGGGCCAGGGTGATGTTCTGCAGCACGGTCAGATGAGGGAAGAGGTTGTACGCCTGGAACACCACGCCGATCCGCCGGCGCACCGCGTCCGCGTCGGACCTGGGGTCGGTGATCTCCTCACCGTCCAGCCAGATCGCCCCGTCGTCGACCTCCTCCAGGAGGTTGGCGCAGCGCAGCAGGGTCGACTTCCCGGACCCCGAGGCCCCGATCAGCGCGGTCACCGTGTGCGGGGCCACCTCCAGGTCCACGTCCCGCAGCACGAGAGACGTGCCGAACGACTTGCGGACCGCCTCCATCCGCAGCACCGGAGCGTCGCTCATACGAGTCCTCCCTGGGCCCGCCGCCGGTCCATCCGGGCCGTCACCCAGTCGGTGAGCCGGGTCATCGGGATGGTCAGCGCCACGAAGACCAGACCGGCGACGACGTACGGCGTGTAGTTGAAGTCCTTGCTCGCGATGATCTGCGCCGCGTACACGGCGTCCACCGCCCCGGCGATCGAGACGAGCCCGGTGTCCTTCTGGAGCGACACCAGGTCGTTGAGGAGCGGCGGCACGACCCGCCGCACCGCCTGCGGCAGCACGACGAAACGCAGCGCCTGCCCGCTGCTCAGCCCCAGCGAACGGGCCGCCGCCCGCTGCGAGGGATGCACGGACTCGATGCCCGCCCGGAAGACCTCCGCCACGTACGCCGAGTACGTCAGCACCAGCGCGCCGCCGCCCAGCAGCACCGGATCGGTGGTCACCCCCTCCAGCCGCAGGGCGGGCACCCCGAAGACCACGATCAGCAGGCAGATGATCAGCGGCAGCCCCCGGAAGAAGTCCGTGTACGCGGTCGCCAGCGCCCGGACGGGGAAGAACACCGGCCCGCGCAGGGTGCGCGCCACGGCCAGCAGCAGGCCGAGCACCAGCACGGCCGCACCGCACACGGCCAGCAGCCGGAGGTTCAGCCACAGCCCCTCCATGACCTGCGGCAGGGCGACGCGCGCGTAATGGGCGCTGAAGAACGTCTCCTTGGTACGGGTCCAGCCGGGGGAGCCGGTGATCAGCAGGAACAGCACCGCGCCCGTCACCAGGGTGCTGGCCGCGGCGATCGCGGTGGCCCGCCGGGTGCGCCCCCGCCGGTAACGCTCGCGGGCGATCCGACGCTCGGAGGGGGCGTAGCCGTCCGGAGCCGGCGGCGCCTTGTGCAGGGTCACCTGAGCACCGGCGCGTCGACGGCGTCGGAGAGCCACTCCTTCTCCAGGGCGGCGAGGGTGCCGTCCTCGCGCAGGGCGTCCACCGCACCGCTCACGCACGAGGTCAGCGCGGACGCCTTGTCGAGGACCAGCCCGAACTGCTCGGGTTCACCGGGGGAGTCGGCGAACTGGCCCACGACCTCCGCCTCGGGCACCTCGGCCCCGGTGATGTAGAACGCGGTCGGCAGGTCCACCACGATGGCGTCCACCTGGCCGGTCTTCAGCGCCGACTTGGCGAAGTCGTTGCGCTGGTAGACGGCGGGCTTCTCGCTCGGCTTCACCAGGTCGGTGATGAAGTCGAGGCTGGTGGTGCCCACCTGCGCGCCCAGTTTCACGTCCTTGAGGTCGGCCACGCTCTTCGCCTTCGCGGCCTTCGACGACTTCAGGGCGACGACGGCCTGCCGCACGTCGTAGTAGCCGGAGGAGAAGGCGACGGCCTTCTTCCGCTCCTCGCTGATGGAGACCTGGTTGATGTCGAAGTCGAACTTCTTCGCCCCGGGCGCGAACGCGCTGTTGAACGGGGTGTGCTGCCACACCACCGCGTCGCGGTCGTAACCGAGCTCCTTCGCCACGGCGTAGGCCACCGCCGACTCGAAGCCCTTCCCGTTGGACGGCTCGTCGTCGGAGAACCAGGGCGCGTAGGCGGGCTTGTCGGTGCCCACGGTCAGCTTCCCGGACACCTGGGTGGCGAGCTTGCCGGGAGCGCAGGACGCCGTCGCACCGGCGGCCCCGTCCGGTGCCTTCTCCTCCGCTTGCGGGGCACAGCCGGTGAGGGCTGTGCAGAGGGCGACGGCGGAGCACAGGGCGGTGACCAGGGACCGGTTGGCGAGATGCATAGCGGGAGACTGGCAGGGCGCGGCCCCCTGTGTCGAGATTTTCGCCCGGCTGTCCGCATGGTGGGAACGAGCGTTGCGGGGGTGTGAACACGCCGGTCACCGCCGCTGTTCACTCCGTGCCGGACTCCCTCAGATCCACGATCCGCCGGATCTTGCCCACCGAGCGTTCCAGCGACTCCGGGTCCACGATCTCGACCCCGACCGACACCCCGACCCCGTCCTTCACCGCGGCCGCGATGGCCAGCGCCGCCTTCTCCCGTTCGGCCGCCGTGGCGTCCGCCCGCGCCTCCGCCCGGACGGTGAGCGCGTCGAGCCGCCCCTGCCGGGTCAGCCGCAGCTGGAAGTGCGGGGCGACGGCGGGCGTGCGCAGCACGATCTCCTCGATCTGGGTGGGAAAGAGATTGACCCCCCGCAGGATCACCATGTCGTCGCTGCGGCCGGTGACCTTCTCCATCCGGCGGAACGCCCGCGCCGTCCCCGGCAGCAGCCGCGTCAGATCCCGTGTGCGGTAACGGATCACGGGCATCGCCTCCTTGGTCAGCGAGGTGAAGACCAGCTCCCCCTCCTCGCCGTCGGGAAGCACCTCACCGGTGAACGGGTCCACGACCTCCGGATAGAAGTGGTCCTCCCAGATGTGCAGCCCGTCCTTCGTCTCGACGCACTCCTGCGCCACCCCCGGGCCCATCACCTCGGAGAGCCCGTATATGTCGACCGCGTCGATGGCGAACCGGTCCTCGATCTCCCGGCGCATCTCCTCGGTCCACGGCTCCGCGCCGAAGATCCCGACCTTCAGGGACGTCGACCGCGGGTCGACGCCCTGCCGCTCGAACTCGTCCAGCAGCGTCAGCAGGTACGACGGCGTGATCATGATGATCTCGGGCCGGAAGTCCTGGATCAGTCGCACCTGCCGCGCGGTCATGCCCCCCGAGGCCGGGATCACCGTGCAGCCGAGCCGCTCCGCTCCGTAGTGCGCCCCGAGGCCCCCGGTGAACAGCCCGTATCCGTACGCCACATGGACCTTGTGTCCGGGCCGTCCGCCCGCCGCCCGGATCGACCGGGCCACCACGTCCGCCCAGGTGTCCAGGTCCCGTTCGGTGTACCCGACGACCGTCGGACGCCCCGTCGTGCCGCTGGAGGCGTGGATCCTGCGCACCTCGTGCTCCGGTACGGCGAACATCCCGAAGGGGTAGTTGTCCCGCAGATCCGCCTTCACGGTGAACGGGAACCGGGCCAGATCCGCGAGCGTCCGGCAGTCCTCGGGCCGCAGCCCCGCGCGGTCGAAGGCGGCCCGGTAGAAGGGGACGTTGTCGTACGCGTGCCGCAGCGTGGAACTCAGCCGCTCCAGTTGCAGGGCCTCCAGTTCGCCCCGGTCGAGCCGTTCCGCCGCGTCCAGCATGGCCGTCATCAGGACCCTTCCTCTCCCGGAGCGGGCGACCGATCATTCGGTCGATCTTCCTGGGAGCAGTAATTCAGGCGGCCGGGGGTGCTGGCAAGAGGCGCGCGGACTTCGCGGCCGATCAGCCCGCGGCGAAGCCCGGTGCGCCCGCTCGCCGGTTGCTGTTTGGATGGGGCGTATGCCGATCTTCTCCGCGTACGACACGACCCCGCTCGCCTACCGCCTGGTGGGGGAGGGGGAGCCGCTGATGTGCCTGCCCGGCGGGCCGATGCGGGCGAGCGCGTATCTCGGGGACCTCGGAGGGCTCGCCGCCCACCGGCAGCTCGTCCTGCTGGACCTGCGCGGCACCGGCGAATCCTGCGTGCCCGAGGACCCCTCGACCTACCGCTGCGACCGCCTCGTCGGCGATGTGGAAGCCCTGCGCGAACACCTGGGCCTCGACCGGATCGACATGCTGGCCCACTCCGCGAGCGCGGACCTGGCCCTGCTGTACGCGGCCCGTCACCCGGAGCGGCTGCGCACCCTGACCCTCGTCACGCCCAGCACCCGGGCCGTGGGCATCGAGGTGAGCGACCAGGACCTGCGCGAGGCCGCCGAGCTGCGGCGCGACGAGCCCTGGTACCCCGAGGCCCGGGCCGCCCAAGAGGCGCTGCTCGCCGGCGGGCCGTTCGCCGAGCTGTGGCCCGCCGTCCGGCCCCTCACCTACGGTCGCTGGGACGCGACGGCCCGCGCCCACGCCGAGGCCTCCGCCGGACAGACCAACGCGGAAGCCCGCGGACACTATGCCGAGGAAGGGGCCTTCGACCCCGCCGCGACCGCCGCCGCCCTGCGCGAACTGGCCGTCCCCGTCCTCGTGCTCGCCGGGGAGTACGACGGTCACCCGAGCCCGGACCGGGCCACGGAGCTAGCCGCGCTCTTCCCGTACGCCGAGTTCGCCGTCCAGCGCGGCGCGGGGCACTTCCCGTGGCTGGACGACCCGGGGGCCTTCGCCCGTACGGTGGCGGCCTTCCTCGACCCGGACGTGCGCACGGTCCAGGCGGGCGGGGTCCGGCTGGCCTACCGGGAACGGGGCGAGGAGGGGGCCCCGCCCGTCGTCCTCCTGCACGGCCGCGCGGGATCCTCCGCGACCTGGACCCGGATCGCGGAGGACCTGGCCGCCGATCACCATGTGTACGCCCCCGACTTCCGGGGCCACGGGCTGAGCGACTGGCCCGGCCGCTACTCCTTCGAGACGTTCCGCGACGACCTGCACGCCTTCCTGGAGGCCCGCAACCTGGCCGGCGCGACCGTCGTCGGGCACTCCATGGGCGGGGTGGCCGCCTACCTCCTGGCCCAACGGGAACCGGGCCTGATCGGGCGGCTGATCATCGAGGACGCGCCGCCCCTGTTCCCGCTCGACACGCCCCGGCCGCCCTCCGTCCGCCCCGAGGGCGCCCTCGACTTCGACTGGCCGGTCGTCCCCGACACCGACGCCCAGCTGAGCGACCCCGATCCGGACGTCCCCGGGCGGTTCCCGGAGATCACCGCGCCCACCCTCGTCATCGGCGGCGGCCCCACCAGCCACATCGACCAGGGCCACCTCGCCCGGATGGCGCGCGCGATACCGGACGCGGAGCTGGTCACCGTCGACGCCGGGCACCTGATTCACACGGACCGGCCGGCGGAGTTCCTCACGGCGATCAGGGCGTTCGGGCTCCGCTGAAACGGGCGTCGGCACCGAGGGGAACGGAGGTGACCGTCTTACTCCCCGGGATGGAAAGTCTGACATGAGAGATAAGTGAACAAAGTGGCAATCTCGGTCCCGACCGGCGCCGAATCACGGTCATGACGTCCGACCGCAGCTCGCGCCGAGCACCGAGAGCAACGGGTACGGCCCCGAAGCCGCCCCTCGGCTCCGCTCCGGCGCACCGAAACCTCGCGGCCGGACCTCGCCGAGGGAGCCCGCATGATGGCAGAGCAGGCCGAAACCCTGGCCCCGCACCGCACACAGCCCGTACGCGACGAGGACCTCCGGGTCGCGACCGCCGTGCCCGCCGGCGAAGCCGACGCCGCCGGACGGATCCTGGCCGAGGTCCTCGCTGACGTCGTCCACGTCGAGAGCGTGCCGCCCGACAGCAACTTCTTCGACGACCTCGGAGCGGACTCCCTGGTGATGGCGAGGTTCTGCGCGCGGATCCGCAAGCGCACCGATGTGCCGCCGGTCTCCATGAAGGACATCTACCGCCACCCGACGATCGGCTCCCTCGCCGCCTCCCTCGCCACGGCCGCCCCGCCGCCCGTCGCCGTGCCCTCGCCCTCCGCCCCGGCCGAACCACCCGCGGCGACGACCCGGCGGCCGACCGGTGGCCGCGCCCACTACGTCCTGTGCGCGGGCCTGCAACTGCTGGCGTTCCTCGGCTACTCCCTCGTCATCGCCCTCGTCGCCACCCTGGGCTACGACTGGATCGCCGCCGGATCGGGACTGCTGGACGCCTACCTGCGCGCGGTCCTGTTCGGCGCCGCCGCCTTCCTCTGCCTGTGCGGCCTGCCCATCATCGTGAAGTGGACCCTGATCGGCCGCTGGAAGCCGGTCGAGATCCGGGTCTGGAGCCTCGGCTACGTCCGCTTCTGGCTGGTGAAATCCCTGGTCCGGGCCGACCCGCTGGTCCTGTTCGCCGGCTCCCCGCTCTACACCGGCTACCTGCGCCTGCTCGGAGCGAGGATCGGCCCCGGGGCCACGGTGTTCGCCCGCTCGGCGCCCGTCTGCACCGACCTGCTCACCATCGGAGCCGGGTCCGTCGTGCGTAAGGACGCCCTCCTCTCCTGCTACCGCGCCCACGACGGCCTCATCCAGACGGGCCCGGTCACGCTGGGGCAGCACACGACCGTCGGCGCGGCCACCGTGCTCGACATCGACACCTCCCTGGGCGACGGCGGCCGACTGGCCCACGCCTCCTCGCTGCACCGGGGACAGTCGGTGCCCGCCGGTGAGTACTGGCACGGCTCGCCGGCCGTCCCCGCCGACGGGGACTGCCCGAGCGTGGACCCCGTCCCCTTCGGCCCCCTCCGGAGGCCCCTGCACAGCGTCCTGCAACTGCTGACCGTACTGCTGCTGTACGTGCCGCTGGCCGTCGGCGGCCTCGGCATGCTGCTCGCCCAGGCCCCGCAGCTCGCCTCCTTCGCCCGGCCGGGCCCCACCGTGCTCACCACCTGGCTGTTCTACGCCGAGGCGTTCGCCGCCTCCGTGGTGCTGTTCTTCGGGGCCATCCCGCTCGGGCTGCTGCTGGTGACCACCGTTCCGCGCCTGCTCGGACGGGCCCTCACACCGGGCCGGACCTACCCGCTGTTCGGGTTCCACCACGGCGTGCACCGGACGATCGAGCTGATCTCCAACCGGAAGTTCCTCAACCGCCTGTTCGGTGACAGCTCGGGCATCGTCCACTACCTGCGCCACCTCGGATACGACCTTTCCCGCGTCCAGCAGACCGGGTCGAACTTCGGCACCGAGGTCAAGCACGAGATCCCGACGCTCAGCGCGGTCGGCACGGGCACGATGGTGGCCGACGGGCTGTCCATCCTCACCACCGAGTACTCCAGCACGTCGTTCCGCGTCTCCCGGACGGCGATCGGGCCCCGGAACTTCCTCGGCAACCGGATCGCCTACCCGCCCCAGGGCCGCACCGGCGACAACTGCCTGCTCGCCACCAAGGTGATGGTCCCCGTCGACGGGCCTGTCCGTGAAGGCGTGGGGCTCCTGGGCTCACCGAGTTTCGAGATCCCGCGATCCGTGCTGCGGGACAGTTCCTTCGACCGCCTCAAGGCCGACGAGGAGCTGCGCCGGCTGCTCCCCAGGAAGAACCGGCACAACGTCGTCACCATGGGCTGGTACCTGCTGGTGCGATGGTTGCACTTCTTCCTGATCACCCTGCTGGTCGCGGTCGCCGCCGAACTCCACGGCCCGTACGGGGTCCTCGCCCTCGCCGTGGCCAACGTGTGCGTCCTGCTGTTCACCGCCGGGTACTTCGTCCTGGTCGAGCGCGCCTTCACCGCGCGCACCCCGCTGGTCCCGCTGTTCTGCTCGATCTACGACGTCCGCTTCTGGCGCCATGAGCGGTACTGGAAAGCGCCTTCGGAGACGTACCTGCGGATCTTCAACGGCACTCCGTTCAAGAACGTGATCTGGCGGCTGCTCGGCGTGCGGATCGGACGCCGGGTCTTCGACGACGGCTGCTTCCTCACCGAGCGGGCGATGGCCGCCATCGGCGACCGCTCAACGCTCAACAACGGCACCGTCGTGCAGTGCCACTCGCAGGAGGACGGCGCCTTCAAGTCCGACCGCTCCGCCATCGGCGCGGGCTGCACCCTCGGGGTCGGCGCCTTCGTGCACTACGGCGTCACCATCGGCGACGGCGCCCGACTCGCCCCCGACTCCTTCCTGATGAAGGGGGAGGTGGTGCCGGACAACGCCCGCTGGGGCGGAAACCCGGCCCGGCCGATGACGCCGGGCGTCACCGCGGAAGGAGGCGTGCGCCATGCGAAGGCCTGACGGATCCGCAGCGCACACCGCCGGCGCCGACCGCCTCTCCCCGGCCGCTGATCGCTTCCCGACCGTGCCCCGCTGGACCCGGAATCCGCTGCCCGGCACCGCCGAACACCGCGCGGCCGTCCCCGGCGAGGTGCTGGCCGGGCTGCGCGCCCTCGGCGAACAGGCGGACGTGACGCCGGAATCCGTACTGCTGGCCGCGCACGCCAAGGTGCTCGCAGCACTGACGGGCCGGGACGAGATCGTCACCGGCTACGTCACCGCCCCCGGCGCACGGCCCGCCGTCCGCCGGCTGCCGACGGGGCCGGGCAGCTGGTGGACCCTGATCCGGGCGGCGCACCGGGCAACCGCCCCGCTGCCGGAGGACCACCGGCCGACCCCCACCAGCGGGGGAGGAGCGGCGCGGCCGGAGACCGTGCTCGACCCGACGGGCGCGGGCGGCCCCGATGCCGGCGCCCTCCTGCGGATCACCCCGGCCCACCGGGGCGGTGAGCTGTGCCTGCGCTACCGCAGAGACGTGCTGGACGCGGAGAGCGCCGCGCGCATCGCCGGCTACCACCTCACCGCGCTCGCACTGATCGCCTCCGACCCCGACGCGCCGCACCACCGCGCGAGCCTGCTGTCGGACGCGGAGCGCCGCCTGCAGACCGACGGTCTCGCCGGGCCGTGCCGCGCTCTGCCGGACCGGCGGGTCCACGAACTGTTCGAGGACCGGGTACACGCGTGTCCGGACGCCGTCGCCGCCGAGGAGGACGGCCGGCGGTGGACCTACCGCGAACTCGACGTCCGGGCCAACCGCATCGCCCACGCCCTGCTCGCACGCGGCCTGCGCCGCGAGGACGTCGTCGCCGTGGTGAGCGAGCGGAGCCTGTCCTGGATGGCCGCCGTCCTCGCGGTCCTCAAGGCCGGGTGCGCCTACCTGCCGGTCGAACCCCACTTCCCGGCCGACCGGGTGGCCACCATGCTCACCCGCGCCTCCTGCCGGCTGGCGCTGACCGCCACCGGGTCCACCGCCACCCTCGACGCGGCCCTGGCCACCTGCCCCGGGACCCGCTCGCTGTCCGTCCAGGAGGCATGGGCGGAGCGGCGCGGCGACGAGAGCCCCCGTCGGTCGGTCGCTCCCGACGACCTCGCCTATGTCTTCTTCACCTCCGGGTCCACCGGCGAACCCAAGGGCGCCATGTGCGAACACGCGGGCATGCTCAACCACCTCCACGCCAAGATCCACGACCTGGGAATCGGCGCGGGGGACGTCGTCGCCCAGATCGCGCCGCCGTGTTTCGACATCTCCCTGTGGCAGCTCCTGGCCGGTCCGCTGGCCGGTGGACGCACCCTGCTGATCGGCCAGGAAACGGTCCTGGACGCCGGGCGCTTCCTCGACACGGTCGCCGAGGGCGGCGTCACCGTGCTGCAGGTGGTGCCGTCCTATCTGGACGCCGTCCTGACCCTGCTGGAGCGCCACCCCCGGGAACTGCCCGCCCTGCGGTGCGTCTCGGTCACCGGCGAGGCCCTGAAACCGGACCTCGTCGGGCGCTGGTTCGCCGCCCGGCCCACCGTCCCGCTGGTCAACGCCTACGGGCTGACCGAGACCTCCGACGACACCCACCACGCGGTGCTGGACCGGCCCCCGGACACCGGCCGCGTCACCCTCGGCCGGCCCGTCCAGAACGTCCGCGCCTACCTCGTGGACGAACAGCTCTCCCCGGTCCCGCTCGGCGCCCCCGGCGAGATCGCCCTCTCCGGGGTCTGCGTCGGCCGAGGGTACGCGGGCGACCCCGCCCGTACCCGGGCGGTGTTCCTGCCCGACCCCCACCACCCGGGCGAACGGCTCTACCGCAGCGGAGACTTCGGCCGCTGGCTGCCGGACGGCACCATGGAGTTCCTCGGCCGCCGCGACAGTCAGGTCAAGATCCGGGGATTCCGCATCGAGACCGGCGAGATCGAGAACACGCTCCTGCGGATCCCCGGTGTCCAGGACGCCGCCGTGGTCGTCGTCCGCCCGCCCGGCGGGGCCCCCGCCCTCGCCGCCTTCTGCGCCGGACCGCACCCCCTCCCGGACCGCCTGCTGCACGACGGGCTGAGCGCTACGCTGCCGCCCTACATGGTCCCGCCGTTCTTCCACTGGCGGCCGCGCCTGCCCCTCACGGCGAACGGCAAGACCGACCGCAACGCCCTGCGGGACCGCGCCGCGGCGGCCACGGCCGACACCGCTGCCGTGGACCGGCGGGAGGCACCCGCCACCGCGACCGAGCAACGGCTCGCGACGGCCTGGTCCACCGCCCTCGGCGTTCCGCGTGACCGGATCGGCCGGCGCGACCACTTCTTCGACCGGGGCGGCACATCCCTCACGGCCGTACGCGTCGCGATCACCCTGGACCGGGCCTTCACGCCCGGGGACGTCAACCGCTGCCCGGTCCTCGCCGATCTGGCAGCGCTCATCGACAGCCGTGACACCGGCACGGCACAACGGGCCCCGCGGGCCGCACCGCGCCCCGCCGAGCGTCCCACCCCCGCCTGAGCCGTCCGAAAGGAGCACACCATGTTGTCCACCCGCACCGCTCCGCTGCCCGAGCCGGAGACGGAGCCCGGCCGTCCACCGCTGCTGCCGGCGGACCCCGGCGGCGACGCACCGGGCTGGATCGCCGGCCACCGCCACGCCCTGCGTGCCGCGGTCACCGAGCACGGCGCCGTCCTGGTCCGGGGGCTGGACCTGCGCGACGCGTCCGGCACGGCCGCCGTCCGTGACGCGCTCGGCGTACTCCCCGTGGCGGAACGCGAGACCTTCGCCGCCCGGGACACGTACGGCGACGGAGTCCTCTCCGCCACCCCGTGGCCGTCGAACCAGCCGATGTGCATGCATCACGAGCTGAGCTACGCCCTGGAGTGCCCCGGGCTGATGCTGTTCGCCTGCCTCCGGGCGCCCGAACGGGGCGGAGCCACCGGTGTCGCCGACGCCGCCGCCGTACTGGCCGCCCTGCCGGACGCGCTGACCGCGCGCTTCGAACGCGAGGGCTGGCTGCTCACCCGCAGCTTCAACGGTGAGATCGGCGCCGGTCCGGCCGAGGCCTTCGGCTCCGAGGACCGCACCGCGATCGAGGCGTACTGCCGGGCCAACGCGATCCGGGCCACCTGGCGTCCGGACGGCGGGCTGCGCACCGAGCAGCACCGCGCCGCGGTGCTGCGCCACCCGGCCGACGGACGGCGCTGCTGGTTCAACCAGATCGCCTTCCTCAACGAGTGGACGCTCGACCCCGAGATCCGCGCCTACCTGACCGAGGAGTACGGGGCCGACGGTCTGCCGTTCAACACCCGCTACGGCAACGGCGAACCGCTCACCGAGGACGTCGTCCGGCTGATCAACGAGGTGTACGAGGCGCACACCGAACGCAGCCCGTGGGAGACCGGGGATCTGCTGATCGTCGACAACCTCCGCACGGCCCACAGCCGCGAGGCGTACGAGGGATCCCGCGAGGTCGTCGTCGCACCGGCGGATCCGGTGAAACCGGCCGACGGCCCCACCCGTATCGAGATGAGCGCATCATGACCACCGCCCACGCGACCACGACCTCCCCGACGGCGTCCGGCCCGTTCGGAGGGCAGCCCGCCGTGCCGCCCTTCGCGGTCATCACCGGTGCGCAGGTCCAGGACGCCCTGCGCGGACGCGAGAAGGACATCGTGTCGGTGATCGAGAACGCGTACCGGCTGCACGGCTCCGGCGCGTCCGTCAACCCGCCGTCCTCCTTCCTCCGGTTCCCCGACCGCCCGGTCTCCCGGATCATCGCGCTGCCCGCCTCGCTCGGCGGCGACGTCCGGGTGGACGGGGTGAAGTGGATCTCCAGCTTCCCGGAGAACGTGGCGTCCGGCATTCCCCGTGCCTCCGCCGTGCTGATCCTCAACGACCACACCACCGGCTACCCCTTCGCCTGTCTGGAGAGTTCCATCATCAGCGCGACCAGGACGGCCGCCTCCGCGGCCGCGGCCGCCGACTGGCTCAGCCGCGACCGGCCGCGCCCGGTCCGGGTCGGGTTCTTCGGGGCGGGGCTGATCGCCCGCTACATCCACACCTTCCTGGAGGGGACCGGCTGGTCCTTCGACGAGATCGGCGTCCACGACCTGTCGGCGAGCAGCTCCGCCGGCTTCCGTCTCTACCTCGAACAGGCGGGAGCCACCGGCCGTGTCACCGTGCACGACACGGCTCAGGAGCTGATTCGCCAGAGCGACCTGGTGGTCTTCGCCACCGTCGCGGGAGCCCCGCACGTCCGGGAACCGGCGTGGTTCGGACACCATCCGCTGGTGCTGCACGTGTCGCTCCGCGACCTGGCGCCGCAGATCCTGCTGACCGCGACCAACATCGTCGACGACGTCGGGCACTGTCTGCGGGCGGCCACCTCACCGCACCTCACGGAGCAGCTCACCGGCAACCGGGACTTCCTGACCGGGACGCTGGACGACGTGATGTCCCGCCGGGTGAGCGTCCCCGCGGACCGCACGGCGGTGTTCTCGCCGTTCGGCCTCGGCCTGCTGGACCTCGCGGTCGGCAAGTACGTCTACGACGAAGTGGCGCGCTCGGGGGAACTGCGGACCGTGGACGGCTTCTTCCACGAACTGCGCAGGTACGGGTGAGCGGCGTCGCTCCCACGTCCCCCCTGCCCCGCCCACGCCACTCGCCCCGCTCACACCGGAGGAGGACACGGTGCCTGTCATCTCTGTTCCCCAGGCCTTCAACGAGGAGGACCTGTACGTCGATCTCCGGGCGATCCTCGGACCCGCCCTGTTCCTCAAGTGCGAGGGCTTCAACTTCGCCGGGTCGATCAAGCTGAAGGCCGCGGCCGAGATGGTGGCGGCGGCCGAACGCGAGGGGGTCCTGACCCACCGGTCGATCCTCGTCGAGTCGTCATCGGGCAACCTCGGCGTGGCGCTCAGCATGATCGCGGCGAGCAAGGGCTACCGCTTCCTGTGCGTGACCGACTCCCGCTGCAACCTGGCGACCCGGCTGATGATGGAGGCTCTGGGCAGCCAGGTGCACACGGTCGCCGGGACCGGGGCCAACGGAGGATTCCTCGGCGCCCGGCTCGACTACGTGCGCGATCTGTGCGCCACCGACGACCGCTGCGTCTGGCTCAGCCAGTACACCAATCCGGGCAACTGGCGGGCCCACTACCGCACCACGGCCCCCGCGATCGCCCGGTACTTCCCCGACCTGGACGTCCTGTTCGTCGGTGCGGGCACCACGGGAACCCTGATGGGCTGCGCGCGCTACTTCCGACGGTGGCACCGTCCGGTGCGGATCGTCGCCGTGGACAGCGCCGGCTCGGTCTCCTTCGGCGGAGCTCCGGGACGCCGGATGATCCCCGGACTGGGCATGAGCGTACGGCCGCCGCTGCTGGACGAGGCTCTCGTGGACGAGGCCCTCGTCGTGGAGGAGGCCGACACCATCCGCGCCTGCCACCGCCTGGCCGCACGCGGCTTCCTGTTCGGCGGCTCGACCGGCACGGTGGTCAGCGGGGCCGTGGGCTGGCTGGAACGGCACGGACACCCGGGCCTGACCGCCGTGGCCATCGCCCCCGACCTCGGCGAGCGCTACCTGGACACGGTGTACCAGGCGAGGTGGGTACGCGACCTGTACGGGGACGACCTCGACGGCGAGGCGCGTGAACCCGCGCTCCCGTCCCTGGAGGCGGGAGCGTGAGCCGGGACCGCGTACGGGAGGCGGGAGTGTGAGCCGGGACCGCGAACGGGAGCCGGGACCGCGTACGGGCCGCGGGGCCCGTCCCGGCGCCCGTCCCTCAGCCCCGGCCGGCTCCCGCCGCCACCGCCTTCGCCCAGCGGTAGTCCGCCTTGCCGCTCGGCGAGCGCTGGATCCGGTCGGCCAGCACCAGTGCGCGGGGGATCTTGTAGCCGGCGAGCCGGGTCCGGCAGTGCGCCTGCACCGCGTCCAGCGTCAACGCCTCAGCTCCCTGCCGTAGTTGGACGACGGCGGCGACCCGGTTGCCCCAGCGCTCGTCGGGGACGCCCGCGACGAGCGCGTCGTACACGTCCGGGTGGGACTTGAGCGCCTGCTCGACCTCCTCCGGATACACCTTCTCGCCCCCGGTGTTGATGCACTGCGAGCCCCGGCCGAGCACGGTGACGATGCCGTCCGCGTCCACGGTCGCCATGTCGCCCAGCAGGACCCATCGCTCATCGCCCCGGCGGAAGAAGGTGTCGGCGGTCTTGGCCGGGTCGTTGTAGTAGCCGAGCGGGACATGCCCGCGCTGCGCGATGCGGCCCGGCTCGCCCGGGGCCACCGGCTCGTACGTCACCGGATCCACCACCGCCGTACGGGCGTTGACCTGGACCCGGAAGCCCTTCTCGGGGCCCGAGTCGGCGGTGGCCGTGCCGTTGAACCCGGACTCGGAGGAGCCGAAGTTGTTCAGCAGCATCACCGTCGGCACCAGCGCCTGAAACTCCGCCCGCACCGAGTCCGACATGATCGCCCCGGAGCTGGAGACGGAGAAGAGCGACGAGCAGTCCGTCCCGCGCAGCGGTCCCTTCAGACAGTCGATCAGAGGACGCAGCATCGCGTCGCCGACCAGCGACACACTGGTGACCTTCTCCTTCTCGATCGTCCGCAGTACCTCTTCCGGCACGAACTTACGGTGCACGACCACGCGTTGACCGAAGTTGAAGCCGATGAACGCGGTCAGCGTGGACGTCCCGTGCATCAGCGGCGGCGTGGGGAAGAACGTGATCCCGTCCCCGCCGGCGGCCACACGCTCCGCCAGTTCCTGCGGGGTCTTCACCGGCTCGCCGGTCGGCGCTCCGCCGCCGAGTCCCGAGAAGAACAGGTCCTCCTGACGCCACATCACCCCCTTCGGCATGCCGGTCGTGCCGCCCGTGTAGATGATGAACTGGTCGTCGGCGGAGCGCGGCGCGAACCCGCGCCCGGCCCCGCCCGACTCCTCCGCCTCGATGAACGGCACGACCGTCACGGCCCGGGGCGTCGCGGCAGCGAGCCCCACCCGGACCAGATGACGCAGGCCCGGAGCCTGCGGGGCGGCCGCCGCCACCCGCTCGTCGAACTCGCCGTCGAAGACCAGCGCCGCCAGGTCCGCGTCCCGGTAGAGGTAGACCAACTCCTCCTCGACGTAACGGTAGTTGACGTTCACCGGCACGATCCGTGCCTTGAGTGCCCCCAGCACCGTCTGGAGGTACTCCACCCCGTTGTAGAGATGCAGCCCCAGGTGCTCGCCCGGGCGGATGCCCGCGTCGATCAGGTGGTGGGCGATCCGGTTGGCGGCGGCGTCCAGCTCCGCGTAGGTGAGCCGTCGCTCCGCGCCCGTACCGGGATGGTCGACGTACAGGAGCGCCTCACGGTCGGGCACCGCGTCGACGACCGACTCGAACAGGTCGGCAAGGTTGTACTCCACCGTTCCTCCTGACCCCGGGTGACTGGCGACTCGGCCGTCATTAGAGCGCCGGGCGGCACAAGTGGGAAGGGGTGGCGTCGAAACAATCTGACGAGCTGTCAGAAATCTATTGAACTGCGTCCCCTCCTCCTGCAACCTGTTCCAGGTCTGGAGAACAGGAGTCGGTCATGGGCGGTACGGAACACCTCACCGTGCGGCGCGAAGGCGCCACGCTGGTGCTCACCTTGAACAGACCACAGGCCAGGAACGCGCTCTCGCTGCCGATGCTCGTCGGCCTGTACGACGGCTGGCTCGCGGCCGACGCGGACGACACGGTCCGCTCCGTCGTCCTCACCGGAGCGGGCGGCGCGTTCTGCGCCGGTATGGACCTCAAGGCCCTGGCGGGCGGCGGAATGGAGGGGGAGGAGTACCGGGAGCGGATGACGGCCGACCCGGACCTCCACTGGAAGGCGATGCTGCGCCACCACCGCCCGCGCAAACCGGTGATCGCCGCCGTGGAGGGCCCCTGTGTCGCGGGCGGCACCGAGATCCTCCAGGGAACGGATATCCGTATCGCCGGGGCGGGCGCCACCTTCGGGCTCTTCGAGGTCCGTCGCGGTCTCTTCCCGATCGGCGGCTCCACCGTCCGGCTGCCCCGCCAGATCCCCCGCACCCACGCCCTCGAAATGCTCCTCACCGGCCGCCCGTACAGCGCCGAGGAGGCCGCCGCCATCGGGCTCATCGGCCGCGTCGTGCCCGACGGCACCGCCCTGGCGGAGGCCCTCACCGTCGCCGAGCGGATCAACGCCTGCGGACCCCTCGCCGTCGAGGCCGTCAAGGCCTCCGTCTACGAGGGCGCCGAGCTGACCGAGAGCGAGGCGCTGGCCGCTGAACTCAAGCGCGGCTGGCCCGTGTTCGCCACCGAGGACGCCAAGGAGGGCGCCCGCGCCTTCGCCGAGAAGCGCCCGCCCGTCTACCGGCGCGCCTGATCCCAGCACCCGGTGCACCCGATCCCAGGAGAGAGCCATGACCGACGTCCTCAGCGCCCCGCTGGTGGTCGAATTCCCCTTCACCCGATCCCTGGGTCCCGTCCAGAGCGCCTTTCTCACCGGCCTGCGCGAACGCACCGTCCTCGGCGTCCGCACCCAGGACGGCACGGTCCTCGTACCGCCCGTCGAGTACGACCCCGTCACCGCGAACGAGATCCGCGACCTCGTCGAGGTCGCCCCCACCGGCACCGTCACCACCTGGGCCTGGAACCCGGCGCCCCGCCGCGGCCAGCCGCTCGCCACCCCCTTCGCCTGGGTCCTCGTCCGCCTCGACGGGGCCGGCACCGCGCTCCTGCACGCCCTCGACGCGCCCGGCCCCACCGCCGTGCGCACCGGAATGCGCGTCCGCATCCGCTGGGCCGCCGAGCGCACCGGCGCCATCACCGACATCGCCTGCTTCGAACCGTACGAGGGGGAGCCCGGCCCGGACGAACCCGCCGTGCACAGTGGTGAGTTCACCGATCCGGTGCTCGGCATCGTCGCCCCGGCCCGCCTCGACTACGTCCACACCCCGGGCCGCGCCCAGAGCGCCTACCTCGCCGCTCTCGAAGGCCGCCGCACCGTCGGCGAGCGCTGCCCCTCCTGCCGCAAGGTCTACGTACCGCCGCGCGGAGCGTGCCCCACCTGCGGAGTCGCCACGGCCGAACAGGTCGAGGTCGGGCCGCGCGGGACCGTCACCACCTTCTGCATCGTCAACATCAAGGCGAAGAACCTGGACATCGACGTCCCGTACGTCTACGCCCACATCGCGCTCGACGGGGCCGACCTCGCCCTGCACGGCCGCATCGCCGGCATCCCGTACGACCAGGTGCGCATGGGGCTGCGCGTCGAGCCCGTCTGGGCCGCAACGGGTCAGGGCGCCCGACCCCCGGACCACTACCGGCCCACCGGCGAGCCCGACGCCGACTACGACACGTACAAGGAGCTGGTGTAGATGCGGGACGTGGCCATCGTCGCCTTCGCCCAGAGCGCGCACCGCCGGCGCACCGACGAGCTCTCCGAGGTCGACCTCCTGATGCCCGTCCTCCACGAGGTCCTCGGCGCGACCGGCCTCAAGGCCAACGAGATCGGGTTCACCTGCTCCGGCTCCGCCGACTACCTCGCCGGGCGCGCCTTCTCCTTCACCATGGCCCTCGACGGCGTCGGCGCCCACCCGCCCATCTCCGAGTCCCACGTCGAGATGGACGGGGCCTGGGCGCTGTACGAGGCCTGGGTGAAGATCCTGACCGGCGAGGCGGACACCGCGCTCGTCTACTCCTACGGCAAGTCGTCCCCCGGCCGGGTCCGCGACGTCCTCACCCGCCAGCTCGACCCCTACTACCTCGCCCCGCTCTGGCCGGACTCCGTCGCGCTCGCCGCCCTCCAGGCCCAGGCCCTCATCGACGCCGGCGACACCGACGAAGGGGCTCTCGCCGAGATCGCCGCCCGCAACCGCACCGCCGCCGTCGACAACCCGTACGCCCAGCTCACCGGCGACGTCCCGGCGGGCGACCCCCTCGTCCACCCGCTGCGCACCGGCGACTGCCCGCCCATCGGGGACGGCGCGGCCGCCGTGGTCCTCGCCGCCGGGGACACCGCCCGCGCCCTGTGCGCGCGGCCCGCCTGGATCCGGGGCATCGACCACCGGATCGAGGCACACAGCCTGGGCGTCCGCGACCTGACCGACAGCCCCTCGGCGCGGCTCGCCGCCGAGCGCGCCGGGGCCTTCGAACGGCCCGTCGACACCGCCGAGCTGCACGCCCCGTTCACCTCGCAGGAGGTCGTCCTGCGCAAGGCGCTCGGGCTCGGCGACGACGTCCGCGTCAACCCCTCCGGGGGCGCGCTCGCCGCCAACCCGATCATGGCCGCCGGACTGATCCGGCTGGGCGAGGCAGCAGCCCGCATCCACCGCGGCGAGTCCGACCGGGCGCTCGCCCACGCCACCTCCGGGCCCTGCCTGCAACAGAACCTTGTCGCCGTCCTGGAAGGGGAGAGCGCTCATGCCTAAGGAGCCCGTCGCCGTCGTCGGCATCGGCCAGACCAAACACGTCGCCGCCCGGCACGACGTGTCCATCGCCGGACTGGTCCGCGAGGCGGCGGTCCGGGCGCTGGAGGACGCCGGGCTGACCTGGGCCGACATCGACGCCGTCGTGATCGGCAAGGCGCCCGACTTCTTCGAGGGCGTCATGATGCCGGAGCTCTATCTCGCCGACGCCCTCGGCGCGGTCGGCAAACCCATGCTCCGCGTGCACACGGCGGGCTCGGTCGGCGGATCGACGGCCCTGGTCGCCGCCAACCTGGTCGCCGCCCGGGTGCACCGCACCGTCCTCACCCTCGCCTTCGAGAAGCAGTCCGAGTCCAACGCCATGTGGGGCCTCTCCCTGCCCGTCCCCTTCCAGCAGCCGCTGCTGGCCGGCGCGGGCGGCTTCTTCGCCCCGCACGTGCGCGCGTACATGCGGCGCACCGGAGCGCCCGACGCCGTCGGCTCGCTCGTCGCCTACAAGGACCGCCGCAACGCCCTCAAGAACCCCTACGCGCACATCCACGACCACGACATCACCCTGGAGAAGGTCCGGTCCTCGCCCATGCTCTGGGACCCGGTCCGCTACTCCGAGACCTGCCCGTCCTCCGACGGGGCCTGCGCGATGATCCTCACCGACCGCGACGGCGCGGCCCGCTCCCCGTATCCGCCCGCCTGGGTGCACGGCGGTGCGATGCGCAGCGAACCCACCCTGTTCGCGGGCAAGGACTTCGTCTCCCCGCAGGCCGGCAAGGACTGCGCCGCCGACGTCTACCGGCAGGCCGGGATCACCGACCCGCGCCGGGAGATCGACGCCGTCGAGATGTACGTGCCGTTCTCCTGGTACGAGCCGATGTGGCTGGAGAACCTCGGCTTCGCCGACGAGGGCGAGGGCTGGAAACTCACCGAGGCCGGCGTCACCGAACTCGACGGCGACCTCCCGGTCAACCCCTCGGGCGGCGTGCTGTCCACCAACCCCATCGGCGCCTCCGGCATGATCCGCTTCGCCGAGGCGGCCCTCCAGGTGCGGGGGAGGGCCGGGGAGCACCAGATCGACGGGGCCGCCCGGGCGCTCGGCCACGCCTACGGCGGAGGGTCCCAGTTCTTCGCCATGTGGCTCGTGGGAGCGGAGCCCCCGCCCGGCTGAGGAAACGCGATGGACCCGGTCCCACGGGGGCCGGGCCCGGCTCCGCAACGTGAGCCGGGACACGTAACATGGCAGGCATGTCCTTCCTCCGCCGCCGTAGCGCCGCAACACCCGCGGGCCCGGACTTCGACGTCCTGGCCATGGATCCCGGGGACTGGCCCGGCAACCTCGGCGCCGGTCTGCTCCCCGCCCCCGACGGCAGCTGCCAGGGTGTCTTCCTCCGCTACGACCTGTACGGCGGCCGGGGCCCGGCAATGATCATCGGCAACCTCCCGGAAGGCTCGCCCGCCCGCGAGACCGAGGAGGGCCAGGTCCCCTTCGAGGTGGCACAGCTGCTCCTCGCCCTGGAGAACGACGAGCCGATCGAGGTCGTCAGCTCCGAGGACGTCCCCGTCATGCAGGGCGACAATCTGCTGATCGTCCGCCGCGTCAAGCTCTCCGAGAGCCGTATCGCCTGCGTCCAGTTCGACCGCAGCGACGGCGTCCTCGTGACCATCGCCAGCTGGGACCGGCCGATCACCGACGACCTCTACACCCTGCTCAAGCCCCTGCCCGCAGAGCTGTTCCAGCAAGGCTGAAACGTATCTCCATAGGCCGCCCGCATATGCCGGGCGGCCGCTTTCGTTGTCCGGGGGTGGTATCCGGCCACTCCCGTGCACCTTGGGCAGCCGGGAGCCGCCTCCGCCGCCTTCACCCTGCCCCTGGCCCACTGCGGCCGGCGGATCTCCCGGGCGGTCGACCGCCCGGGTCGTGCGCCCCGGACGGCTGCTCGCGGAGGCGGGCCGTAGCTGCCGGCGGCCCGCCGCGCGGCTCCTCGGCGCGGCGGGCCATGCTGTCGTGAACTACACGAGGCTGCCCGCCGATTGGGTCATCAGCCGGGTCACCCGCGCCGCCGACGTGCCGAGCCCCGTGGGGCCGCTGAGGTGCCAGGGCGTGCCGTGACCGCGCCGCAGGTCCTCCTCGCGGTAGCGGCGGCAGCCCCGGTGCCAGATCAGGATCCCCGCGATCCAGTGCTTCAGCTCCCGGACATAGCCCGCCAGGATCTCCCTCGCCTCGGCGTCCAGGTCGAAGTCGTCGTACAGCAGCGGGAGTTCGACCTCGGCGACATGAAGGAACTGCCGTAGCCGTGAGTTCATCAGGTCGTGCACGATCGCCACGCCGGTCGGATAGTCCACGCCGAAGAAGTTCTGCACGACCAGGACGCCGTTGTGCACCTCGCCCTCGTACTCGATCTCCTTCTGGTACGAGAACAGATCGTTGAGCAGGCACGCGTAGTCCGCCGCCGCGTTCTCCAGGGAACGCATCGGGCCGCTGCGGTAGACCTCCTCCGGAACCTTCCTGCCGTGCCCGAGCCGGCACAGGCTCATCGTCAGGTCGGAGCCGAACGTCGCGCGCCGCATCTCGACGTAGTCGACCGGGTCGGGGACGCGGTTCTGCGCCTGGTTCGCCAGCTCCCACAGCCAGCTCGCGGTCATCGTCTCGATCGCGGTACGGAAAGTGCGCCGCGCGCCCGCGTCCATCGGGGCGGCCGTCCGGTGCCACAGGTCGCCCAGGCTCCGCTCCAGGGCGTTCACCGGCTCCGGCGTCCCCTCGTCGGCCAGCGGCATGAACAGCGACAGCCGCTCGTTCGCCAGCCGGGCCCCCGCCAGGTCCCGGGTCCGCCCGTGCACGACCGGGAACCAGTCGTCGCCGTACGTCCCCCAGGCCAGCCAGCCCGAGGACAGGTCCAGTTCGTCGGGGGTCGCGTCCGGGTGGATGCCCGCCGCGCACAGCGGCAGGTCGATCGCGACGATCCGGTTCTCGTCCCAGATATGAGAACCCGGCACGCCCGGCTGGGCCTCCAGGATGCCCATCCGCCGCGCCCAGTCGACGAGCCGGACGCGCGCTCCCCCCAGATGCGGGCTCAGTGTCGTCCCGAACGGCAGGTCGAAGTCCGGCAGCAGGGAGGGGCCCACGTGCTGGTACGGCACATGGCTGTGGCTGCGGGCCCGCGCGGTCTCCGAGCGGAGGGTGAAGGCGATGGAGGCGGCGGACATGCCGAAGCCGGCCACAGCCTCGCCCGCGCCGCCGCCGTTCATGTAGCGGCTGGAGCGCATGTGCCATTCGTGGCCGCCGGACTGCCAGTCCTGGAGCCCCTTGACGTACGCCAGCACAGCGGCGGTCTGCGTCGGGTCCAGGCCCTTCTCGGCGCAGAGCGGGCCGAGTTCGGTCAGGGCGGTGTTCTCGAACTGCTGGAGCCGTGAGGTCAGCAGGTCGTTGACGGCCTCGGCGGCCTCCTGCGTGGAGCAGTCGAGGAACTTCTCCAGCACCAGCACGCCGTTGCTGTTCTCCCCCTCGTCCTCCACCTCACGCTGGTACGAGAAGAGGTCGTTGCGCAGGTGCACCGCGTCGGAGAACGCGTCCCGCAGCACCCGCAGCGGGCGGGCGTCGGCGACCGGGGCGGGCACCTCGGCGCCGGCCGCGTACTCCACCAGCCCCGCGGACCAGGGCGCGCCGCCCACCTTGCGGCGCATCTCGATGTACTCGACGGGGTTCGCGATGCGGCCCTCGTGGATGTTGGCGAGCTCCCACAGGGACTCGTTGAGGAGGTTCTCCGTCGACTCCGCGAACCGGGCCCGCCAGGCGTCCGTCATCGCCGGGACCGTCCTGGCCCACAGATCGGCGAGCCCCGCCTCGACGGGATTCTCCGGCTCGGGTGTCGCGGCTCCCCGCTCCATCGGCATGAAGGCGGGCAGCCGGTCAAGATACCGCTTGCCGCCCTCCCGGTCGGGCGTGCGCTTGAACAGCTCCAGGAAGTGGTCGTCGAAGAAGAAGACCCACACGTACCAGTCGGTGACGAGGCTGAGCGCCTCGGCCGAGCAGTCGGGATGGGTGTAGGCGCACAGGAGGGCGTAGTCGTGCGCCTCCAGGTCCTTCTGCTCCCAGATGCCGGAACCCTCCAGCATTCCCATGGAACGGGCCCACCCCCGGGTGTGGGTACGGGCCGCCTCCACATGAGGGTTGAGCCGCGCCGGATACGGAACATAGAAGTCCGGCAGTGAGAAGGGCTGTGCCATGTGCGTCAGGCCTTTCCAGAAGCCTCCGCGCGGGGAAACGCGCGGACCGGTGGTGTCCGCGCAGCACTACCCTTCGGCCATACGGAGCACGCACAACGGCGATTAGTCACATGATCGCTTCGTTGGTGCGTGCTCGGAAGGCGGTCGTTCGGGAACCGGTCGTTCAGCTGTCGGCCGGTCGGTCGTCGGTCGCTCAGTAGGCGGAGTCGACGTTGTCGATCGAGCCGTACCGGTCCGCGGCGTAGTTGGCGGCGGCGGTGATGTTGGCGACCGGGTCGGTGAGCTTCTTCGGGGTGCCCTTGACGTGGTAGGCGTCGAAGGTGGGCTGGATCACCTGGAGGAGGCCCTTGGAGGGGATGCCGTTCTGCGCGTTGATGTCCCAGTCGTTGACGGCGTTCGGGTTGCCGCTGGACTCGCGCATGATGTTGCGGTGCAGCCCCTCGTAGGAGCCGGGGATGTTCTTCTTCTCCATGATGTCGAGCGACTCACGGATCCAGCCGTCGAGGTTGTCCGCGAACTTCTTGGGCGTGACGGCCTTGCGCTCGGTGGAACGGTTGGCGGCCTGCTTCTCGGAGCGCGCCTTGTCGGCGGCCTTCTCCGCGGTGGCCTTGTCGGCGGCCTTCTTCGCGGCGGCTTCCTTGGCGGCGTTCTCCTTGGCGGCCTTCTCGGCCGCGTCCTTCGCCGTGGGGACGCCCGCCGCGGCGACCGGCTCCACGGAGACGGAGGACCGGGTCGCGGTGGTCTGCGCTTCGCTCGGGCCGCCGGTGGCGGTTATGGCGGTGACGGAACCGGCCGCGACGAGCACGGCGGTGGCGATCTTGTGCGAGCGGGTGATGCGCAGGGTGGAGATGCGGGGCATGCGTGAGCTCTTCCTATGGGGGACGGGCTTCGCGGCCTTCGCGCCGCGTCGGCAGGAACCGGGTTGTCCGGGCCGCGGTCGCCGATGGGCGATCGACGCTGGCTCGAACTCGGTGCTTGCCGGGATCCATGGTTAGCGGGCACCGACATAGGAAGCAATGACCGCCTTTACTACTCTTCATCGTGAGATGCCAATTTATGAGCCATATGGGCGGTTCGTTACGCCGGGCGGGAGGTCTCACGCCTACTACCGGAGGCCGTAGGTGACGTGGGTCTCGTGGCGGGCCTCACCCGCGAAGGACCCCGGAACGACACAGGGTCAGCGTCGGGTCACCGAACGCACGACAGCGCGCCGCGGGATCCGGTGTGTCGGCACCGGGTCCCGCAGCGCGCTTCTTCACAGTGGTCTGGTCACTGTGGTCTTCGATGGGCAGGCGCCGCGCCTGCCCTGTTGTCCGGTCCGGGCGTCGTCCCGCCTCAGCGGGTGCCGACCGCCGCCCGCACCGCCCGCCGCGCCATCGCGCAGTCGTCGTGCAGCCTCCGCAGCAGCAGCCGCTGCTCCTCGCCCGAGGAGAGCGCGCCGGGACGGTCCTGCCCCGCACCCACCGAGGGCGCCTCCCGCATGGTGCGCTGGACCGCCGTCTCGTAATTGCGGATCTCGCGCGTCAGCACCAGCATCAGGTTCACCAGGAACGCGTCCCGCGCGGCCGGGCCCCTGGCCTGCGCCAGCTGGCTGATCTGGCGTCGCGCCACCGGGGCGTCGCCCAGCACCGCCCACAGCGTCGCCAGGTCGTACCCCGGGAGATACCAGCCGGCGTGCTCCCAGTCGACGAGCACCGGCCCGGTCGGCGACAGCAGGATGTTGGAGAGCAGCGCGTCCCCGTGGCAGAACTGCCCCATGCCCTGCCGGCCGCCCGCATGGGCCAGACCGTGCAGCAGCTTCTGGAGGTCACCGAGATCACGGTCGGTGAACAGCCCGAGCTCGTGGTAGCGGGAGATCCGCGAGGCGTAGTCGAGCGGTGCCTCGAAGAGTCCGGGCGGCGGCCGCCAGGCGTTCACCCGGGCGATCGCGCCCAGCGCCGCGCGGATGTCGGCCCGCGGTGGCGCCTCCGCCGGGTGCCGGGTGAGGGCGGCGACCCGGCCGGGCATCCGCTCGATCACCAGCGTGCAGTTCTCCGGATCCGCCGCGATCAGCCGGGGCACCCGAACCGGGGGGCGGTGCCGGACGAACGCGCGGTACGCCGCTATTTCGTGCCGGAACCGCTCGGTCCACGCCGGCGAGTGGTCCAGTAAACACTTCGCGACGGCGGTCGCCCGCCCGGTCGTTCCGACGATCAGGACCGAACGGCCGCTGCGGCGCAGCACCTGGACCGGGTTGAACTCGGGGCAGATGCGCTGCACGGAGGCGATGGCCATCCGCACCTGCGCGCCCTGGGGCCCGGACAGGTCGATCCTTCCGCTGAGCGGTCCGGCGCCCGGTCCCTGGGCCCGTCGGGCCCGGCCCGGACCCTGCGCCGGCGCGCCGGCGTGAGGAGCGAGATAGGGCCCGCCGCCCGCGCCCATCGGGCGGAGCGGACGGGGCGGGGCGGACACGGAGGACGATGCTGTGTACATGGGCGAGACAGATCCCTTCGTGCGCCGACAAGGTACGTGCGCCAACCCGGCCGACGGCCGTTCGGCACCCTGGGGAGTACCTAGGGCTGCCGGGCGGGGTGGCGCACTCCTACCTGACAACGGGTCGCGGGTGGCAGACCATCTGGCGGACCCTGGCGAACCCTGGCGAATAGTCACAGCGCATCTGACAGGGGGTTAGTGTCAAGTCAGCCGAGAACCTGGGGGCTTGAAGTGACCGGAGAACCCAACACCCGCCTCAACGACCTGTTCGGCCTGGCCGGCTGGTCCAAGGGCGAACTCGCGAGAATGGTGAACCGGCAGGCGGCGGCCATGGGCCACCCGCAGCTGGCCACCGACACCTCGCGTGTCAGGCGCTGGATCGACATGGGGGAGTCCCCCCGTGATCCTGTGCCCGAAGTGCTGGCAGCTCTGTTCACCGAGCGGCTCGGCCGTGTCGTGACCATCGAGGACCTCGGGTTCGGCCGACGCGGGCGTGTGGGGAAACGGCGTGACTCCGGGACGGAACACAATCCCGATCAATTGCCGTGGGCGCCCGAACGGACGGCAGCGGTCCTCACCGAATTCACGGGAATGGACCTCATGCTCAACCGACGCGGCTTGGTGGGTGCGGGCGCCGCGCTCGCCGCCGGCTCAACCATCGCCGGCCCCATGAACGACTGGCTGCACAGCGACCCCGCTCTGGCGGCCGACGCTCCACGTACCAACGATCCCCTGCACGCCGATCCCGCCGGTCTCGACCGGTACGAGGCCGCGCCGGTCGGCTCCGAGGAGATCGAGGCACTGGAGCACTCGGTCGAGGTCTTCCGCGCCTGGGACGCGTCCCGGGGCGGCGGCCTCCAGCGCAAGGCGGTCGTGGGACAGCTCAACGAGGTGGGCGGCATGCTCGCCTACCGCCACCCCGACCATCTCCAGCGCCGGCTGTGGGGCGTCGCCGCCAACCTCGCCGTCCTGGCGGGCTGGATGTCCCACGACGTCGGCCTCGAACCCACCGCCCAGAAGTACTTCGTCATCGCCGCCCACGCGGCCCGCGAGGGCGGCGACCGGCCGCGCGCCGGAGAGGCGCTCTCCCGGGCGGCACGCCAGATGGTGCACCTGGGCCGCCCCGACGACGCACTCGACCTGATGAAGCTCGCCAAATCCGGCTCCGGCGACGAGACCCTGCCCCGTACGCAGGCGATGCTGCGCACCATCGAGGCCTGGGCACAGGCGTCGATGGGCCGCGGCCAGGCCATGCGGCGCACCCTCGGCGAGGCCGAGGAGCTCTTCGTCTCGGACAAGGGCGATGTCCCCCCGCCCAGTTGGATGCAGATGTTCGACGACGCCGACATGCACGGCATGCAGGCGCTCGCCTTCCGCACGCTGGCCGAGCACGACCCCGGAGCGGCGATCATCGCGCAGCGTCATGCCAAGCAGGCGCTGGAGCTGCGGATCAACGGACGCCAGCGGTCGAAGATCTTCGACTACATCTCCCTCGCCTCGGCCTGCTTCATCGCCAACGACCCCGAGCAGGCCGACCGTTACGCCCGGCTCGCACTGGTGTCGATGGGGGAGACCTCCTCGCACCGCACCTGGGACCGACTGCGCGAGATGTACCGGCTCACCGGTCAGTTCGCCGGATACGCCGGGATCCAGGATCTGCGCGAGGAGATCGAGCTGTCGATGCCGAGCCAGAAGAAGGCCAGGGGCACCCAGATCTGACCCGGCCCCGCCGCGCCGCTCCGCGCTCCTTCACGCCCTGATGAGTCCGCGCTCCCTCACGCCCCGATACGGGCGACCAGCACGCACGCGTCGTCCAGGCGCTCGGTCCCGCCGAACTCCTCGACGACGCTCCGGACGCACTCCTGTGCCGTACGTGCCTCTGCGAACCGAGGGGCGAGGGCGAGCAGCGTCTCCGGGCCCGCACCCCGGTCGCCGCGTCGTGTCAGGCCGTCGGTGTGCAGAACTAGCACGTCGCCGGGGAGCAGCCGTACCTCGTCCTGCTCGAAGACGGTCCGGGGCGCGGCGCCCAGCAGCATCCCGTCCGGCGGCGGCAGGAGCCGTCCCGAACCGCCGCGGCAGAGCAGCGGCGCGGGGTGCCCGGCCTGCGCCCAGGAGAGAAGGGAGGTCTCGGGGTCGAAGCGGCAGCACAGGGCGCTGCCCAGCGCGGGCTGTATCGACGTTTCCAGCAGTTGGTTGAGGTGTCCCATCAGCGCGCCCGGCTCGATGCCGGCGACGGCCAGCCCGCGCAGTGCGCCCAGCATCATCGCCATCGCCGAGGTGGCGGGGATGCCGTGCCCGGTGAGGTCGCCGACGGTGAGCAGGGTGCGCCCGTCCGGCAGCTCCATCGCGTCGTACCAGTCGCCGCCGATGAGCCCGCTCGACGCGGAGGGGAGGTAGTGCGCGGCGATGTCCAGGGCGCCCGGGCCCTGCGGCGGGAGGCGCAGCGATCCGCGCCACGGCGGCAGAACGGTCTCCTGGAGCTCCACGGCCATGCGGTGCTCGGTGCGCTCGATGTGCTCCTCGCGCCGTACCGACGCGCGGCTCCTGCTCACGGCCTGCTCGCTGCGGCGCAGCTCGCTGACGTCCCGCAGGACGGCCCACATGGAGGCGGTGCAGCCCTCGGCGTCGAGGACCGGCTCGCCCGTCATGTGCAGCGTGCGCGTGCCGCCGTCGGGGCGCGTGATGCGGAACTCGCCGTCCATCGGACGGCCGTCGACGAGGCAGCCCGTCACCATGGCGGTCAGCCCCGGCTGGTCCTCGGGCAGCAGCACGGACGGCAGGTCGTCCAGGGAGAGGGGCGTGGAGCCGGGCGGCCTGCCGAAGATCTCGTACAGCTCATCGGACCAGCTGCACTCGTCGGTCAGGAGGTTCCACTCGGCGCTGCCGACCCGGTTCAGCAGGGAGCCGGACCTCGGCCCGTCCTGCGCCTCGCCGCCCCGGGGGGCGGAGTCCTCGGCACGCGGGCCCGGCAGGCCCGCCCTGAGCTGGCCCAGGTGTTCGTCGAGGTCGTCCAGGTGGTGCACGGCCAGCTCGCACAGGGCACGCTGCCAGCGCAGCTGCGGGTCGTCGTCGTCGAACACGACGGCGTCCCGCCGCACGGCGTCCACGTCACCGCGCAGCCGTCGCGTCCGGTGGATCAGGTCGTCGACGGCGTCATGCGCGGGAGGCTGTGGTGCGGGGCGGTCCGCGAAGAGGGGGGACGGCATCTCGTACTCCGATACAGGCGCGGCCGAGCCGGTTCTGAGGGGTGAACCGCTACCGACTGTCGCACAGGCCATGGCGGGCCGTAAGGGATTTGGCAACACTCGATGCGTTGTTGCGTCTGGCATATGCCAGCGGCTCTCCGGGGCGGCCGCAATCCGAACAGGCTTGCGTCTGGGGCGGGTTGGCGGCGCGACTCCGGGCGTTCGAGGGGCGGGAATGCGGAGAGGCGGCCCCGCGTTACCTCACCAGAACGAAAACGAATCTCATTCCCGATTGGGGATGGGGTCGGCAGAGGCATCGGGAGGCGCCCATGGCACGCAGCGAGACCAGGCCCGTCGTCACCCTCCGGTCCACCGCCGGAACGGGCCGCAGTTACGCGACACGCAAGAACCGCCGCAACAACCCTGACCGGCTGGAGCTCCGCAAGTTCGACTCCGCCGCCGGACGGCACGTCCTGTTCCGTGAGGTCCGCTGACCGCCCGGAAGAGGTCCGTCACCCTGTACGCCACCGCTGTCCGCGGTGAGGAAGGAACGCATCGATGAAGTCCCGTATCCACCCCGTGTCCCGTCCCGTGGTCTTCCGCGACCGCACGGCCGACGTCGCCTTCCTGACCCGCTCGACCGCCGACTCCGGCGAGCGCGTGGAGTGGGAGGACGGCAACACCTACCCCGTCATCGACGTCGAGACCTCGTCGGCGAGCCACCCGTTCTACACCGGCGGCCGTCAGGTGCTCGACACGGCGGGCCGCGTCGAGCAGTTCCGGCGCCGCTACGGCACCGGCGAGACGGCCGGTGGCTGACCGGACGTGACCTGACCTGACCGGGGAGGGAGTCGGGGAATCCGTGCCGTGGATCACATCCAGGGGGGCGGATTCCCGGGAACGCCCAAGGATGGTTTATCGTTCATCTATACGTGGGTGTGAGGGGGACAGTGTCCCCGGGCCTCACCTGTAGCCCATGGGGAGGATCGCACTGCCGAAGCCCCGTGGAGCCCTCCGCCGAGAGGCGACCGCCCTTCACGCCCGCACTCAAGCCGCCCCGGCTGGATTCCCCCGATCCGGCCGGGGCTTCCCCTTGCCCGGCCGGAACGGGCCGCCCCGGCCCGGAAACGTCTCCAGGGCCAGTGCGCCGGCCGCCATCACGACCGCCCCCAGCGCGGCTCCGGGGCTCCACCACCGCTCGGCCAGCGCCGCGACCGCCGCCCCCGCCACCACAGCGGCCAGCCGACCCAGTACCCACCCGTCCCCGCCGCGCAGCTCCCGCAACGCCACGCGACCCGCGAGCGAGGTCAGCGTCCCGGTGAAGTAGTTCGTCGGCGTCACCCGTACGCGCCCCTGGACGCCCATCGCCACCGCCACCAGGGCCAGCAGCCCGAGTCGGTCCCCGTACGACGTGACCAGCTCCAGCCCCCACAGCACGGCCGCCGCACCCAGCAGGACGACCTCCGCCCCCAGCAGCAGCGGGACCCCGGGGTCCCGCCGTCCGGCCATCAGCGCGCCCGCCGCCACCCCGCAGAAGTAGGCCCCCAGAGCCACGGCCACCTTCAGCGCCACGCCGTCCTCGCCCGCGCCGGCGGCCGAAGCCCCGAGCAGCACGAGATTCCCGGTCATCACGCCGGCGAAGACCTGCCCCACGCACAGGAAGACGAACGCGTCCGCCGCCCCGGAAGCCGCGGACAGGAGAAGCAGCGCCCCCTCGCCGCGCCAGGGCACAGCACCGGCCCCGGACGGCCATGAGGGGGACGAGGAAGGCGGAGACGGCGGAGGCGCCGGGGGAGCGGTGGACACCCGAGCATTCTCGGCATCCGCCGCTCCCGGACCGGCGCGTCGTCCGTGCCGCGGCGCGCCGCGGACGATGCCCCGGCCCCGCGCCGATCACATCGTCTCGTCGAGGTCCTTCGCGTAGTGCTCGATCGCCCGCCGGTACCGCTGGACGGACGGGTCCTGGCTGGTCGTGGCCGTCAGCTCCAGCAACAGCCGCATCGCCTCGTGGTGCTCGGCGGTGTTGAACAGGGCCATCGCCAGGAACGTCCGCAGCGCGCCGTCGTCCGGGAACTCCTCGACGCCCCGGCGCAACGTCTCCACCGCCTGCCCGAACCGGCCGAGGACCCGGTACGTACTGCCCAGCCCCAGCAACGCCCCGCGCCGGTCCTCCGCGGCGAGTTCCGGACCGGCCAGAGCGCGCTCGTAGTACGGCACCGCTTCCGACTCCAGACCCAGCACATCGTGGATCCACGCCGTCCGGTAGGCCACCTCGGCGTCGCCCGGATACTCGGCGGTCAGGGCGAGCAGCCGGCTGCGCGCCTCTTCGGGCCGGCCCTCCTCACGCAACCGGTCGGTCTCCTTCAGCAGGTCCCTCTTCTTGTCTGCGCTCATGCGCACATCGTCGCAGGCGGGCGCGGACGGCCGGACGAGTTTTCGCTCCATGGCCCGCCCAGGCGTGTGTTCCGGCCGGGCGGGGGCATCTGTCGGCCATGACAGCAGAGGCGAATCCCCCTGTACGCCAGGGGACATGGGTACGGGTGCTGGTACGCGGGCTGGTGCTGGCGGCGGCGCTGGCGGGACTGGTGGCGTTCTCCGTCCTGCTGGCCAAGGTGACGCTCACCCCTTCACCGGCCTCCGAGGACCTCGTCACCTCGAACCTCCGCCCCGGGCGCTCGCTGCGCCAGTACGCCGAGGACTACACCTTCCTCGCCGCGTGCAAGCAGGCGGGCGGAAACCTGCTGCTCGGTGTGCCGTTCGGACTCCTGCTGCCGTTCTTCGTACCCCGTCGCCTGCGGATGATCCGGACGACGCTGCTGGCGGCCGTCGCCATGGCGATCGTCGAACTGATCCAGGGGGCCCTGGTCCAGGGACGCGCCTTCGACATCGACGACGTCATCCTCAACACGTCGGGCGCGCTGCTCGGGTACTTCCTGCTGGGCCGCCGGATCAGCCACCGCTACTACGTCTACGCCGACGCTCCGCGTACCGCCGACCGGCCGGAAGAGCCCGCGGCCGAGCCGAAGCCCGCCCCGAGGAAGGCCACCGGCAAGGCGGCCGCGCGCACGACAGACACCCGGAGGAAGGCCGCCCGCACCAAGGCCGGACAAGGGGCGCTGACGAAGCCCTCGGCCACGGCCACGGCGACGAAGCGCGGCTCCCGCACCCGGAAGACCGCCGGTACGGACAGCGCCGGCCGGCCCGCCACCGGCTCCGGCGGCGTCCGCTCCCTGCTGGACCGCGTCCGCAGGCGCTGAGCCGGGCAGCCGTCCGGTCCGGCAGCCCTGCGGACCCGGCACCCGTTCGGTCCGGGCCGTTTGCGGGCGGCCCGGACCGGACGCACGGTGGGGACACGTCCTGCGCGCGGATGCGTCAAGGATCTCCTGCCGAGGAGGACCGACATGGCCGAAGGCCAGTGGAGCCCGGGCCGCAAGGATACGGACGCGGACGAGTTCAGGCCCGTCCTGGACATCGCCGGACCGGCACGCCAGCGGCGGCTGACCGTACTCCTGCGACTCCTGCTGCTGATCCCGCACTTCATCGTGCTGTTCGTCCTGCACATCGCGGCGTTCTTCACCGTCATCGTGGGATGGTTCGCGGCCCTGGTCCTGGGGCGGCTGCCCGACCCCGTCTTCCGGTTCCTGACCGATGTCCTCGGCTACGACATGCGCGTCTCGGCGAGCGACATGCTGCTCATCGACCGCTACCCGCCGTTCGCCCTGACCCCGCCGGCCGACTACCCGGTGCAGATCGAGGTGCGGCCCACCCCGCTCAACCGGCTCGCGGTGCTGTTCCGCGTCTTCCTGATGATCCCGGCGGCGATCGTGCAGAGCCTCGCCGTGTACGGATGGTGGGCGCTGGCCTTCGTCTGGTGGCTGATCACGCTCTGTCTCGGCCGGATGCCCCGCCCGCTGTTCGAGGCGACGGCGGCCACCCTGCGCTACCGGATGCGCTTCTCCGCGTACGTCATGATGCTCACCCCCGCCTATCCCAAGGGCCTGTTCGGCGACGACGACCTGGCCGTCGCTCCGGAGCACTCACGCTCGGCCACCCGCCCGCTGGTCCTGAGCAGCGCCGCGAAGTGGCTCGTGGTGCTGTTCCTGGTGCTCGGCCTCGCCGGGCACATCACCTCGTCCGTGACCGCCTCGACGACCGACGACACGACCGACACCCGCCTCGTCGGCCGCTAAGGGGCGCGGGACCCCGTGGAGCCACGGTGCCCCTGGCCCGCCGCGGCGGCGTAGCGGCGGGCCAGGAGGGCGAAGGCGTCCCTGAGCTCCTCGGGCCCGACCACCTCGATGTCCACGTCGAACCGGCCGAGTCCGGCGGCCAGAGCGGGCCACGACCACGCGCCCACGACCACCCGGCAGCGGTCCGGGCCGCACTCCTCGACGATCCCGTTGCGGAGGTGGCCGGCCACCTCGGAGGCCGGCGCGTCGAGGATCACCTCGCCTCGGCAGGGCCACTCGCCGAGGGCCCCGGAGCCCTGGAACCGGGCGGCGACGAAGGCGGCCACATCGCCTCCGGGCACCTCGCGCGGCGTGAACCGGGGGCCCGTGGGCGTGCGCGGGGATATCCGGTCCGCGCGGAAGGTCCGCCAGTCCGCACGCTCCAGGTCCCAGGCGACGAGATACCAGCGCCCGCCCCAGGTGACCAGCCGGTGCGGCTCCACCCGTCGCACCGCGGGCGGTGCGGCGGCGCCCGGCGGCGCGTACGCCGGGGAGTGGTCGAACCGCAGCACCTCGTGGGCGCGCACCGCGTCGCTCAGCGCGAGAAGGACGCGCGGGTCGGCCTGCGGCTGCGGTGGGCCCCCCGTGCGCTCGACGGCGGTCACGTTCAGGGCGTCGACGCGATGGCGCAGCCGGGCGGGCATGACCTGCCGGACGGTGGTGAGCGCGCGGGCCGCGGCCTCCCCGATGCCGGCGCCGGTCGCGGTGGCGGTCCGCAGGGCGACGGCGAGGGCGACGGCCTGATCGTCGTCGAACAGCAACGGCGGCAACCGGGCGCCCGCGTCCAGCCGGTACCCGCCGTCGGGCCCCTTGAAGGCCGCGATGGGATAGCCCAGCTCCCGCAGCCGGTCGACGTCACGCCGCACCGTACGCGGGCTGACGTCCAGCCGCTCCGCCAGCAGCTGACCCGGCCAGTCGCGGCGCGCCTGGAGCAGGGAGAGCAATGCCAGCAGTCGGGCTGAAGTCTTCGGCATGACACCAGTATGAGCGGAGTGGAGGCCACACCCTGGCCGCTTCTCCTGAGAAGGTCGATCCACACCGCACGACGGAACACCGGAAGGACTCGATCACCATGACCACACCCTCCACGGCCCCCGACGCCGAGCGCACCGACCTGCTCGCCTCCCTCGCCGCCGCGCGCGCCGCCCTGACCTCCTCGGTGCACGGCCTCGACGACCAGCAGGCCGGTGAGACCCCGACAGTCAGCGCGCTGTGTCTGGGCGGCCTGGTCAAGCACGTCATGGCCATGGAGGAGGGCTGGCTGAACTTCGCGACCGAGGGTCCCTCGGCGATGGACTTCTCCCTGCCCGAAGGGGTCACCTGGGAGGACTTCATGGCCGGCACCGCACGCGAGTACCCGAAGTGGGCGATCGACCGCGAGAAGGAGTTCCGGATGCTGCCCGGCGAGACGCTGACCGGCATCCTCCACGCCTACGAGCAGATCGCCGCCCGCACCGAGAAGATCATCCTCGCCGTCCCGGACCTCTCGGCGGCGCACCCTCTTCCCGAGGCGCCCTGGAACGAACCCGGCGCCGAGTGGAGCGTACGGCGGGTGCTGACCCATGTCGTCGCCGAGACCGCCCAGCACGCCGGGCACGCGGACATCCTGCGCGAGTCGCTCGACGGGCGGCAGGCGACGTGATCCGCGGGAGAGACCGAGGAACCGACGGCGAGCGATGGCCGGCGGGCGACCGGAAGGCGGAGACGACACGGTGACCGTCCTCGACGACCGGGCGCTCAACCGCGCCATGCTGGCGCGCCAGTTGCTGCTGGAGCGGACCGGTCCGCCGGTCGTGGACGCCGTGGCCCACCTCTGCGGCCTCCAGGCGCAGGAACCGCAGGAGCCCTTCGTCGGGCTCTGGTCCCGGCTGACCGCCTTCGATCCGGCGGTTCTCTCGGATCTGCTGACCCGGCGCAGCGTGGTGCGCACCCACCTGATGCGCCGCACGGTCCACCTCGTCACCGCCGACGACGTTCTCGCCTGGCGCTCCCGCCACGACGCGATGCTGCGTCAGAAGGTGCTCGGGGTCTACCGCGACGAGCTGAAAGGGGTCGACCTCGAAGAACTCGCCGCGGACGCGAGGGACCTGATGTCCGACGGGGAACCCCGCACCGCGGCCGAGATCGTGCGGGAGCTCGCACCGGGCCGGCCGGGTCTCGGGCCCCGGCCCCTGGGCGAGATGGTGGTGGCCGCCCTGGTCCCGATGGCACAGGCGCCGCCCCGGGGGCTGTGGCGGACGAAGGGCGGGGTGCGCAACGTCGCGCTCTCCTCCTGGCTGGGCCGCCCGGTCGATCCACCCGCCCCCGACGGCGCCGACCCGGTCGGCCGGATGCTGGTCCGGCGCTATCTGGCCGCCCACGGGCCCGCCGCCACGGCCGACCTGCGCGCCTGGTCCGGCCTGGCCGGGCTGCCCGGCGCGGTGGCAGCCGTACGCGACGAACTGGTCTCCTTCCGCGACGAGCGGGGACGGGAGCTGCTCGACCTGCCCGACGCGCCGCTACCGGATCCGGACACCCCCGCCCCGGTGCGCTTCCTGCCGGCCTTCGACAACGCGATCCTCGGCTATCAGGACCGGAGCCGGATCATCGACGACGCCCACCGGGGCCTCTCGGTGGCCGGAGAGCGTGTCGTCCTGGTCGACGGCCGCGTGGCCGCCACCTGGACCGTCGTCGATGACGTGGTCACGGTGGAGCCCCTGCGCACCCTCTCCCGGGCCGATCGGGCCGCCGTGGCCGACCAGGGGAGCGAGTTGGCCTCGTTCCTCTCCGACGGCGGCGGCGACCGGGTACGGGTGGCGGCCTCGCCGCGCTGACGGCCCCGGCCCGGCCGCCAGGAGCGCCGTCGCGTCTGCCGCCCGTATCGGAACAGGCCTATTTTGTGCGGGATTTTGTCCGCGAGATGCCGGGAGGCGGACTGAAAGTACCGGAGACGGGTCACACGCAGAACATGACGTCCAGCGACGTAACCCCAGAGTCCGCGCCCCACGGCGACGGAAAGCGCACCGCCCGCCCCTCGCGGGGATGGCTGAAAGTCCTCGGCATCGGCGCGGCCGTACTCGTCCTGCTGTTCGCCGGCAGCCGGCTCAGCCTGCTGCCGGGACTCGGCGACTTCTTCGGCGAGGAGACCCACGACAGGTCGGGCCCCGCCGTGCTCAAGTCGATCCAGGACATGAGCTCGTACGAGGCGGCCTCGGGCAACTTCCAGGTCGTCGTCGACCTGGAGAAGGACACGAAGTTCGTCCCCGACGCCCTGCGCGGCACCCGCACGCTGTTCGTGGGGGCGGGCACGGTCGCCGCCTCCGTCGACCTGGGCAAGGTCACCGAGGGCGGCGTCGTGGTCAACGAGGACCGCACTGCGGCCGAACTCCGGCTGCCCCGAGCCGCGTTGGCCAAGCCGGCCCTCGATCCCGACCGCTCCTACGCGGTGTCGAAGCAGCGGGGTCTCTTCGATCGGCTGGGCGACTTCTTCTCCGACAACCCCGGCAGCGAGCAGGCCGTCAACAAGGTCGCCGTCCAGCACATCGCTGAGGCGGCGAAGGAGAGCGAACTGACCGCCCGGGCCGAGAAGAACACCGCCGACATGCTGAAGGGTCTGCTCGGCTCCCTCGGCTTCGAGCGGGTCACGGTGCGGTACGGCGACGACCAGGAATGATCGCGTCACCCGGGCGGCCGTGCGGACTCCGCGCGGCCGCCCGCGCGGTTCCCGGGGGAGCCCGCCCGTCGCCCGCCACCCTTGACGTGCACGCGTCGGTGGGTATGGTCTAGTCCAAGTGCAAGGCCTTTCCGGACACCTGCCATCAGGCGTGTCCGGCAAGGGACTTGCAGCCCTTCGCGCCTCTTGGCCCCACACTCGCGAGGCCTCGCCGTCGAAGCCGGGCCCCCCACGGCCCGCCACCGCGCGGTGCGGTCTCATGTGAAGGAGAAGCATGCACGCGAAAAGGAAGACCGCACTCGCCGTCGGCGCCGTGCTCGCCCCGGTTCTCGCCCTGAGCCTTCCGGCGACCTCCGCCAGTGCCCACGGCTACATCTCCAACCCGCCCAGCAGGCAGGCGCAGTGTGCCGCCGGAACGGTCAGCTGCGGCGCCATCAAGTACGAACCCCAGAGCGTCGAGGGCCCCAAGGGGCTCACCAGTTGCAGCGGCGGCAACAGCGGCTTCGCCGAGCTGGACGACGACTCCAAGGGCTGGTCGGTCACTCCGGTGAACCGTTCCCAGCCGTTCGAGTGGAAGATCACCGCACGCCACTCGACCAGCACCTGGCAGTACTTCGTGGGCGGCGAGAAGATCGCCGAGTTCGACGACGGCGGCGCGCAGCCCGGCGCGACCGTGACCCACCAGGTCGACTTCGGCAACAAGACCGGCAAGCAGAAGGTCCTGGCCGTCTGGAACATCGCGGACACCTCGAACGCCTTCTACGCCTGCATCGACGTCAACGTCAGCTAGCGCCAACGCGGGCCGGGGGTGCACACCCGGCCGGCCGCCACGCCCCGGTCGCGCATCGTCGCGGCCGGGGCGCGGTGCTGTTCCCCGGTGGCCGGAAGGCGGCATGGCGCGGAGTCTCCGGGTAGCCGAGCGGTTACCCTACGTCAGCTGTCCTGATGGATCATCCGTGCTCAAGGGGACTCCTGAATGAACCGAATGCGTACCGCACTCGCCGCGCTCGGCATCACCGCCGGTCTGATCACCGCTCCGACCGCGAGCGCCGCACCGGGGCCCGACCGGCCCGCCCCCGCCGCCGAACGCCACGAACCCTGCACCGGGGAGTTTGGCGGCGACGCGCGCCTCGGCCCCAGATGGCTGCCGGGCAAGCGGCTCGCCCCGGTCGGCCCGCTCCTGAACGGCTACCGGCGCACCGGCGACCTCACCCCGCAGGACTTCCTGAAGAAGTACTGGGAGGGGCCCGCGGACACCGGCAGTTGGAAGTACCCGCCCAACGACGGCTTCGCCGAGGTGAACGGCGAAATCGACAAGGAGCCCGTCAAGCTCCGCACCGGCCAGCGCCTGGACCGCTTCGGCTCGGAGTACGGCGGCTATCTGGCCCCCGCGGGCGACGCCTACGCCGAGCGCGCCCTGCCTCCGCAGAACCTCAACACCCGTGACGCGGACACCCCGTGCGACTACCGCGTCTACAAGGTAGCCAAGCCCTTCTGGGTCTGGCAGGGCTCCATCGCCCCGTGGTTCGAGCAGCCCGGCCAAGGACAGCAGATCAAGCTCGACGCCGCGTTCCTGGACCCGGGCGAGGGCCGGCGGCTGAATGTGAAGTGGCTGCTGGACCACGCCTACCTGACGCCCGCCGGCGCGTAACCCCGCATGGACCGCCGGGCCCTGCACGCCGCACTGGTCGCAGCACGGATCCCCGGCGGCTACTACCGGATCGAGGGCGTCCACGAGCCCGCTCCCACGCCGCCGGACTTCCTTTTCGTCCGGCGGGCCCCCGACGGCGGCTGGGAGACCGGGGCGTTCGAGCGCGGAACGTACGAAGTCATCACCCGCCACCCGGACGAGGCCGCCGCCTGCGCCCACCTGCTGAGCCTGCTCGTCTGAACCTCTCCACCCCGGTGCTTTGCCGGATCGGCAAATTTCCTTGTCCGGGCGGCCCCACCGGCCGAATGATCGTGACCGGACGGCCGGGCTCCTGGGCCCGGCCGCCCGCCGAAGCGTCACGACCGCCCCCTCGCACGGGGCGCCCGAGGAGCAGCCATGCCGGAGTCCACCCCCGTACCGCCCCCGCCCGCAGACCGCGCGGCCCGTCCCTCCACCGTCCTGCCCGGCGCTACGCACCGGACGGTCGACGTCCCCGGCGGCCGGATCCACTGCGTCGAACAGGGCACGGGCCCCCTCGTCCTGCTCGTCCACGGCTTCCCCGAGTCCTGGTACTCCTGGCGCCACCAGCTCCCCGCCCTGGCCGCCGCCGGATACCGGGCCGTCGCCATCGACGTGCGCGGCTACGGGCGTTCCTCCACGCCCGCCGCCACCGACGCCTACCGCATGCTCGCCCACGTCGCCGACAACACCGCCGTCGTGCGCGCACTCGGCGAGGAGACCGCCACGGTCGTCGGGCACGACTGGGGCTCACCCATCGCCGCGAACAGTGCCCTGCTCCGGCCGGACGTCTTCACCGCGGTCGCCCTGCTGAGCGTTCCCTACGCGCCCCGCGGCGGCCCCCGCCCCACCGACGGCTTCGCCGCGATCGGCGGCGAGAAGGAGTTCTACGTCAGCTACTTCCAGAGCCCCGGCCGCGCCGAGGCGGAGATCGAACCGGACGTACGCGGCTGGCTCGCCGGCTTCTACGCCGCCCTCTCCGGAGACACCCTCGACCCCGCCGGCCACGGGGCCCTCTTCTTCGTACCGCCGGGCGCGCGCATGGCCGACACGTTCCCCACGGACCAGCTGCCCGGCTGGCTCGACGAGCGTGATCTCGACTTCTACAGCGAGGAGTTCGAACGCACGGGCCTGACCGGCGCGCTCAACCGCTACCGCAACGTCGACCGGGACTGGGAGGATCTCGCCGCCTGGGACGGCACACCGATCAGCCAGCCCTCGATCTTCATCGGGGGCGCCCTGGACGCCTCCACCACCTGGATGTCCGACGCCATCGACGCCTACCCGAAGACCCTGCCGGGCCTGTCCGCCGCCCACATCCTCGAAGGCTGCGGCCACTGGATCCAGCAGGAACGCCCCGACGAGGTCAACCGGCTGCTGACCGACTGGCTGCACGGACTGCGCGGGCCGCGCTGAAGACGCCCGGTCCGCGGCGCGTCCGCGTCAGCAGGGAGTGCCGGGGGTCGCCGCCGTCGCCCGCAGAAGGTCACGTACGAGCGTGAGGTCGATCGTCCGCGGATCGCGGAAACGCAGGCAGCCCTTGCCCATGTCGTGCGCGGCCAGCCGGTCCGTGAACGCGTCGCGGACATCCGTGCGCATCAGGTAGAACGAGATGTACTGCTTTTGGTCCGCGAAGGCGATCTCGCCCTTCCCCTCCCGCTCGTAGGAGGGCATGCCGTACGCCATCACCTCGCGGAACCCGGTCAGTTCCTCCCGGCACAGCGCGCGCAGCGCCGCGAGCGCCTCCCGGCGGGCCTCCGGGGCCTCGGCGAGATATTCATCGACATTCTGCGCGCTGCTTCGGACCATGAGCCGATCGTACGGCGCATCCGGCCTGCCCGGCGGAGTGTCGCACCCCGGGGACCCCGTCCCCGGTGAGCGACAGTGGGCCGATGAACACCGCAGCCATGCTGGCCGAAGCGTTCGACCGGGTCGGGGAGGCCGTCCACGCGGCCGTCGAGGGGCTCCCGCCCGACGACCTCAACGCCCGGATCGACGAGGGAGCCAACTCCATCTCCTGGCTCGTCTGGCATCTCACCCGCGTCCAGGACGACCACATCGCCGACGCCGCCGGAACGGGACAGATCTGGCTCGCCGAGGGCTGGGCCGACCGCTTCGGGCTCCCGTTCGACGAGACGGACACCGGCTACGGGCACGGCGGCGACGAGGTCGCCGCTGTCCGCGTCGACTCCGCCGAACCCCTCCTCGGCTACTTCGACGCCGTGCAGGAGCGGACGCTCGACTTCGTCGCGGGACTGGAGGGCCACGCCCTTGACCGGATCGTCGACGCGGGCTGGTCGCCCCCGGTGACCCTGGGCGTCCGGCTGATCAGCGTCGTCGCCGAGGATCTCCAGCACGCGGGCCAGGCCGCCTACGTCCGCGGGGTGCTCGGACGGGCCTGAGGCCGGGGCGCGGGGGCGGGCCGGCTCACACCCGTGCACAGTCCCACCCGCGGTGCCATACTCGGAAGAAATCGGCCGGACAAGGCTTGCCATCGTCCGAAAGGTGACCGTCATGGGCTGGGCATCCTGGACGACCAGCGGTGTCTTCGCGGGCACCGGCGGAGTGCGCACCGAAGAAGCGGGCATCCTGAGCGGCGACCTCACGGTGCATACGACGTGGTTCGACGGACAGGCGTCGGTGGCCGTGCAGTACAGCGGCTCCACCGACTGGTTCACTCTCGTGGGCAGCCCCGTGCCGTGCCCCTCCGAGCAGGAGAGCCGTACCTTCCACCAGAGCGTCGTCGAAGCCGTGCGCGCCGGAGAGGGAGCGAGAGTCCCGCCCGTCGGTGCGGAACCCGCGTAGCGTCCGCCCCCGCGCTCCACGCCCCATAGAGTGGATCACCGGACCCGTCCCCCGAGGGACGGGCACAGGCGGTTCACGGGGCGAGGAGCGGTGCCATGGGGCGTGCGGGAGCGCGGCGGTCGAGGACGCGGAAGAACCGGCCGTTCTGGGTGGAGCTGCCGCTCCTGATCGGCATGGCCCTGGTGCTGGCCCTGCTCATCAAGACGTTCCTGGTGCAGGCCTTCTCCATCCCCTCCGACTCCATGCAGAACACCCTCCAGCAGGGCGACCGGGTCCTGGTCGACAAGTTGACCCCCTGGTTCGGGTCGGAGCCGGAACGCGGCGAAGTGATCGTCTTCCACGACCCGGCCGACTGGCTCGCCGGAGTGCCCGTGGACGAGCCCAACACCGTGCAGAAGGTACTGAGCTTCATCGGCGTGATGCCCTCCGCCGAGGAGAAGGACCTCATCAAGCGGGTCATCGGCGTCGGCGGAGACACCGTGGAGTGCGCGGGCGACGGGCCGGTGAAGGTCAACGGCACCGCCCTGGACGAGCCGTACGTCTTCCCCGGCAACACCCCGTGCAGCAACGACGAGCGCGGCGGCCGGTTCAAGGTCACCGTGCCCGACGGCAAGGTCTGGGTGATGGGGGACCACCGCCAGGAATCCGCCGACTCCCGCTACCACCAGGACGACCCCAACGAGGGGATGGTCCCGGTCGACGAGGTCGTCGGCCGGGCCGTCGTCGTCGCCTGGCCGATCGACCGCTGGGCCACCCTGCCGGTGCCCGAGACGTTCAATAACGTGCCCGCCGGGCGCTGACGCTCAGCGAGGCGCGAAGTTCTTGACGTACCGGCGCTGCCAGGGCGTTTCCACCGCCCGCGGGTGGTAGCCGGCCCGCACGAACGCCACCGCCTCCTCGGCGGGGACCCCGTCCAGGACGGCCAGGCAGGCCAGCGCCGTCCCGGTGCGGCCCATTCCGCCGCCGCAGGCCACCTCGACCCGCTCGCCGGCCGCCCGGTCCCACACCTCCTTCAGGAGGACCCGTGCCGCCTCCCGGTCCGCCGGGAGCCGGAAGTCCGGCCACCGCAGCCACCGCGACTCCCAGGAGACCGGGGGCGGGGTCCGGCCCAGCAGGTACACGGCGAAGTCCGGTGCGGGGCCCGGGGGCAGCGGCTTGCGCAGGCCCCGGCCCCGCACCAGCCGTCCGGACGGCAGCGTCAGAACGGCCGGGTCGGAGGCGTTCCAGTGTTCGATCACGTGCCCAACCTAGTGATCCGGCAGGCGCGGGCGGAGCACTTTCGGGCAGAGCCCGGCGGGTCAGGCGGCGGCGTCGAGATCCTGCGCGAGCAGCTCCGCCAGCTCCTCGACCGCCGCCCGCGCCCCGTCGCCCTCGGCGCTGAGGACCACGCTCTCCCCGTACGGCGCGGCCAGGGCCAGCACCGCGAGCATGCTGCGGGCGTCGACCGGGTCGCGGCCCTCGCGGGCGATGGTCACCTTGACCGGCTGGCGGGCGGCGGCCTTGACGAACAGCGACGCCGGACGGGCGTGCAGCCCGCTGCGGGAGGCTATGGCGACGGTCTGCTGGTGCATGGATCACTCCTCGGTGAGGGACTGCGGATGCGTGTGCGGGGTGTTCGGGTGTTCAGGCGGCGACCGTGACCCGGGAGTCGTCGGAGCCCGTGGCCCCGGCCTCCCCGGCCCCGTCCGGTGCCGCCCGGCGTGCGCCCTTGAGCAGGACGACGAGTGCGGTCGCCACCAGCGTTCCGGCGGCGATGGCGAGCAGGTAGAGGAACGGCTCGCCGATCAGCGGGACGACGAAGACGCCGCCGTGCGGAGCACGCAGGGTCGCGCCGAAGGCCATCGACAGTGCGCCGGTGACCGCGCCGCCCGCCATCACCGACGGGATGACCCGCAGCGGATCGGCTGCGGCGAACGGGATCGCGCCCTCGGTGATGAACGAGGCGCCCAGCACCCAGGCCGCCCGGCCGTTCTCCCGCTCCGTCTTCGTGAACAGCTTCTTGCGCACGGTGGTGGCGAGCGCCAGCGCCAGCGGCGGCACCATCCCGGCCGCCATGACCGCGGCCATCACCTTGAGGCTGCCGTCGGTCGGGTCGGCGAGACCGCCGACCGCGAAGGCGTACGCCACCTTGTTCAGCGGGCCGCCCATGTCGAAGCACATCATCAGGCCGAGGACGACGCCGAGGATCACCGCGTTGGAGCCCGACAGGCCGTTCAACCAGTCCGTGAGCGCGCTCTGCAACGAGGCGATGGGCTTGCCGACCACGATGAACATCAGGAAGCCCACGACCGCCGACGCGATCAAGGGGATCACCAGGACCGGCATGATCCCGCGCAGCGTGGCGTGGACCGGGACCCGCTGGATCGCCATCACCACCGCACCGGCCAGCAGACCGGCGACCAGACCGCCGAGGAACCCGGCGTTCACCGTGAGCGCGATGGCCCCGCCGACGAATCCGGGCACCAGCGCCGGCCGGTCGGCCATCCCGTACGCGATGTACCCGGCCAGCACCGGCACCAGGAACGCGAAGGCCGCCGAGCCGATCTGGTTGAGCAGCGCGGCCCAGCTGTCCGCCTCGCCCCAGACGAAGTGGTCGGCCACCGACTTGGCGCTCGCTATCTCGTAGCCGCCGATGGCGAACGACAGGGCGATCAGCAGACCGCCCGCCGCGACGAACGGCACCATGTAGCTCACGCCGGACATCAGATACGTACGGAGTCGGACGCCGAAGTGCGCGTGGTCCGCACCGGATCCGTCCCCGTCGCCGGAGTCCGTGCTGCCGTCGGCCTCGGACACGGCGGCGATCTCCCCGCGCTCCGCCTTGCGGCGGGCCTCGGCGATCAGCTCGGCGGGACGGTTGATGCCCGCCTTCACCCCGACGTCGACCAGCGGCTTGCCGCGGAAGCGGGCCTTCTCCCGGACCTCTACGTCATGCGCCCAGATCACGGCGTCCGCCGCCGCGACGACGCTCGGGTCCAGCTTCTTGAAGCCGGCCGAGCCCTGGGTCTCCACCGTCACCTCCACACCCTCGGCGCGGCCCGCCGCGGCCAGCGACTCGGCTGCCATGTAGGTGTGGGCGATGCCGGTGGGGCAGGAGGTGACGGCGACGATCCGGAAAGGGGCGCTCCCGGCCGCTTCGGAGGCCCCGGCCTCGGCTTCCGCCTCGGTCGCTGGTGCCTCCGCCTGCGCCGTCGGCTCCTCGCCCCGGATCAGCGCGGCCACCGCCGCCGGATCCGTTCCGGCGCGCAGCGCGGCGGTGAACTCCGGGTCCATCAGCCTGCGGGCCAGCCCCGAGAGGATGGTGAGGTGATCGTCGTCCGCGCCGGCCGGGGCGGCGATGAGGAAGATCAGGTCGGCCGGGCCGTCGGCCGCGCCGAAGTCGATGCCCGCCGCGCTGCGCCCGAAGGCCAGCGTCGGGGCGCTCACGTGCTCGCTGCGGCAGTGCGGGATGCCGATGCCGCCGTCGAGGCCGGTCGGCATCTGCGCCTCGCGGGCGGCGACGTCGGCCAGGAAGCCGTCGAGATCGGTGACGCGGTGCGCGGCCACCATCCGCTCGGCGAGCGACCTCGCGGCGGCGTCCTTCGTTGCGGCGGACAGATCGAGGTCGACCAGTTCCGCGGTGATCAGCTCACTCATCGCGGTGCTCCTTGCTCGGGGACCGCCGTGCGGCGGCTCGGGGGGACGGGGCGGAGCTCGCGTACGGGTGGGGTCCGTACGGGAGGTGCGGGGACGGCGGGGTGCTCGTGGTGACGGGGGTCATGGGGCGGGCTCGTTCAGCGCGCGGTCCAGCGGTACGTCGGAGGTGGTCACGACCGACGCGAGATCGAGGTCGGCCGGGGTGGGCATGAGGCTTCCGGCCAGCTGCACGGCCGCGGCCCCGTGGGCGACGGCCGAGGTGAGCGCTTTGGGGCCCTGCCCGCCCGCCGCCAAAAAGCCGGCCAGGGAGGCGTCCCCGGCGCCGACATTGCTGCGCACGGCGGCCACCGGGGCGGTGGCGAAATACGCGCCCGACGCCTCGACCAGCAGCTGCCCGTCGGCGCCCAGACTCGCCAGCACCGACCGGGCGCCGCGCTCGCGCAGCTCCTCGGCGGCCTTCAGCGCGTCGCCGACCGTGGCGAGCGGCCTGCCGACGGCCTCGGCGAGCTCCTGGGCGTTGGGCTTGATCACGTCGGGTCCCCGGTCCAGGGCGGCGGTCAGCGCCGCTCCGGAGGTGTCCAGCGCGATCCGGGCCCCGGCCCGGTGGCTCCGCTCGACCAGCTCCGCGTACCACTGCGGCGGCAGACCGCGCGGGAGGCTCCCGCAGCAGGCGATCCAGTCCGCGGCGGCCGAATGGACCCGCACCGCTTCGAGGACGTCCTCCGCCTCGGCCGGACTCAGTTCGGGACCCGCCGCGTTGACCTTGGTCAGGGTGCCGTCGGGTTCGACGAGCGTGACGTTGATCCGGGTGTTCCCGGCGATCGGCACACCGGCGGACTCGATGCCCAGTTCGCCGAGCAGCCGGGTGAGCAGGGCGCCCTCCGGTCCGCCCACCGGCGCGACGGCGACGGTGCGGTGCCCGGCCGCCGCGACCGCGCGGGAGACGTTGACGCCCTTGCCGCCCGGGTCGACGCGGTCCGCCGTGGCGCGCAGCACGGTGCCGCGGGTCAGGCCGGGCAGCTCGTAGGTCCGGTCCAGGCTGGGGTTGGGGGTGACGGTGAGGATCATGCGCGTACTACTTCCGTGCCCCGGCTCTCGATGGAGCGGGCGTCGTCGGGGCTGAGGCCCGTGTCGGTGATGAGCAGGTCCACGTCGGTGAGATCGCCGAAGCGGGCGAACTGCTCCTGCCCGAACTTGCCGGAGTCGGCGAGCAGGACGACCCGGCGGGCCGCCTTGATGACGGCCCGCTTCACCGCGGCCTCGGCGAGGTCGGGCGTGGTCAGACCGCTGTCGGGGGCGAAGCCGTTGGTGGCGAGGAAGACCACGTCGGCGTTGATCTCCGCGTACGAACCCAGCGCCCAGGCGTCGACCGCGGCGCGCGTACGGTGCCGGACCCGGCCGCCCACCAGATGCAGCGCGATGCCGGGGTGGTCGGCGAGACGGGCGGCCACCGGCAGCGCGTGCGTCACGACGGTCAGCGTCGCGTCGACGGGTACGGCGGCGGCCAGCCGAGCGGTCGTGGTCCCGGCGTCGACGATCACATTGCCGTCGGCGGGCAGCTCGGCGAGGGCGGCCTGCGCGATGCGGTCCTTCTCGTCGGCGGAGAGGGCGTCGCGCTCGGCGAGGTCGGGCTCGAAGTCGAGCCGCCCCACCGGGATCGCCCCGCCGTGCACCCGGCGCAGCAGCCCCGCCCGGTCCAGGGCCTTGAGGTCCCGCCGGACGGTCTCGGCCGTCACCTGGAACTCCTCGGCCAGGGACAGCACATCGACCCGGCCGCTCTCCTGGGCGAGGCGGAGGATCTCCTGCTGACGCTCCGGTGCGTACATGTGGTTTCGTTTCCGTTTCATGCCCGGGTCTGTGGTTTCGCGCCCAGGTTACGTCCGGGGTGCGGGAATGTAAACACATTCGGGCGACGTGTGGGCATGAACGGACGGGGCGGGTTCCCGCAGGTCTCTCTGCCGGAGGCGGGCGCACACGAGCGGGCGGGGCGCACCGTGCACCGGTGCGCCCCGCCCGACGGGTCCGGTCACCGTGTGCCGGGTGCGTCCTCGCTCAGGGGGCGGGCCAGCAGGGGAGCCCCCGGGACCTGGTGGCCGCCGCTGGCGAGCATGCGGACCTCGCCCCGGTCGCTGATCTCGGCCCGGACGATCCCCGTCTCGTCCTCGTACACCGGGAACCCGCCGGCCCCCAGCCGGTCGGTCAGCCGTACGGAGACCACGTCGTCCGCGGCGCCGGACATCTGGAAGATCAACTCGTAACGCTCGGTGTGCACCATGTGATCCATGAAGGCCTCCCGGCCGGGCGCGGAGAATACGGCCCTGCCGCCATTGTTTCGCACCCCGGCGTCCGCCGCCCGGGGAGCGACGGCCAACGGGCGGACCCGCCCGGTCGATCGGGTGACTCCGCCCGATAGGACAACATGACCGGAGTTCCGGGGGGCTAGGCATGCGTGCATGAGACTTGAGCCTCGACGAATGAACAGTGCCTCCTCCCGATCCCGCACTCTCCAGGCGGTCGGCGCCCTCGGCATGGCCGCCGCCGCGGCCGTTCTGATGACCGGATGCGGTCAGAGCTCGGGCAGCGCGACGAGCGCGGCCACCTCCGCTGCCGCGAAGGTCGTCCCGCAGCAGCAGACGACGTCGCCTTCGGCCACCGCCCAGCTGACCGAGGACCAGCAGGAGCGCAAGGAGGTGCTCGACGCCACGAAGGTCACCTTCGACGACGCGGCCACCACCGCCACCGGCGAGGTCGCCGGGAGCAAGCTCGTCGACCTCGACCTGGAGGGTGTGGACGACGACGACCAGAGCCCCAGCCCGACCGGAACCAGCAGCCCCACGGGATCGCCCAGCCCGACCGGCTCTCCGAGCCCGACCGGAACCGGCACGTCCAGCCCGAGCGCGAGCCCGGGCGCCGACGGCCCGGTCTGGGTCGCGGAGGTCGCGGAGAAGGACGGCACGCTCCACACCGTCCGGATCAACGCGGTCGACGGCAAGGTGATCGAGGCCCGCGTCGACGCGGATCAGGACGCGGACGACAAGAAGGAGACGGCCGACCGGCTCGCCCAGGCCACCCAGACCCCGCAGCAGGCGGCCAAGGTCGCCACCGAGAAGAAGAAGGGGACCGTCACCTCCGTCAGCCTCGACGACAACGACGGCAACGCCGTCATCTGGCAGGTCGACGTGGTCGGCTCCGACTGGAAGAAGACGACCTTCGACGTGGACGCCAAGAACGACACCATCCTCCGCGAGGAGACCGACGAGGACTGACCGCCGCCCTGCCCGACCCGCGAAGGGGTACGCCGGACACCCGGCGTACCCCTTCCGCCTTCTAGCGCGAGCCGCCCGGCTTCCGGCGGTCGAGCAGCCGGCAGACGAAGTCCTCCTGGAGCTTGCGGAGCGTGGCCAGCAGCCGGGGGTTCGTCGCGCTGTTCACCTGGGAGGTGAGGGAGACGGTCAGTGACCGCTTGCCGTCCTTGGTCGCCGCGGCCAACTGCGTGTAGCCGGGGAAGTTGCCGGTGTGGCCGTACACGGTGCCGCAGCGCGTCGCGTACGAGAAGACCGCGAGACCGGCCCTGTTGCGTCCGGGACCGGCGGGCTCGGAGCTGCCCGCCACGAAGGACAGCTGCTGCCGGCGGACCGCCGGGCCGAGACCCAGCCCGCCGGCGTAGCCGCGGATGAAGGCCCCCAGGTCCCGGGGCGTGGAGACGATGCCGCCGGACGCCCACACGCCCGAGGCGCTGAGCGCCGTGCTGACGTCCTCCGGCGCCTCGGGCGGGTCCACCGCGTAGCCGTGCAGATAGGGCTCGGGCAGCCGGTAGCCCTGCGGGAGGCTGGTGTCGCGCAGGCCGAGCGGCCGGTAGACCAGCTCGGCGAGGAGCTTCTCGTACCGCCGGCCCGTCGCCGCCTCGGCCATCAGCGCCACGGCGATGTTGTCGGAGTTGGAGTAGCGGTACGCGGACCCGGGCCGGAACCGCAGCGGGTCCCCGGCGACGTAGTCCAGCAGCCGGCGGGAGTCGAAGTGCCTGCGGGGATCGGCCGTCAGCTCGGCGATGAACGTCGGGTCCTCGGTGTAGTCGGGGAGCCCGCTGGTGTGGTTCAGGAGCTGGCGGAGCGTCACCCGGTGCCAGGCGGCGGGCAGCCGGGGCAGCCGCCGCCCGATCGTGTCGTCCAGGCCGAGCGCGCCCCGCTCGGCCAACTGCAGGGCGACCGAGCCGCTGAAGGCCTTCGCCGTGCTGGCGATCCGCATGTGGTCGGTGGTCCTGGGCGGACGCCCGGTGCCGAGCTGCGACGTACCCGCCCGGTACACCTCGTTCCGGCCGTCGGCCGTGAGGACGGCGATGGCGCCGGGCGGTCCTCCCGGAGTGTCCACCAATGCCTGGAGACCGCGCTGCAGCCGGCGGTCGACCGGCTCGTGCGGGCCGCCGTCCCCGCCCCTGTCGTCTCCCGCGTGCGCCGGGCCGCTCATCAGCCCGGCGAGCGATGCGACGGCAAGGGCGGCGACCACGGGTCCGCGCCGCCGGGGCCGAGGGCGGGGGAGCGGGGCGTCCGGATGGGAACGTGCGGGCACGGGGGCCTCCTGAAGGCGGTGGGCGAAGGGGCGGGCGGAGCGGTTGGCTCCGCTCCCACGAGCCCCAGCATCGGGCGGCCGGACGGTGCCTGCCCCCGAGGTGGACCATCCGGGCGATCACCGCCACACCGTCGGCGCCGGACCGCGCCCGCCCCTCCACACCCGCCGGTTCCCCCGGCGGCGCCGGTCAGTGGGCCAAGGGAGTGCCCCCGCTCAGATCCAGGACGTACCGCCGCCCGGGGCGGTCGCCGAACATGACGTCCTCCAGCGGCTCGAACCCCGTACGTGCCAGCACCGCGCGGGAGCCCGTGTTGTCGAGCGTCGTCTCCGCGCGCAGAGCGGTGAGCCCGTAGTCCTTGACCGCCAGCACGCAGATCCGCTGGACCGCCCAGGTGGCCAGCCCCTGACCCGAGGCCCCCTCCGCTATCCGGTAGCCCAGCTCGGCCGAACCGTCCCGCACCTCGACGAGGTTGATCCGGCCGAGGACGCCCCCGTCGGGGTCCTCGATGAGGTGCAGGTGGTGCAGGCCCGCGTCCTGCTCGGCGAGCAGGACGCGATGGCGTTCGGCGAACTCGGCGAAGTAGTCGTCGCCCCGGTCGGAGATGGACGCGGCGAAATAGGTCCGGTTCTTCCGCTCGAAGGCGAGCAGGGCCTCGGCGTGGTCGGGACGGAGCCGGCTGATGGACGTCATACCAGGATGCTAAGCCCGTGCCCCCGGCGGAGGTTCGCGCGGCCCAGGGCCTGTCCGGCCCTTCCCGTCTGCCTCACGACGCCATGCCCGCACGCGCGCCGCACCGACCCCGGAGCCACGTACGTCCGGTACGAGGGCCTGGGGCCGGCACACCGAGAGCACGCACGTGATGCCGCGCGGCCGCCCCGCGGGCGACGAGGGGAAGGGCCGGACAGGCCCTAGCCGGGGTTCCCGCGTTCCAGCGCGTGGGCCAGGCCGCGTTCGGCGTCGTCGGCCGAGGCGCGCCGGTAGGCCCGCTCGTACGCCGAGTCGCCCGCGGCCTGCCGGGCCCTCAGCTCCCACTGCTCGCGGATCGCCCCGAGCTCCGGGGTACCCCGGTGCGGGTGGCCGATCATGCGCCAGAACGTGTGCCCCGTACCGGAGGCACGGGCCGCCGCCACCCCGTTCCCCTGGGCGGCGATGGCTCCCGCGAGCAGATCGAGCCCGAGCGCTATGCCGAGGCTGTCGTGGAGCTCGTGCTTGCTCGCGAGCATCGCGCGCGCGTGGCTCTCGGCATGACGGGGACGGCCCTGGAGGAGGTGGATGAGGGCGAGTTGATGATCGGCGTACGCCCGCGCCCAGTGCTCGCCGAAACTCAGGCTGATCCGCTGGAGCCGCATGGCCTCCTCGTACGCCTCGTCGAGCCGGCCGAGCGCGGACAGGGCGAACAGGCGTATCACCCGGCAGCGCAACTGCGAGGGCGCGCCGGCGGGGTCGCCCGGGTGCTCGCGCAGCGCGCGGTCGCTGACGGAGTACGCGGTGAGCGGCTCGCCCATCATCAGATACGTGAAGCTCACGGAGTGGGCCGCGAGGAGCGCCACCTCCGGCTCCTGGTCGCGGCGGGCCGCCTGCTCGCACTCCTCGCCCGTGCGGCGGGCCGCCTCGTGGTCCCCTTGGAGGGTCAGGGTGATCCCCAGGGCCCAGAGCGCCCGGGTGCGGTGCGGACCGGTGGAGAGCGGCAGGGCGAGCACCCGTTCCAGATACGTACGGGCCTGGTGCAGATGGCCGCAACAGCTCCAGAAGAGACCGGCGCACCCGGCCATCTCCATCGCCATCTCCGGGTCCTCCGCCAGCAGATGGTCCAGGGCCGCGCACAGGTCCGCGTGGGTGTCGGCGATCCGGTGGTACCAGAGGACCTGCGAGGGCCCGAGCCAGCCCGCGTACGCCTGGACGGCGGCATGGGCGAAGTGCCGGGCGTGCCGGTCGGCGAGGAGCGCGTCCTCCGCCAGCTCGGCCAGCCACATCGCCCCGTACTCGCGCAGCGTGTCCAGCATCCGGTAGCCGTCCCCGGTCCGCCGGAGCACGGACTGGTCGGCCAGGCGCTCCAGGGCGGGGGCGACGGCCTCGGCGTCCAGCGGCCCGCCCGCGCACACCGCCTCCGAGTCCGCAGTCGTGATGACACCGCGGAAGACGGAGAGCCGCGCCCACAGCAGCCGCTCCAGCGGTGCGCAGAGCTCGTGGCTCCAGCCGATCGTGGTGCGCAGGGCCTGGTGGCGGCGGGGCCAGGCGGTGCCGTCGGTGAGGTCGTCCATCCGCGATGCCAGCCGCCCGGTGATCTCCTGCGCGCTGCTCTCGCGGAGCTGGGCGCAGGCCAGTTCGACGGCGAGCGGTATGCCGTCGAGGCGGCGGCAGATCTCGGCGACGGCGGCCGCGCTGCCGGGATCGTCGAGCGAGAGGTCCGGGGCGACGGCGGCCGCGCGCTCGCGGAAGAGCCGGACGGCCTCGTCGCCGTCGTCGCCCGCGGACAGCGGCGGCACCTCGACGCGCATCTCGCCCGTCACGCCCAGCGGTTCCCGGCTGGTGGCCAGGATCGTCAGCCCCGGGGCCGCGGCGAGCACTTCGGCGACGAGCTGACCGCAGGGGCCGACGATCCGCTCGCAGCAGTCGAGGACGAGGAGCAGGCTCTTGCCGGACAGCCATTCACCGAGCGCGGCCACCGGCCGACGAGGGCTGTGGTCCAGGAGCCCCACGCCGTCGCAGACGGTGGTGGCGAGCAGCTGCTCGTCGTGCAGATGGGACAGGTCGGCCCACCAGACGCCGTCGGTGTAGTGGTTCTTGGCACGCTCGGCGGTGCGCAGGGCCAGTCGGCTCTTGCCGACCCCGCCGCTGCCGGTGAGCGTGACCAGCCGATGATCTCGAAGTGCCCGTTCGACGCTGACCAGTTCGCTGTTGCGGCCGACGAAACTGGTCGTCACGACGGGGAGGTTGCCCATCACGGGGACATCCTGCCTCGCCGTGGTCCACTGCCTCCGTTCATAGCGAAAAGCAGTCAGAAACGGCCGACAACGCATCCCGTTCGATCGGCGAGTGGCATGGATCGGAAGGTGCCGGTGTGTCCGCGCAGTGACGTCCCGGGGGCCGGTGGTGCGTGGGGTGTGGATGGGGTCGGCGGTTCGCCGGTGCCTGCCGTGGTGGTGGGGCTCGGTGTGACCGCGGTGGCGTCCTAGGCGTCGAGAACCGAGGCCAGTGACTCCAGGGCCCCCAGCGGGTCGGGACCGACCGGGGCGAGGACGGTGTCGGTGACACCCGCCGCCCGCAGTCCGTCGAGGCGCGCACGGGCCTGTGCCGGAGTCCCGGCCACGGCGAGTCGGGCGACCCAGTCGTCGGGCATGCGCCGGACGAACGCGTCGCGGGTCGCGCACCCGGCCCGCAGCGCGACCAGTTCGTCGGCGAACGGGAGCGGGGCGATGTGCGCGTGCCAGTCGGGCTCGCCGATCCACTCCAGCCCAGGGCGGGCGGCGGCCAGCGCGGTGAGCGGGTCGGCGTGGACGGACGCGACGTTGTACGCGACGAGCCGGTGGGGGCCGTCGGCTGCGATGTGCCCGAGCGCGGCCCGCGCGTATTCGGGAGCGACCGGCTCCGCCAGAACCGTCCCGTCCGCCACCTCGCCGGAGAGCGCCAGGGACTTGGGACCCCGGACGCCCGCCAGGATGTCGGGCACGACCTCGGGCAGCGCGCTGGGGTCGAGCTGTACGCCGTCGAGGTGCACGTACTGCCCGCGCCGCCGCGTGAGCTCGCCGCGCAGCAGCGCCCGCAGGGCGTCGACGTACTCGCGGAGCAAGGTGAGCGGGCTGGAGGGCCACTGGCCGACGCTGCGCATCCAGTGCGGCATGCCGTGCCCCACGGCGACGTCGACCCGGCCGGGGAAGAGCTGAGCCAGGGACGCGATCTCCAGCGCCGCGAACGCCACGTTGCGGGCCCCGGCGGGCAGCAGCCCGATGCCGACCCGGATGCGGCCCGTGGACGCCAGCACCGCGGCCGCCTGGGCGATCCCCCCGCGGAAGCCGAGGTCCTCGACCACCCAGACGGCGCCGAACCCCAGCTCCTCGGCCCGCCGCGCGTACGGGAGGATCCGGTCGGCGGGCAGATCGCGCGGCAGCAGGACGCCCACGGTCCGGTCGGTGGCGGGGGAACGCACAGGTGCTCTCCTTCGATCGGCGGCCGGGCGGCGGCGATCGTTCCGCCCGCCACCCCGTTCCGGCCCTGCGAAGATAGCGAAGCGCCGACGGCCGACGGGCCCGGGGGCGCGGGCGCGCCGGGGCCCGCGAGCCGGGGGACGGCGAGCGCGTCGGGGCCGGCGGGTCGGGGTCGGCGGGGCGTCGTGCGCGGAGGCTCTCTGATGCCCCTGCGCTACGTTGCTGGCATGACGCAATTCGTACTCGTGGCAGGGGCCTGGCTCGGTTCGTGGGCGTGGCGCGACGTGGAGCCCGACCTGCGCGCGGCCGGTCACGGGGTCCACCCGCTGACCCTGTCGGGCCTCTCCGACAAGCGAGGGGTGGCAGCGGGTCAGCAGACCCACGTCCAGGACGTCGTCGACGAGGTGGAGCGCCGGGGTCTGCGCGATGTGGTGCTGGTCGGGCACAGCTACTCCGGCATTCCGGTCGGGCAGGCGGCCGAGCGGATCGGCGACCGGCTCGCCCACGTCGTGTTCGTGGACTCCAGCGTTCCGGCCGACGGCGAGTCCTTCGTCTCCGGCTGGCCGGACGGCCGGGCCGGCGTGGAGGCCGCCATCGCCGCGAGCGGGGGCTTCTGGCCGTCGCCGACCGCCGCCGACTGCGCGGGCCAGGGCCTCACCGAGGAGCAGATCGCCCGGTTCGTCGGCGGCTCGACGCCCCACCCCGGCGCCACCCTCACGGAGCCCGCCGTCCTGGCACGACCGCTGAGCCTGCTGCCCGCGACGTACGTCAAGTGCCTGCTCGACTGGCCCGAGCCGGGCCCCGAGGTGGCCGAGCTGCTGACAGGCGAGCGATGGCGGCTGGTCACGATGGACACCGGTCACTGGCCGATGTTCTCGCAGCCCCGCGAGCTCGCGCGGATCCTTCTGGACGCTGCGGGAACGGACGCCTGACGGTGAGGCCCTCATCCCGCCAGGAGCGGCGCCCCCCGGCCGATGGCGAAGCGGCCACGGAGCACCCGGACATCACCTACATCGGTTGCGCGCGGTGCGGCACCCTGATCGCTGGCCTCGACGGGCGGTACGCCTGCTCGGGCTGCGGCTGGGTCAACGAATGGACCGAGGGCCACCGTCCCCTGCCCGGGGCCCTGCGACGGCGGCCCTAGGGCCTGTCGTCAAACTGCCGTCCGCCGCGCGCACAGCCGAACCACGACCGACACCAGACGGCCGCCCGGCCGCTGGAGCGGAGCCCGATGTCCGACCCGCGGGGCGCCGACCCGGTGCGCAGAGCCCCGGCCGTCCTCGACATCGACTCCGACTGCTGCCCGGCGGTGGGTCCCCGGGCGGCCCGGGCCGACGAGCTGACCGCGCTCGCCGCCCGGGCGGGCTTTCCCGTGGAACACCTCGGCACGGGCCGCCGCAGCCGGTGACGGAGCCGTCGGCCGCGGCCTCCGGGGCGGCTCGGGGAGCCGTTCCAGCAGGTGCGGCGGGGTCCGCGCGCCGGAATGGAATCGCGACCGCCGCCGCCCACCACGTACACTCGCCCCCGCCTCCGCCGACCGGCAGGGGCTTTCCGCACCAGACCGACGGGGAAATGAACCGTATGAGTTCCGCAGACAGCATCGAAGCACCGATCTACGCCGGCCTCGTGGAGGAGCACGGCGACGTGCTCGCCGAAGTGCGCCGGGTGGCCGAGGAAGTCCTGCGCGAGGCCGACCGCGCCATCGACTTCGGAGCCGTACGGACGGGCGCCGCAGTCCGCTAGCCGCGAGCCGCAACCCCGGTCGCGGCCGCCTCGGCGCGGCCATGTCCATCACGGGACGATAAACGTCCTGCAACTATTGCCATATTCTTGCGTTCGCGACGCGATGGTTTGCTGAAGAGCCGTCGCCGGTGGAAGTGGGTGCGGCCGCGGTAGGCCGGGCGTCCGACAACGGACCCGATGCCACTGCGGCCCCCCGGCCACCCGCGGCGATCGCCCGGCGGCCGTGCTTCGGTGAGCGGTCCACGCAGCCGCGTGGAGAGCGCTCCCAGCCGGCCGCCGAGGCGTGGAAATCAGCCCGTGACGCTGCTCCCACCGCGCTTGCGGGCAGCGTGCGCCCCCGTGCCGCGCCACCCCCGACGGCTGCCGCGCCTGCCGCCCCCGTGATCGCCCCGGGGGCGCCCCTGTGATCGCCTCACGACCGCCCCGCGAGCGCCGTCGATCCGACCGCTTCCGTCAGCCGCCACAGCAGGCAACGGGCAGGCTCTGTCAAAGATTTACGAAACCAACGCGACATCTTGCGGACATTCGTCGGCGGTGGTTGAGTGTGGGTCGCCGCACAGCTCGGGGCTGTGGGCTTCCCGCACTCCTGCCCTAGAGGGGTCCACCGATGAGAAGTTCTGTTCTCCGTCGTACCTGCACCGCCGCCGTCGCCACCGCCCTGGCCCTCACCGGCCTGGCCGCCTGCAACTCCGAGGGCGACAGCGCCGCGGACGGCAAGACGGGCATCACGGTCAACTGCTGGCCCCAGCCGAGTGCGAAGATCGACCACAAGCGGTTCGACGAGGACGTCAAGACGTTCGAGAAGCAGAACCCCGGCATCGACGTCACCGCGCACGACGCCTTCCCGTGCCAGGACCCCAAGACCTTCGACGCGAAGCTTGCCGGCGGTCAGATGGAGGACGTCTTCTACACGTACTTCACCGACACCGAGCGCGTCGTCTCCATCAACCAGGCCGCGGACATCACCGCGTACGTCAAGGACCTCAAGGCGTACAAGGACATAGCCCAGCCCCTGCGCGACGCCTACACCGTCGACGGCAAGATCTACGGCATCCCGCGCACCAACTACTCCATGGGCCTGCTCTACAGCAAGCCGCTCTTCACCAAGGCCGGGCTCGACCCGAACAAGCCGCCGGCCACCTGGGCCGAGGTCCAGACGGCGGCCAAGAAGATCGCCGCGCTCGGCGACGGCACCGTCGGCTTCGCCGAGTACAGCGCCCAGAACCAGGGCGGCTGGCACTTCACCGCCTCGATCTACTCCCAGGGCGGCGCGGTCGTCAGCGAGGACGGCAAGAAGGCCACGGTCGACACCCCCGAGGGCAAGGCCGTCCTGCAGAACCTCAAGGACATGCGCTGGCGCGACAACTCCATGGGCGCCAAGCAGCTCCTCATCATCAACGACACGCTCCAGATGATGGGCTCCGGCAAGCTCGGCATGTACCTCGCCGCCCCCGACAACGTCCCGCGCATCGTCAAGGAGGCCGGCGGAAAGTACGAGGACCTCGCCTTCGCCCCGATGCCCGGCGGCAAGGGCACCCTCATGGGCGGCGACGGCTACATGTTCAACAATAAGGCCACCCCCGAGCAGATCAAGGCCGGCCTCAAGTGGCTGGAGTGGACCTTCCTCACCCCGGGCCAGGGCTACATGAACAACTACGCCCGTGCGGCCTCGGACAAGTCCCCGGTCGGCCTGCCCGAGCCGCGGCTGTTCACCGGCGCCACCGACGCCAAGGACCAGGAGCTGAAGAAGGCCTCCGCCAACGTCCCGGTCGAGAACTACCAGGCCTTCATCGACGGCGGCCAGCAGCTCGACATGAAGCTGGAGCCCAAGCACGGCCAGCAGATCTACGCGGTGCTCGACGGCGCCGTCTCGGCGGTCCTGACGAAGAAGGACGCGGACATCGACGCCCTGCTGAAGGACGCCCAGTCCAAGATCGACGGAATTCTGGCCCGAGGCTGACAGCCGTGAAGACCACCTCCCAGCCCGCAGCGCCCACAAGGCCGCGGCCCGCCGGTGCGACGCCTCCCCCAGGGGG